>NZ_JBFUBW010000003.1:0-319270 GCF_056405555.1 Variovorax sp. P1_G12 | reverse complement strand
TATCGACCCTGCCGAGGTCGATCATCTGGTTTTTGGAAATGTAGGCGCCGTTGATCACGACAGTGGTTTCATAAGTCGAAAGGTGGCATTGCAATCAGGCATGAAAATAGAAAGTGCCGCACTGAATGTCACGCGCGCCTGCGGTACCGGCTCGCAGGCAATAGTCAGTGCCGCGATGCAAATTTTGACAAAGCACAGTTCCCTGTCAATAGCCGCCGGAGGTGAGAATTTCAGCCGCGCCCCTTATCTTTCGACTAACACCCGGTGGGGTGCAGGCAGGGGAGAGTCGATGCTGATTGACGGCCTGGACTACGTCTATCGATGCCCTTTCTCGCGTGAGCTGATGGGCGAGACTGCCGAGAATTTGAGTGAGCTGCATGGATACAGCCGCCGAGACATGGATGATTGGGCCTTCATGAGTCAGCAGCGCGCAAAATCCGCAGAAGAGTCCGGATTTCTCGCGAAGCAGATTGCGCCGCTTGAAGTGCCGGAAGGCAAAAACAGTCGGCTCTTTGAAAAAGATGAATTCCCCCGCCCAAATGTTCTGCGGAAGCGTCTTTCGGAGTTGAAGCCTGCTTTCCGTGTCGATGGTCTTGTCACGGCGGGGAACTCGAGCGGAGTGACTGACGGTGGCGCGGCAATCATGGTTTTCGATGATGCGGCCGCCCACCGTCATGGGCTGAATCCACAGGCAAAACTGATCGACTATGCGGTCGAAGGCGTTCCTCCTCATCTGATGGGAATGGGGCCGGTTCCGGCTATTGCGACTTTGTTGAAACGGAACGGGCTTGGCGTCGCCGAAATTGACTATTTCGAAATCAACGAGGCTTTTTCGGTCGTGAACTTGCATGCTGAAAAAGAACTTGGGATTTCTCGCGAGAAAACCAACCTTTATGGCGGCGGAATCTCGATAGGCCATCCACCCGGAGCAACTGGTATTCGAATGACAATGACCGCCATTCAGCACCTGGCGCAGAGCGGAGGCCGCTATGCAGTCGTCAGCATGTGCTTGGGCAGCGGCATGGGAATGGCGACCCTGATCGAAAGTGCCAATTTTTGACACGACCTGCCAGTTGCGTCTTCCCGCTCCCCGAGCATTGCCTTTTCATTTGCAGCAGATCGGATTGCTGGCGCCCTAGGGCGGTCAATTTTTCCCTGTTTGCCAAACAACCGATTGCTTTTCAATGATTCCCATCCGTGCAATCCCTGAAAAGCCTCTGCTCGAGGTGGTTGACTTGAAACTCGGTTTTGGTGGCATCCGTGCTCTGGCGGGCGTTTCGTTTGCTGCACGTCGAGGTGAGATTACGGCCCTTATCGGTCCGAACGGCGCGGGCAAGACCAGCCTGTTCAACACGATCTCCGGCTTCTACAAGCCCCAGCACGGTTCCGTGCATTTCGAGGGGAACGATGTCACACGCCATGGCGCCCACCAACGCGCAGCACTCGGCTTCGCGCGTACCTTCCAGAACGTGGCCTTGTTCCGTGGCATGTCGGTGTTGGACAACATCAAGCTCGGAGGCCATACGCGTCTTCGTTCAAACCCGTTGTCGGCGATGTGGTACTTCGGTTCGGCGCAGCGGGAGGAGATGACCCTGCGGCGCGAAATCGAACGCGATGTGATCGACTTCCTCGAGATCGATCACATTCGGCACCTGCCGGTGGCCGGGCTGTCATACGGTCTGCAGAAGCGAGTGGAGTTGGCGCGCGCGCTGGCGATGCAGCCCAAGGTACTGATGCTCGACGAGCCGGTGGCAGGGATGAATCGCGAGGAGACCGAAGACATGGCGCGTTTCATTCTCGATGTCCAGGAGCAGTGGGGAGTCACCGTGCTGCTGATTGACCACGACATGGGGCTCGTGATGGACATTTCGAACCATGTCGTCGTACTGAACTTCGGGCAAGTCATCGGCCAGGGGGCTCCGGCCGAGGTGCGTACGAACCCAGAGGTTGTACGGGCTTACCTGGGCGAATCGGCCGCCCGGAAGGTGACCACATGAATCTGCCCGACATCGACTGGATCGCGCTCGCCGAGTTCAGCGCACTCGGCCTCCTCGCCGGCGGACTGCAGGCCTTGATCGCGTTGGGCTTCGTACTGATCTACAAGGGAACAGGCGCCATCAATTTCGCGATGGGCGAGTTCATGATGCTCGGCGCGTACTTCTTCTACACGGCGAACGTGATGTGGGGGGTGCCCATGGTCCTGGCACTGCTGCTGGCGCTTGCCGCTGTTGCCGCGTGCGCCGCGCTGATCGAGAAGACGATCTTGCGGCCGCTGTCGGGCCAGCCGGTGATTTCGGTGCTGATGGCCACCATCGGGTTGGCCAGCGCGCTCGGTGGCGGCGTGAACGCCCTCTGGGGCGGCGGCAAGAACTACGAGATGCCCGCGTTCTTGCCGGGCGCGCCGCTCCATATCGGCGAGGTGTTCATCCCAGGCCAGGTTCTGTGGAGCTTCTTGCTGGCGGCGCTCATCATCATTGTCTTCACGCTCTATTTCCGATACTCGACCACCGGCATTTCGATGCGCGCCGCAGCCAGCGACCCGATGACGGCGTACGTGCTGGGCATTGACGTGCGTGCCACGCAACGCCTGACCTGGGTCTTCGCTGGTGTCGTCGGCGCGGTTGCCGGGATCATCGTGGCGTCCATCACCAGTCTTTCGCCGGCCATCGGCGGCGCAGCACTTGGTGTGCTCGCGGTCATCATCCTGGGTGGACTGGACAGCATCGCCGGTGCCATCGTCGCCGGGCTCATCGTCGGGCTGATTGAAAGCCTGACCGCCGGCTATCTGGGGGGGAAGGTTCGCGACATCGTGCCTTACGTCACTGTCCTGGTGATCCTGTTGATTCGGCCCTACGGCCTGTTCGGCACGCGCCAAATAGAAAGGTTGTAGCGCATGAGAATCGGCGACTTCCGCGAGAGCTACGAACACGATCAAGCGATCTGGTCCACTCCGGTGCAGAGAGCCTGGCTCGGCCTGCTGGTCGGTGCGCTGGTGTTTTTTCCGTTCAGCGTGAACGACTACCTCGTGAGTGTGGCGTGTCTGCTGGGGATTCATGTCATTGCAACAACCGGGCTGAATATCATGACCGGCTACACCGGGTTGATCTCGCTCGGCCACGCAGCATTCATGGGCGTGGGTTGCTATACGGCGGCGTATCTGGCGCAGCGCGGCGTGCCGTTCTTCGTCACCTTGCCACTTGCCGGCGCGATGGCGGCCCTGCTGGGGCTGTTGGTGGGCCTTCCCAGCCTGCGTATCAAGGGCTTGTACCTTGCAGTGGCGACCTTGGCCACACAATTCATTCTGGTCTACGTGTTCCGCGAATGGGACAGCGTGACGGGTGGCGTGCGAGGCGTGAACCTTCCCAACGCAAGCCTGTTCGGCTTCGAGTTGCTGAACGATCGGAGAATGTACTTCCTCATCGTGCCAGTGGCGGCGTTGCTGCTGGTGGCCGCGCGCAACCTCTTCCGGACACGGGTCGGCCGCGCCTTTATCGCGATCCGCGACAGGGACATCTCCGCCGAGGTATTGGGGATCAACCTGCTGCACTACAAGCTTGCTGCCTTCGCCATCGGCTCGTTCTACGCGGGCGTGGCTGGGGCGCTGCTCGGCTATTTTTACCGGGCCATGACGCCGGAGTACTTCACGCTGACGCTGTCGATTTTCTATCTGGCCGCCATCATCGTCGGTGGCCTCGGCAGCCTGCTCGGCACGATTCTCGGCGCGGTGTTCATGACGCTGGTGCCCGAATTGCTGCGAGCCGCGGTGAGCGTCGCCACGCGGTGGTCGCCAGGCGCCACCGAAATACTGAGTTCGATCCAGCAGGTCGTCTTCGGCCTGCTCATCATCGGCTTCCTGGTATTCGAGCCACACGGACTGCTCGAAGTCTGGCGGCGTGTGCGGCGATTCTTCCACCTCTGGCCCTTCCGGGCCTGACTTCACTGAAAGCGACGAACCATGAGCAGCGAAATCAATCATGTCAACCTGTCACGCCGCCGTGCGATCAGTGCAAGTCTCGGTGCCGCCGCACTTTCCGGGTTTCCGCTTCGCGCGTCGATCGCACAAACCGGCGAAATCGTGATCGGCGCTGCCATGCCCATTACCGGCGTGTTCGCATTTGCCGGGGTGGGCCTTCATCAGGGCCTGGGCGATTACTGCGATTGGCGCAATTCCAGGGGCGGCGTGGCCGGCCGGCGCTTGCGCTATGTCGCAGAGGACTCGGCCTACAAAATGGACCAGGAGATGGCGATCTTCAAGAAGATCATGGGCGAGAACAAGCCGGCCGTGTTCTTTGGCGGTTCCACTGCTTGGGCCAAGGTGGCGGCCAAGGAGGTGGGCCAACTTGGCACAACGCTGACCAGCGGGGTCGGCTTCTCGACGGAGCTCGCCGACTCGACAAGTCACCCATATCACTTCATTGCCGCACCGACCTACGTCGCAATGGGTGAGATTCTGCTCGAGCACATCAGCCGCAACGCCCGTGGCGCCACGAAGCCGGCAGTCGCCATCGTCTACAGCGATACCGAGTTCGGACGCGACCCGATCCCCGGTATCAAGGCCAAGGCACAGGCGTTGCAGATTCCGATCGTCCTGGAAGTGGTGACCAAGCCTGGTGCGGTGGATGTTTCAAGCGAAGTGGCCAAGCTGCGCCGAGCCAAGCCTGATTTCGTGATCTTCCACGGCTATGTGCTGGCGCCGATCCCCGAGTTCATCAAGCAGATGCGCGAGGCGGGTCTGCGAGCCACCCCGATGGGCACGATCTGGAGCATGGACAAGACAACCGTCAGCACGATGGGTGCGGCAGCGGAAGGCTGGGTGGGCGTCATGCCCTACCGCTATAGCTATGACACCAAGGACGCGCCGATGATGCAGGCGATGGGAGAGTACGTTGCCAAAGTGCGTCCGAGCATGGATTACGTCTCGATCTTCAATGTCCACACATGGCTCGCAGGCATGGTTATCGCGGAGATCGTGGAGCGTTGCATCAAGGCCGGGCAGCCATTGAACGGGGCGAACATGAAGACCGCCTTGGAGAGCATCGAAAACTGGGACACGGGCGGTGTGACGGGCTTGCCGGTTTCGCTGAAGAACCACCAGATCGGCTCGGGTCGCATCTATGCCTACGACGACAAGACGAAACTGCTGCAGCCCGCCAGCGATTGGATCAAAACGGCATGATCGCCTCCCCCGGAGATGTCGCCGCCCCCGCGCAAGCCACAGCAGGCGAATCGCTGGCCGGTGCCATGGCTGAGCCGGCTCTGGTGATCGAGAACATCGAGGTGGTGTATCAACACACGGTACAGGTGCTGCGGGGGCTGTCTCTCACAGTGCCACGCGGGCAGATCGTGGCGCTGCTTGGGAGCAACGGCGCAGGCAAGACGACCACGCTGAAGGCGGTCTCCAATCTGTTGTCGCTGGAGGTGGGGCAACTGCGCTCGGGGGCGATTCGTTATCTCGGCGAGCGCATCGATTCGAAGGCGCCCCACCTGCTGGCACGACTTGGCATCGCGCACGTGCGCGAAGGCCGTCATGTCTTCGAAGAGCTCACCGTCGAAGAGAACCTGATCGTCGCCGGCAATGCCCTCAAGGGCCGGGGCGAAAAACCGGATGTGGCGCTGATCTACGAGTATTTCCCGCGCCTGAAGGATCGACGCGCCCAACGCTCCGGCTATCTTTCCGGCGGCGAGCAGCAGATGCTGGCCATCGGGCGGGCGCTGCTCGGGAAGCCGACGCTGATGCTGCTCGATGAGCCCTCGCTCGGCCTGGCACCGCTGGTGGTGCAGGACATCTTCAAGATCATCGAGCGCATCAACCGCGAGCAGGGGGTGGCGATGCTGCTGGTCGAACAGAACGCCATGGCGGCTTTCGACATCGCCCACTATGGCTACATCATGGAAGGCGGCAAGATCGTGATCGACGGGGCGACCGCCAAATTGGCGCAAGACGCCGACGTCCAGCGCTTCTACCTAGGCTATGGCGAGGGTGCGGATGAAATGGCGAGCTTTCGAAACGTGAAGCACTACAAGCGACGCAAGAGGTGGCTGTCGTGAGCGAACTCGTCGACATCGGCGAGCTGACGCTGCCGCAGCAACTTCGTCATTGGGCTCGAACGCGGCCTTCCAATGTGGCGCTGAGGCAAAAGGACTACGGCATTTGGGAACCTGTCACCTGGGCCGAGTACGAACGACAGGCATGTCACTTCGGCCTCGGCCTCGTCAAGCTCGGCCTGCAGCACAGGGGGCACTGCGCCATCATTTGCGAGAACCGCAAAGAGTGGGTCTTTGCCCAGCTGGGTTGCGGGATGATTGGCGCCGTCACGATAGGCATCTATCCAACGTCGCCAGCAGCTGAGGTCGAGTACCTGCTACAGGCCTCCGATGCAAGCGTGGTCGTTTGCGAAGACCAGGAACAGCTCGACAAGGTGCTCGAAGTGCGCGACAGGCTGCCTGCGCTCAGGCATGTGGTGGTGATCGACCCGCGTGGCGTCCAGCACTACAAGGTCGACAATCTGAAGACCTTCGACCAGATCGTTGCGCTTGGGGCCGTTTGCGAGCATGAGCGCCCGCGTCTTGTTGAGGAACGTCTGGCACATCAGTCGATGGATGACCTCGCGCTGATGATATTTACCAGTGGCTCGACCGGCAGGCCAAAGGCCGCCATGATCAGCTACGGCAACATCGCGGCAATGGCCGCCAGCACCGACGCCATTTATCACTGCACACCGTCAGATTCAACGGTTTCGTATTTGCCGCTGTGCCACGTTGCCGAGCAGATCTATACGGTCTGCCTACCCTTGCGCTGCGGCGCCGTGGTGAACTTCGCAGAGAGTTTGCGCACGGTTCAGAACGATCTTCGCGAGATCGCGCCGACGCTGTTTCTCGGCGTCCCCCGGATCTGGGAGAAGCTGCACGCCGCGATCGAAATCAGGATCCGCGAGGCCGGTTGGTTGCGCCGGCGCCTGTATCACAGCGCTCTCAAGGCGACCACGCCACTGGCTGTGCTGCCGAAGACGCAATGGTCATGGCGTCACCGTGCTGGACATGCTTTCTGGTACTGGGTCATGTTGCGCCCGCTCAGCAATTTCATTGGCTTGCGAAAGTGCCGGCTTGCCGTCTCAGGTGCGRCTCCGATCGCTCCCGACATGCTGCGTTTTTTTCGCGCCCTTGGCGTTCCCATTCGGGAAGGCTATGGAATGACCGAGACGTCCGGCCTGGTGACATTGCAGCGCAGTGCGGCATCACCGCTGGGCACTGTGGGCGGACCGACGCCGGGGGTCGAACTGCAGATCGCCGAAGATGGCGAATTGCTGATTCGCGGGGGGGCGGTCTTCAAAGGCTATTACCGCAACGAAGTGGCAACGCGTGAGGCCATCGACGCGGGAGGCTGGCTGCATTCCGGCGATGTCGCGGTGGCGGTTGGCGATGAAATCCGGATTATCGATCGCAAGAAGGACATCATGATCACGGCAGGGGGCAAGAACATCACACCCAGCGAGATCGAGAACGCGCTCAAATTCAGCCTCTACATCAAGGAGGCCATCATTATCGCCGACCGTCAACCCTTCGTTTCGGCATTGATCCAGATCGACTACGAGACGGTCGGCAAGTGGGCCGAGGAACACAGTTTGTCCTACACGCACTTCCGCACCTTGGCCGATCATGGGCGCGTGCGCGAGCTGGTGCAATCAGAGGTGGATCGCGTCAACGCGCAAATGCCACAGGTGCAGCATGTGCGCAAATTTCACCTGTTGACCAAGGAACTCGATCATGACGATGGAGAGGTGACCGCAACGATGAAGATCAAGCGCAAGAGCATCAGCGAAAAGTTCATCAATGAAATCGAGGCTCTGTACGGGGGCCGCAGTTTGGCAAGGGACTCCACATGAATTCGATACGCTTTGACGGCCGCGTTGCCGTGATCACTGGCGCTGGAGGCGGTTTGGGCCGCGCACACGCACTGTTGCTGGCCGAACGTGGCGCCGCCATTGTGGTCAATGATCTGGGGGGGAGCGTTGGCGGAGCGAGTGGCGATGCGACTGCCGCGCAGAAAGTGGTACGCGAGATCGAAGCGGCTGGAGGCCGGGCATTGGCCAACGATGACGACATCGCCAGGCCAGCCGGGGCGCAGCACCTGATCGATGCCGCCATGCAGGCATTCGGGCGCGTGGATGTGCTGGTCAACAACGCAGGAATCTTGCGTGACAAGACACTGCACAAGATGGATCCGGATGACTTCGAGGCCGTGGTGCGAGTTCACCTCCTCGGATCGACTTGGTGCTCGCGGGCGGCCATGCCGGTGATGCAAAAGCAGCAGTACGGCCGCATCGTCATGACGACCTCTGCTGCCGGTTTGTACGGCAATTTCGGTCAGAGCAACTATGGGGCCGCAAAACTGGGGGTCGTGGGCCTGATGAATGCGCTCAAACACGAAGGCGAGAAGTTCGGCATCCGCGTCAACACGGTAGCGCCAGTCGCGCTCACCCGAATGACTGAGGGATTGCCGCTTGGGCGCCTTCTTACTGAGGCCACCCCGGAACGTGTTGCGGCCGGCGTGGCATTCCTGGCTTCTGAGGCTTGTGGGCTCACTGGCCAGATACTCTCTGCGGGTGGCGGTTACTTTTCGACCGTGAGGATTGTCGAGGGCCAGGGGGTACAGGCCTCGGCAGAGGATGTATCTCCCGAATTTGTCGCAGAACAATGGGCGAAGATTTCAGATGTATCGAATGAACGCGGCTTTGACAGTGCCACGGATGCGCTGCTTGGCGTCTTCGGATCCCCCCGGCCGTGACAACGCTCACGCCGGCTTCAGGTGACAGGCGTCTGGATCCCGAGGCGCTGTTGCACCGCTCGCTGCCCACCGTGCGTCAGCGCTACGAAGCGCGCGACACCATCATGTACGCGCTGGGCGTGGGTGCGGCGCAGGGCGCTGACGCCTGGGATGAACGACACCTTCGATTCGTGTATGAGGATCGCTTGCAGGCACTGCCCACGATGTGCGCAATGCTCGGCGACCCGGGCTTCTGGATGCGCGAGCCCGACACCGGCCTGGATTGGAGGCGCCTGGTGCATGGCGAGCAAGCCATCCAGTGGTTGAATGCGCTGCCGCCGACGGGGGAGGTGATCGGTCGCAATCGGATACTGCGGATCGAGGATCGAGGTCCGGACAAGGGGGCGGCCTTCATCGTCGAGCGCGAGCTTTGCGGGGCCGACACCGGGGCATGCTGGGTACGATCATGGATGACTGTGATTGCGCGTGGCGACGGTGGATTCAGTCCGCCTGGCGCCCCGTTGCTGCAGCTTGGGGCGGACGCACTCGCGCCACTTGCCCCGCTTCCGGAGCGGCCACCCGAGCGCATGCGCCTCAGAGCGACGGCCACTCATCAACCGTTGCTATACCGGCTCAGCGCCGATCCCAACCCCTTGCATGCCGACCCGGACATCGCGCGGCAAGCAGGCTTCGAGCGACCCATCATGCATGGCATGTGTACGTTCGGGTTGCTCGGAATGTTGCTTGTGTGCGAGTTCTGCGACTTTGACGCCAGTCGGCTCACCGAGCTGCGCGCCCGTTTCACTGCCCCGCTGTATCCGGGCGAAGCGCTTCGATGCGAGTTCTGGCAGGAAGCCGGACAGGTGCAGTTCCGAGCCACCGCCGTCGAACGTGATGTTGTGGTGCTGGATCGTGGGCTGGCGCGCATTCTTCCCGATCGATTCAATTCAGGAGCCCTCCGCGATGTCTGACCTCGCCGCCACGAATGCGCCGCTGGACAGCGCAGATCACCACGCGTTTCGCAGCACCGTGCGGCGTTTCATCGCTGAAGAAGTGACACCACACCATGCCCAATGGGAGCGCGACGGTCAGGTCCCCCGTTCACTGTGGCGTCGCGCGGGCGAATTAGGCCTGCTATGCCTTTCCGTACCCGAGCAGTACGGCGGGGGGGGGGCAGATTTCAGCTACAGCGCCATCGTCGTCGAAGAGATGGCCCGTGCAGGCGCCACCGGCCCGTTGTTCTATCTCCACTCCGACATCGTTGCCCCTTATCTGCTCCACTATGGCTCCGAGGCTCAAAAGCAGTCGTGGCTGCCGCGCATGGCCCGCGGTGAAGTGATCGGCGCCATCGGGATGACCGAACCCGGCGCCGGGAGCGACCTGGGCGCGATCCGTACGCGAGCTGAACGCGATGGAGACCATTGGCGGATCAATGGTCAAAAGATCTTCATCTCCAACGGACAGATCGCCGACCTGGTTCTGCTTGCAGTCAAAACGAATCCGGCGCTCGGCACAAAAGGGGCGAGCCTGCTGCTCGTCGAGGGCGATCGTCAGGGATTCAGTCGTGGGCGGCGGCTTGAAAAAGTCGGCATGCACGCCCAGGACACGTCGGAGCTGTTTTTTACCGACGTCCGCGTGCCCGCGGACAATTTGCTGGGTGAAGAAGGTTGCGGCTTCCGCTACATGATGAACGAGTTGCCACAAGAGAGGCTGCTGGTGGCGATCACCGCCGTCGCTGCCATGGAAGCGGCTGTCTCGTGGACGCAGGAGTATGTCACCCAGCGCCAGGCATTTGGTTCCAGTTTGTCCGACAAGCAAACCGTCCGGCACCGTCTCGTCGAGGCGCATGCCAACACGCTGGTGGCACGCAGCTTCCTCAATGATTGTCTGAGGCGGCATCTCAGCGGCCAACTCGACACGACCACCGCGTCAGTGGCGAAGTTCTGGACCACCGAGATGCAATTCTCTGTGCTGGACAACTGTGTGCAACTGTTCGGCGGCTATGGGTACATGCGCGAATACCCCATTGCTCGCGCATGGGCAGATGCACGCGTGCAACGAATCTACGGCGGAACCACTGAGATCATGAAGGAGATCGTTGCGCGGGAGTTGTTCAAGCGCTGAGGAGGGTTACGCCGAAGCCGCTTCGAGAATGATGCCGCTCAGGAGCTCTTCGCGAGGCTGCACCGCGATTCGCTCAGCGGCTGAAACGCCTGGTCGCCCGGGATCACGGCCTTCACGTGGAAGTAGTCCCACGGATACTTCGATTCGGAGGGCTTCTTGACCTGCATCAGGTACATGTCGTGCACCATGCGCCCATCCTCGCGAACGCGGCCGTTGCTGGCGAACACGTCGTCGATCCGGGATTCGCCCAACTGCTTGCGGACCGCACTCGCTTCATCGGTTCCCGCCGCCTGAACGGCCCGCAGATAGCTTTGCACGGCGGAATAGGTTCCTGCATGGATCAGGTTCGGCATCCGCTTGTGCGTCGCGAAGAAGCGATGGCTCCAGGCCCGTGTCTTTTCGTTCAAGTCCCAATAGAAGGCCTCGGTGAGAAAGAGGCCCTGCGCCGCCTGCAGCCCGAGCGCGTGCACGTCGGTGATCGACCCGGACAGGGGGGGCCAGGGTCTGATTCTTCGTGAGGCCGAACTCCCGCGCCGCCTTGATGGCGTTGATCAGGTCGCCGCCCGCGCTCGCGATGCCGACCGCTTGCGCCTTCGAGGCCTGGGCCTGCAGCATGAAGGATGAGAAATCAGGCGTGCTGCGTCCTGGTAGCCGATGTCGCCGTTTCGCAAGAACCGTTTCAGCGGCCGGTCAGCGCAACAACGCGTCGTTGCATTACCACTTCGGATCGAAACAGGACCCTCATCGAGGCGCTGGCGTTCCCGCTTCTCGAGCTGAGCGAGAAGTCGGGGCACCGCACCTACATCCGCATGATCGCGAATCTGCAATTGACCGACCGAGTGTTCCTGCGCGAAGCGGTCGGAGATACCTGGAACACGGGCTACCGGCGTTGCCTCGCGCACCTCGCGCAGCAGTTGCCTCAGCTGCCGCCGCCGATCCTCGAACAGCGCTTGTCGCTCGTGAGCATCTATGGCAGCGCCATCTGGGCCGCGTGGGAAGCCGCCCTGGATTCGGAGGCTCCGAATCGCTTTTGGGAACCGACGCACAGCGTCGCCAACGTGATCGATACGCTGCAGGCGACGCTCGAGGTCGCGCCGTCCGCGATCACGTTGGCGACGCTGGCCGCGCCCCTGGTACCCGATGCGGGCCGGCGCCTTGCACGACGGTCCTCGAAGTCCGGGGATTCCACCGCCTGAGGCCTCGCAGGCGCCGGACACGCGGGTCGGGCTCAACGCGACCGGAGTTCAGCCGATCCTTTCGAGGTCGTGTCTGAAAATCAAAACCTGGGCGGCGTTTTATAACGCCAGTGCGCCACGCAACCCTGCCGCGGGCACACCGCGCCCCTGACTTCAGCGGTAGCCGCTGTCGTTCGCGTTGTGGATGATCCAGGTCAGGTTGCCGCCCGAGATGTTGCCGAGGTTGCCGCCGGCAAAGATCAGGCGTCCCTGGCCCTTGTAGGCCAGTTCGATGCGGGTGCGGTCGCCGCCGAAGTAGAAGGGAATGAAGGCCTTGCCGGTGACGTAGGCGCCCGAATCCGTCGGCTCGCCCACGAGGTCGGTCACCTGCTTCAGGCTCATGCCGATCTGCAGCCTGGTGAACTTCGAGTTCGGCGCCGGGTTGCCGGTGATCTCGCCTTCGTAGTCGTTCATGCCCTTCACGGTCCGGCCGCTGCCGGACTCGATCTTGGTGGAGTCGATCACGTTGCCCTGGGCGTCCATGCCGGGCTTCGCGGGGCCGCGGGCGGCAGGAGCGGCAGCAGGGGCCGCGGCTGCGGGGGCAGCAACCGCCGCCGCGGCGGGGGCCGCCTTGGACGCCGGCGCGCTCGCCACCGCCTCGGGCGGACCGCAGCGATCGACCTTCAGCAGCGCCCGCTTGGTGTCGGCGGACCATTCGACGCCCACGATGCGCGACGAGATCTGCCCGCCGGCGAAGGATTCGCCGTCGCACTGGAACCGCACCGGGTCGGCCGGCCGGACCGCGAAGTCGTCGCCCGCGCCCTTGACCTTGGCGACCCGGGCGCTCAGGTCCTTGCCGATCAGCGCCTTTTCGAGCTTGGCCTCGTCGCCGCGGGCCGCGCGCACGGCCTTCACGACCTGGTCGTAGCTCGTCTTGCCGGTGCTCGGGACTTCGGGCCTGACCGGCGCCGGTGCGGCGACCGGCACGGGCTCGGGCGCCGGCGCGGCCGCCGCCTGGGGTTGGCTCTGGGTCTGCGCGCAGCCTGCGGCCAGGACGGAAAGGGCGGCCAGAACCGCGAAACCGGTCGAAGGGGTTCTCAAATTCACGAATAAGACTCCTGTAACGAAGTGTTTATTATTTCAGGATCCCGCGGACCGGGGCCCAAGCCCACGGTCGCGGTCTTCTTGCATTCGCGTGGCGCGACCCCAGGTCCCTGGAACGAGACCGCCCGCCCACGGAGAATCCATGACCGACACGCTGCACATCGTGTGCCCGCATTGCCACACCACGAACCGCGTCCGCACCGAGCAGCTCGGCAGCGCCCCCGACTGCGGCCATTGCCACCAGCCGCTGTTCGCCGGCCGCTCCACGGCGCTGGACGAAGCCGCCTTCGATCGCCACGTGGCGCGCAGCGAGATTCCGCTGCTGGTCGACTTCTGGGCGCCGTGGTGCGGTCCGTGCCGCCAGATGGCGCCCGGCTTCGAGCAGGCGGCGGCCCGGCTCGAACCGCGCATGCGCCTCGCCAAGGTCGACACCGAGGCGGTTCCTGCGCTCGGGACGCGCTTCGGTATCCGCAGCATTCCCACGCTCGCGCTGTTCAAGGGCGGCCGCGAGGTGGCGCGCCAGGCCGGCGCGATGGGCGCGGCGGACATCGTCCGCTGGGCCGAAGCGCACGCGCGCTGAGCCAGCGCGCATTGGCGGGGCGACGGCTGCCGGCAGGCAGCGCCTGCGCCCCGCGGCGAGTGCCGCAGGTGACAGCCGGGGCCCCGGGCGCCACGTGAGCCGTTCTGCGTCCAAGTACATTCCTGCATCTCCCCGCCACCTTCATTCATGACTTTTGAGCGCTTGCACCTGACCGGCCCGGATGGGCGGCCCTACGTGCTCGGCCAGCGGATCGAGGTGCATGACGGCAGCGCCCTGATCGGACGCGTCCAGTCCGTCACCCCGAGCCCGGGCGGCGACGCGGTGCGGATCGAGAACTTCGTCAGCACCGACGTCGCCGACTTCCGGGCCAAGGCATTGCCGAAACTGGTGCTCGCCGAGGTGGTGACTTTCATCGCCGAGCGCTATCCGTCGATCCACGCCATCGGCATCGAGCTGAGCCGCGACATCGCGGGCTTCGAAGGGCGGCAAGCCACGCTGGCCAGCGCCCGGGCGGAGATCCTGCAGAGCATCGGCACGGCGAACGTTCAAGTCACTCCCAAGCCGCACGCGGGACAGGCCGGCCATTTCGCCGTGACGGGGATCTGGCACTACGACGCGGCGAGCATCGCCGCGCTCTCCGCAGTACTCCGGACCCAGCGCGAAGCCTACCGGGAGCGGCAGGCAGCGGAGGAGGCGGCCAGAGCGACGCCCAGGCCGACCTTGCGCCAGCTGTTGCGCAGGGACCGTTGAGCGCCGCGCCACACGCCGCCGCGGTCCGACGGGTCGAGCGACAGGTCGAGGTTGCGCGGCCGCATCATGGTGTCCGGAACAGCGGCCGAACCCGGGGAGAGCGCTGCACTGCATCCTTAAAATGAGGGACTCGCGGGTGGTGTCGCAGGCCAGCGCGCCGCTGAGCAACCGCGAACTGGCCGGCCGGATGATGGAAACGGTGCGCGTGATCGCCAAGGAGATCGGGGCTGTCGGCTGATGCGTGCCATGCAGTCCGCAAGCACCTCGAGTTCGACTTTGACTGGAGTTCATCATGCAGGTACGTGACGCCGGCCCGGGCGACATCGATGGCATCGCCGCCATCTACAACGATGCGGTGGTCAACACCACGGCGATCTGGAACGAGAAGACCGTCGATGCTGCCAATCGCGCCGCCTGGCTCGCCGACCGCCAGCGAGTCGGCTACCCGGTCCTGGTCGCGTTGGATGAGCTCGGCGCGGTGGCGGGCTACGCCTCTTTCGGCGACTGGCGCGCCTTCGACGGCTACCGCCATACCGTGGAGCACTCCGTGTACGTGCGCCAGGACTGTCGCGGCGCCGGCATCGGCCGGGCCTTGATGGTGGCCTTGATCGAGCGTGCGCGCTCGCTCGGCAAGCATGTCATGGTGGCGGCCATCGAGGCGAAGAATGCGGGTTCCATCGAGCTGCACAAGAAGCTCGGCTTCGAGGAAGTCGGCCTGCTCAGGGAGGTCGGCACCAAGTTCGGCCGCTGGCTGGATCTCGCTTTCCTCCAGCTCAAGATCGATTCGCGCACCGATCCCGACGCCACGCCCGCGGCGTGACGCCATCCGTCGGTGGCTGGGCCGCTGGCTGCGGTTCTGAGGCTCGCGACCCCGAAGCTTCCGGCCAGCGCCCTCCACCGGCGGATGACACCGGGGCAGGCTCAGCGAACCAGATTCGCGACGAAGTCGACGAGCGCGCGCGTCTTCGCGGCCACGTGGTGCCGCGAGGGGTAATACGCGTACAGCGGGAAGCGCTCGCCCGACCAGTCCGGAAAGAGCGCCACGAGCTTCTTCTGCGCGAGGAGTTGCTCGGCGCCGAGTTCCAGCATTTGAGCGATGCCCTGACCCGCAAGACACACGCTTTGCAGCGTGCCGGCTTCGTTCACCGTCAACGGCCCGCGGGTCTGGACAACGATCTTTCGCCGGCGCTGGTGGAACTCCCACGGAAACGGCCGTCCCGTCTCGGGATCGCGGAACTGGATGCATCTGTGATGGCTTGCGTCGAGCGCGTGAGGATCGGTGGGGTGGCCGTGGAGCTTGAGGTAGGCCGGCGACGCGACGGTCACGATACGGGTGTCGAGCAGCTTGCGAGCGACCAGCGAGGATGTCCGAGGGTGGCCGAATCGAATGGCCACGTCGAATCCCTGCGCGACCATGTCGCCCAACTCATCCTGGGTCAGCAGTTCCAGTTCAAGGTCGGGATGGCTGTCGAGGAAAGCGCCAAGTCGCGGGCCGAGAATCAGTCGCGAGAAGAATGGGTCGACATTCACCCGAAGGCGGCCTCGAATCGAACGAGCGCCATCCTTGGCCGAGCTCGTTGCCTCATCCAGGGCAGAGAGCAGCGGAATGACCTGCTCATAGAAGCGTCGGCCCTCATCCGTCAGCCGGACCGATCGGGTGGTTCGATCGAACAGACGGATGCCCAGCCGTGATTCGAGGCGCGCGATCGATCGGCTCACGCCCGACTGCGACATGTCCAGGGCGTCGCCGGCGCCGCCGAAGCTTTTCGCGTCGACGACTGCCGCCATGACGTGGGTTCCCTCGAGCACCTGGAGGTTGAAGCCCGACATTCATGACTCCACAGCATGAGTTAAATGAAACTCATGCTATCGCAATTCCTGCCCCGGAAATCAAGAATGGCGACAACGCAGCGCGCAGTGCACTGCGATCCGGAGAAGGAACGACGATATGAAGAATCTGACGACCCAGGGCGTCACCATCCCACGGCTTGGCTTCGGCACGTTCCGGATGCCGGGCGACGAATGTCAACCCGTCGTCGAGAGCGCGCTCGCGCTGGGCTACCGCCACATCGATACCGCCGCCATGTATGAGAACGAACAGGCGGTCGGCGCGGCGATCGCGGCATCGGGATTGCCGCGTGACGACATCTTCGTCACCACCAAGGTGTGGCACGACCAGTTGTCGCCCGACGCCATCGACCTAGCGCTCGGCCGGAGCCTCGAGCGACTGAAGCTCGATCGCGTCGATCTGTTCATGGTGCACTGGCCAGCGAAGGACATGGACCTGGCGGCGGTCCTGGAAACCTTGATGGCGCTGCGCGAGCAGGGGCGCACGCGGGCGATCGGAATCTGCAACTTCAATCTGCCGATGCTTCGCTTCGCGCTCGAACAGGTCGATGCACCCATCGCCACGCTCCAGGTGGAATACCACCCCTTCCTCGCCCAGACGCCGCTGCTCGACTATGTGCGCCGCCGGGGCATCCCGCTCACCGCCTACGCACCGTTGGCGCAGGGCCGTGCGGCGGACGACGAAACGCTGAAGAAGATCGCCCGCAAGCACGGCATGTCGGCCGCGCAGATCGCGATCGCGTGGCTGCTGGATCAAGAGGGTGTGATCGCGATTCCCAAGGCGCAGCGGCGCCAGAGCCAGCAGTCGAACCTCGACGCCTGGAACATCCGGCTCGATGAGGAGGACCGTGCCGCCATCGCCGGACTGCCGAAGGACCAGCGCTACGTCCGGCCGCCCTTCGCGCCGGCGTGGAACGCAACCCGGCTCTGAGTCCCATCAACGTGGTGACCCCAGGTGGGCGCCGACACGCCGACCAATGCGAACAACAACGACATCGGAAAGATCACTCCGCTGCCTTCGCGTGCCGAGCCACCGTGATGCCTAAGCGCGCACCACTTGTCGCGACAAAAAGCTGCAAGTCGCTACCAGCAGGTTGGCGCATTCGGCCACGTTGCCCTCGATCCGGTGCCTCGGCCCGGCGACGGCAACGGCCAGCGTTTCGTTGTTGATCGTGAGAAAGGTCGCGACCGCCCACACGTCGCTCACGTTCTCGCCTCGCGTCACGAAGTAGCCGATCTTTCGGCTTTCCAGGATGTCCTGGATCAATGCCTCGTGCTCGGTTTTCGTGGCGGAGGTGATGGGGGCCAGCTGCCGGCCTTCCAGCCAGGTGCGCAACTCGGGCTCCTTGAGGCTTCCGAGCAAGGCCTTGCCGATGGAGCTCGAATGCAGCGGCTTGAACTCGCCGGGCTTGGCCGAATAGCGGATCGAGTGAAGCCCTTCGATGACTTGCAGGTAGATCACCGATTCCGCCTGGCGCTTGCCGAGGATCACGGTTTCGCGGGTCGCGTCGCGCAGCCGCTCCAGCACCGGCGTGGCATGTTCGATGAAGGGATCCTTCGCGAGGATGTCGCGCGCCACGTCGTACATGCGCTTGGTCGGATAGAGCGCGCGCGGCCGGTTGAGCGTGTACAGGTAGCCGCGTGCCGTCAGCGTCGAGACGATGGCATGGCAGGTGCTCTTGGGAATGCCGACCGCCTCCGACAGGTCGGTCAGCGACAGCGGCCGCTGGCTCGCCTGGAACGCCTCGAAGATGTCGATCACCCGCTCGATCGCAGTCACTGTCACACCGGACATCGCGCTTCCTTCCATGAACGTCTGCAGGGCCGAAGTTCGGCCCGTTGAACAAATCGGATCAATCCGCCCCGTTTTTCTCTCGCCGTCCCATTATGTTCGTAATGCTGAACATTGGTTCTTGTTCTAGAACATGTCGGTTCATAGCATCAGCACGCAACAACTCGACGGAGACCAGACAGCGTGCAAACAAGCAAGGACATCGCAGTGGAGGAACGTGCCGGTGGCGTCGTGTGGATCACGATCGACCGGCCGCACAAGCACAACGCGCTCGCCCGGGGGGTGCTCTCCGAACTGGGGCGGGCCGTGGCCGCGGCCGGAGCCCGGCCGGACGCGCGCTTCATCGTCCTGAGCGGAGCCGGTGACCGGTTCTTCGCCGCCGGCGGCGATCTGGTCGAACTGGCCGGCGTGCGCGACGAGCCTTCGACCATCGACATGGCCGAGCAGTCGCGCGCGGCACTCGATGCGGTGCGCGCATGCCCGGTACCGGTGCTGGCGTACCTGAACGGAGACGCCATCGGCGGCGGCGCCGAGCTGGCCCTGGCGTGCGACATGCGGATGCAGGCGAAACACGCCCGCATCGGCTTCATCCAGGCGCGGCTGGCGATCTCGTCGGCGTGGGGAGGCGGGCCGGACCTGTGCCAGCTGGTGGGCGGCGCCCGGGCGATGCGAATGATGAGCCGGTGCGAGCTCGTCGACGCGCCGCTGGCGCTGCAGTGGGGCCTGGCCGATGTGGTGGTCTCGGACGGCCCGGCAGGCGAGGACGTCCAGGCCTTCCTGGAACCTCTGCTCGCGTGCGCACCCCAGGTGCTGCGCGGCATCAAGGCGCAGACCGCGGCCTGGCGCCAGGGTGCTTCCTACGAGGCCCGCCGCGCCGTCGAGCGGCAGCAGGTGCTGAAGACCTGGCTGCATGACGATCACTGGCGTGCGTCGGACAAGTTTCTTGCCAGGAGCGCGAAATGAGCGGCGACGTCGATCCGGCGGTGCCCGACCTGGAGCCGCAGCTGCGCCCCGTCAGCCCGAGCGGCATCGAAGTCCCGACCAGCGTCGGCGCAGAGGCCGTGCAGGCCGACAATATCGGCGCGGCCGGAGAGTACCCCTTCACGCGCGGGATCTTCCCCGACGGGTATCAGGGGCGCCTCTGGACCATCCGCCAGTACTCGGGCTTCGGCACCGCCGAGGAATCCAACGAGCGCTACAAGTTCCTGCTGGAAAAAGGGCAGACGGGCCTGTCGGTGGCGCTCGACCTGCCCACCCAGTGCGGCCTGGATCCGGTCCACCCGATGGCGCGGCCGGAGATCGGCAAGGTCGGCGTGTCGCTGTCCAACCTGAGCGAGGCGGAGATCCTGTTCAAGGGCCTCGACCTGTCGAAGATATCGACCTCGTTCACCATCAACGGGACGGCCGCCATCGTCTATGCGATGTACCTGGCCGTGGCCGACAAGCAGAACGTTCCGCGCAGCAAGCTGACCGGAACGATCCAGAACGACATCCTGAAGGAGTACGTCGCGCGCGGTACCTGGATCTTCCCGGTGCGCCCGTCGATGCGCCTGATCGCGGACTCGATTCTCTATTCCAACGACGTTTCGCCGCGCTTCAATCCGATCAGCATCGCGGGCGCCCATGTGCGCGACGCCGGCGCGACGGCGGCCGAGGAGATGGCCTACACCCTGGCCAACGGCCTGGCCTACGTGGACGAATTGCAGGCCCGCGGCGGCGACGTGGAGAAGTTCGCCAAGCGCCTGTCGTTCTTCTTCTACGTCCACATGGACTTCTTCGACGAGATCGCCAAGTTCCGCGCCGGCCGGCGACTGTGGGCGCGCCTGATGAAGGAACGCTACGGCGTGCAGGACCCGAAGGCCCAGCACTTCCGCTTCGGCGTGGTCTGCGGCGGCTCGTCGCTGGTCGCACCACAGCCCTACAACAACGTGGTGCGCGTGGCGGTGGAAACGATGGCGGCGGTGCTGGGCGGCGCGCAGTCCATCTTCACCTGCGCGTTCGACGAGGCCTTCCAGATTCCCACCGAGTCCTCGGCCGAGCTGGCCGTGCGCACGCAGCAGATCATCGCCTTCGAGAGCGGCATCGGGCGCACGGTCGATCCCCTGGGCGGCAGCTACTTCCTGGAGCAGCACACCGACCGGATGGAGCAGCAGATCACCCAGGTGATGGGCGAGATCGATGCCTACGGCGGCGTGGTCCGGGCCATCGAGGACGGGTGGATCCAGTTGCGGCTCGCCGAGCGCGGGCTCGAGCGCAAGCTCGACACCGATTCGGGCCGCAACGTGATCGTCGGCCAGAACCATTTCAAGAAGGCGGACGAGGAGATCAAGGTGGGCGAGGTGTTCACGCTCGACCCGACCGTGGCCCAGCGCGCGCTCGAAAAATTCCAACGGGTGCTCGACACGCGCCGGCAGTCGGAGGTCGACCGCTCGCTGGCCGGGCTGTCCGCGGCGGCGGCCAAGGACAACGTCAACATCATGCCCTACCTCGTCGAGTGCTGCCACGCCTACGCCACCGTCGGCGAAATGGTGGCGCGCCTGAAAGAGCAATGGGGCGAATTCAAGGAACCGGTGAACCTATGAGTGCGCAACAGACCTCCGCCGCGCTGGCGGCGAAGCGGATACTGATCGGCAAGCCCGGTCTCGACGGTCACGACATCGGCGCCAAGATCATCGCGCTGACGCTGCGCAACGCCGGCGCGGAGGTGATCTACACCGGCCTGCGTCGCAGTCCGCTGCAGATCGCGCAGGTGGCGGTGGACGAGGGCGTCGACGCGGTGGGCCTGAGCATCCTGTCGGGCAGCCACAAGGAGCTGGTGGCCGAAGTCATCGCGCAGCTGCGCGAACTCAGGGCGCACGACGTGAAGGTCTTCGTCGGCGGCACCATCCCGGCCGAGGACCAGCCCTACCTGCGCGACCTCGGCGTCACGGCGATCTTCACCGCCGACATGCCGCTGGACGTCGTCGTCCGTTCGCTGGCGAAGAGTCTCGCATGAACGCGCCGCTCGCGGGAATCCGGATCGTGGAGGTCGGCCACATGCTGGCCGGCCCCTATTGCGGCCTGATGCTGGCCGACATGGGCGCCGAAGTCATCAAGATCGAGACGCCCGAGGGCGACATCGGCCGCACCGTCAGCCCCCACTTCGTGGGGCCGCACAACGCCTACTTCGCGAGCCTCAACCGCAACAAGAAGAGTGTCGTGCTCGACCTGGCCAGCGACGAGGGGCGCGCGGCGCTGGGCCGCATCGTCGAGACCTCGCATGCGCTCGTGACGAACCTGCGGCCCTCGGCGATCCGCAAGCTCGGCCTCACCTACGACGCGCTTCGGGAATGGAACGAGCGCCTGGTCTGCGTCGCCCTGACGGGTTACGGCCTCGACGGGCCGTATGCGGACAACCCGGCCTACGACTACGTCATTCAGGCGATGACGGGCGTGATGGCGCTGACCGGCGACCCCGAGGCGCCGCCCACCAAGGCCGGCTACTCCGCGGTCGACAACTCGGCCGGGCTGGTGGCCGCGGTGGGATTGCTGGCCAAGATCGTGCAGGGCCAGGGCGGCCAGGTCGACGTCGCGATGTACGACGTGATGCTCTCGCAGCTCAACTACCTCGCGGGCGCCGCGCTCAACGCCGGCGAGATCATCGAGCGGCTGGCGGATTCGTCGCACCCCTACGTCGTTCCGGCGCAGATCTTCGCGACGGCCGAGGGGTGGCTCACCCTGTTCATCACCCACGACAAGTTCTGGAAGACCTTCTGCGGGGAGATCGGGCGTCCGGAGTGGATCGTGGACCGGAAGTTCGCGACCATGGCCGGGAGGCGGGCGCATCGGGCCGAAGTCATCGGCGCGATCGCCAGCGTGCTGCGCCAGGCCTCCGCGGCCGAATGGGTGCGCCGCCTGAGCCCGCTGGGCGTGGTGGTGGCCGAGGTCGGCACGCTCAACGCCGCCCTGCACAGCGACATCGCCGCCGCGCGCTCGCTGGTCGTGTCCTTGGGCGACGGCAGCCTGCCGCTGCAGGCGGTGGCCAGCCCGATCCGCTTCCAGGGCTTCTCGCCGAGCTACGGCTTGCCGCCCCTGCTGGACGAGCACGGCGACGAAGTGCTGGGGAGGGTCGCGTTGTGAGCGCCGCGCCGGGCCGCCCCAAGCAAGCTCGCACCCCCTCGGGGGGCAGCGAGGACACGCAGTGCCGAGCGCGGGGGCTCGTATGAGCGCCGCGCCGGGCCGCCCCAAGCAAGCTCGCACCCCCTCGGGGGGCAGCGAGGACACGGAGTGCCGAGCGTGGGGGCTAGGAAACGCCGCGCCGCCGCTGGATCGATGGGCGCTGAGCCGCGCGCTGACGCGCATGGCCAACGCGAGCACGGCGGCGCTGGCGGAGGCGGCGCCGCGCGAGCGCCCGGCGCACGCTGCCCGCCGGATAGGCGTCACCGGGGCACCGGGTGCCGGCAAGAGCACGCTGGTCGGGCACCTGGCGCTCGAACGCAGGCCGAAAGGCCGGCTGGGCGTGCTGGCCGTCGATCCGAGCAGCCCGAAGAGCGGCGGTGCGATCCTGGGCGACCGCGTTCGCATGGACGACCTGGCCGGCGTCGAGGACCTCTACATCCGCTCGCTCGGCTCGCGCCGCACCTGCGACGGTCTCGCCGACAACCTGCCCGAGATGCTGGACGTCATGGACGAGTTCGGCTTCGACGAAGTCCTGCTCGAAACGGTCGGCATCGGCCAGGCCGAGTACGCGGTGCGTGCACAGGTCGACACGCTGGTTCTCGTGCTGCTGCCCGAGAGCGGCGACACGGTGCAGGCCATGAAGGCCGGGATCATGGAGATGGCCGACATCTTCGTGGTCAACAAGTCGGACCTGCCGGGGGCGCAACGAATGGCCACCGACATCCAGCGCATCGCGGCCGTGACCCAACGCCCCGAGGGCGCGTGGCGGGCGCCGATCCTGCTGGCCTCGGCGTCGCAGCCGGGCTCGATCAGTGCCCTGTCGGAAGCGATCGACCGCCACCAGGCCTGGCGCAGCGCCGACCCGCAACGCTACCAGCGGCTTCGCGCCCAACGGGTCCGCTACCGGCTCCGGCGGCTTCTGGAGATGCGCGTCGCGGAGGCGATCGCCGCTCAGGAGGACGTCTTTTTCGAAGCCCCGCTGCAGGAGCAGCTGGCGCGGGTACTGGCTGCGGTGGTCCGCACCTCCGGCACGCAGGTGGACTGAGCCATGTCGCGCGCACTGATCAAGTCCCTGAAAAGAACCCTGCGCCACGGAGCCCATGCGCAGGCCTCGCAGACGCAGGCGCTCGATGCCCGCGCTGCCGCGCTTTCCCTGGTCCAGCGCAGCGTCGAGCTCAGGCATGACCGCCTGGCCATCCTGCGCCTGGTCGATGCGGTCCGCCTCGAGGCCCGCGTCGACGAGACGCTGTGGGACTACTGCCAGAAAGTCGCCAGCTCCATGGCCGATCCCGAGCAGCTGCGCATGCTGCAGGCGCTGCGACGCAACGTCGCGCACCACGCGGCGGGCGGCTCGGGTCCGGGGCCGCCCGAGCCCCGGTGCGCGCGGGCCGATGAGCAAGATCGTTTGAATCGAACAACAGGAGACAACAATGAGAAATTCTTCCAGCAACGCCTTCTTGAAAAAAATCTCGGGCTCACGAAGCCGCATCGCTGCGGCGGTGGCTCTGATGTCCATCGCGGCCAGCGCGCCGGCATGGTCGAAGATCAATGACGACGTCGTGAAGATCGGCGTCCTCGCCGACATGTCCGGCATCTATTCCGACATGGGCGGGAACGGAATCACCGAGGCCGTGAAGATGGCGATCGCGGATGTCGGCGGCACAATCAATGGCAAGAAGATCGAGATCGTGACGGCCAATCATTCCGCCAAGCCCGACATCGCCGCGACCACGGCGCGCGAGTGGTTCGACACGCAGGGCGTGGACATGATCATCAGCGGCCCCAGCTCGGGAACCAGCCTTGCCATTGCCAAGGTGGCCGCCGAAAAGAAAAAGATCGTGATGGTGACAGGCGGCGTCGCAGCCCAGCTGACCAACGAGGAGTGCTCTCCCTACACGGTCCACTACCTCTACGACACGGTCGCCCTGGCCCGCGGAACCGGCACGGCGATGACCAAGCAGGGCGGCAAGACCTGGTATTTCCTGACGGTCGACTACGCCTTCGGCGAGTCCCTGGAAAAGGAAACCACGCAGGTCATCAATGCCAATGGCGGCAAGGTGCTCGGCAGCGTTCGCCATCCTCTGTCGGCCTCCGATTTTTCGTCGTTCCTGCTGCAGGCCAAATCCTCCGGGGCAGAGGTACTGGGACTGGCGAATGGCGGAGGAGACACGGTCAACTCGATCAAGGCTGCGAGCGAATTCGGTATTTCCAAGTCGATGAAGATCGCCGGGCTCATGCTGTTCATCACCGATGTGCATGCCCTGGGACTCAAGCTGACCAGCGGCATCAACCTGACCGAAGCGTGGTACTGGGATTCGGACGAGAAAACGAGGAAGTGGGCCGACCGTTTTCAGGAAAAGATGAAGAAGAAGCCCACCAGCATGCAGGCGGCCAGCTACTCCGCGGCGCTTCACTATCTGAATTCGGTCAAGCAGCTGGGGTCGGACGAGGCCGACGAGGTGATGACGCAGATGAGAAAGGAGAAGATCAACGACATGTACGCCCAGAATGGCTATATCCGGCCGGACGGACGCATGGTCCACGATCTTCGACTCATGGAGATCAAGAGCCCTGCCGCCTCCAAGGGACCCTGGGACTACTACAAGCAGGTGCAGATGATCCCGGGCGATCAGGCCTTCGCTTCCAAGGCGGAATCCAAGTGCAAGTTGTGGAACTGACGGGAGCTCCATTCGAGAGTTCGACGAGCAGATGATTTTTCGGTAACTACCATTTAGGAGACATGAATCATGACGACATCAGCGAGCGCGGAGATCGACAACAAGGTGGCCGCTTCCGCGAGCGTTCGGGCTTGCATTGCGGACGGCAAGGAATTGCCGATCCTCGACGTCGGGCCCTATCTGGCGGGCGTGCCTGGCGCGCTCGAGCAACTGGGGGCGGACGTGAAGTGCATCCAGGAGAACCTGGGCTTCTTCGCGATCGTCAACCACGGCATTCCGCAGTCCCTGATCGACGAGTCATTCCGTCAGACCGCGAAGCTCTTCGATATTTCGATGGAGGAGAAACTCAGGCACCGGGTCGGATTCCACCACCAGGGCTATCTGCCGCCCAAGTCCTCGATCCTGAAATCGACCGCCATCGCGGAGAAGATCGCGGTCAACACCAAGAAGGACACCAATGCCGCCTGGCTGTTCATGAGGAACCGCACCGCCGAGGACCCGAAGGTGCTTGCCAATGTCCGGCACCGCGGGCTGAACCAATGGCCCGAGAGTCTTCCCGAGTTCAAGAAGACGCTGTTCGACTACCAGACCTCGATGGAGAAGCTCTCGCTCAAGCTGCTGCCGATCTATGCGCGTGCGCTGGGCCTTCCGGCCGACTACTTCGACAGCATGTTCAAGGCGCCGGAGTATTACCAGCGCTGCGCCTACTACCATCCTGAAGAGAAGCTGGAAGAAGGCCAATATGCGCTGGCTCCGCATTCCGACGGCAGCTTCCTGACGCTGCTGCCGATGACGCCGGTGCCCGGGCTGCAGGTGATGACGCCGTCGAAGGAATGGCTCAAGGTCAGCTACGTCAAGGACGCCCTGATCGTGAACACGGGGCAGGTCCTCAATCGCCTGTCCAACGACCGGTTCATCGCCACGCCGCACCGGGTCGTCAATCCGCCGACCAAGCGCTATGCGCTGACCTTCTTCTTCTACCCCGATGACGACGCCAACGTCGGGCCGATCCCGGCGTGCGTGAAGCCGGGCGAGAAGGCGAAGTACGACTCGCGTTCCTTCTACGACTTCTTCGTTCCCTACCTGGACGATCTCTACCACTACAACGATCCCAAGTTCATGAGCGAGGTCGAGCCAGCAGCGGCTGGCTTGAAGTGAAGGAGCATCGCGTGAGCAAGTTGTTGATCGACGGGCAATGGGTCGATGCGGTCGATGGCGAAACCATCGACGTCATCGATCCGTGCAGCGGACAGGCGTTCGCGCAGATCGCACGAGGCCGGTCCGCGGATGTCGACCTGGCGGTCGCGGCAGCGCGCCGCGCGCTGGAAGGCCCTTGGGGGCGCCTGACGGCGACGGAGCGCGGCCGCATCATGCAGCGCCTCGGGCAGATCATCCTGGACCATGCCGAGGAACTGGCCGAGGTGGAGGCCCGCGATACCGGCAAGCCCATGTCCGTGGCCCGCGCGGATGCCAAGGCGGTGGCGCGCTATTTCGAGTTCTATGGCGGCGCGGCCGACAAGATCCACGGCCAGACCATTCCCTACCTGAATGGCTACAACGTGAGCGTGGTTCGCATTCCGCACGGCGTCACGGCCCACATCATCCCGTGGAACTATCCCGCGCAGATGATGGGGCGCACGCTCGCTCCCGCGCTGGCCATGGGGAACGCGGCGGTGGTCAAGCCCTCCGAGGACGCCTGCCTGAGCGCCCTGAAGCTCGCCGAGTTCGCGATGCAGGCGGGGCTGCCGCCCGGGGCCCTGAACATCGTGACCGGCTATGGCGCCGAGGCCGGCGCAGCGCTGACCTCGCATCCGGGCATCAACTTCGCGACGTTCACCGGCTCGCCGGAGGTCGGTGTCCAGGTGCAGCAATCCACGGCGCGCCACCATGTCCCGTGCGTTCTCGAGCTCGGGGGCAAATCGCCGCAGATCGTTTTCGACGATGCGGACCTGGCCAAGGCCGCACCCATCATCGTCCGGGCCATCGTCCAGAATGCCGGCCAGACCTGCTCGGCCGGCAGCCGCCTGCTCGTCCAGGCAAGCATCTACGACCGGTTCGTCGCGACGATCGCGGCCAGCTTCCAGGCGCTGAAGGTCGGGACGCCGGAGATGGATCTGGATTGCGGTCCGATGATCAACGCCAGGCAACACGACAAGGTGAGCTCGTTCATCGCCGAGGCGGTCGCCATGGGGGTGCCGAAGCTGGCCGAAGGCAGCCTGGCGCCAGGCGTTCCAGGCGAGGGCTACTTCGTCAAGCCCGTGCTCTTCGGACCCGTCCCTCGCGGGCACCGCCTGGCTTGCCAGGAGGTGTTCGGCCCGGTGCTGTCGGTCATGCCGTTCACGGACGAAGAAGATGCGGTGCAGTTGGCCAACGCCACCGATTACGGTCTCGTCGCCGGCATCTGGACGGAGAACGGAAGCCGTCAGGCGCGGCTGGCGCAGCGCATCGCCAGCGGCCAGGTCTTCATCAACTGCTACGGCGCGGGCGGTGGGGTCGAGCTGCCGTTCGGAGGCGTCAAGAAAAGCGGCTATGGCCGCGAGAAAGGGCTCCTTGCCCTGGAAGAGATGAGCACCACCAAGACCATTGTCCAGCACTACGAATAAGGAAATCCACCATGTCCAGATTGAACAAAAAGATCGCGATCGTCACCGGCGCAGGCAGCGGCTTCGGCGCCGCGATCGCGCGGGCCTATGCCAAGGAGAACGCCAGCGTCGTCCTTGCCGACATCAACCTGGAGGCCGCCCGGGGGATCGCCGCGGGATTGGGCGACCACGTGAGCGCCGTGGCTTGCGACGTCAGCCGCTTCGACCAGGTGCAAGCCATGGTTCGCCATTGCGTGGAGCGCTTCGGTGTTCCCGATATCGTGGTCAACAACGCGGGCACCACGCACCGCAACCAGTCGATGCTGGATGTCGACGAAGAAACCTTCGATCGGGTGTTCGCCGTCAACGTCAAGTCGATCTATCACATGACGCGCGCGGTGGTCCCGCTGATGAAGGAAAAGAAGGACGGCGTGATCATCAACGTGGGATCGGTCGGCGGTATCCGCCCGCGCCCCGGCCTGACCTGGTACAACAGCTCGAAGGGCGCGGTGAAGGTCATGACGAAGTCGATGGCCGTCGAACTGGCGCCCGATGGCATTCGCGTCAATCTCATTTCCCCGGTCATGGCGCCCACGGGCCTTCTTCAGGATTTCATGGGCGTGGCGGACACCGCCGAGAACCGGGCTCGCTTCGTCTCGACGATTCCGCTCGGAAGGATGTGCGACCCGGCCGACGTGGCGAACGTGGCGCTGTTCCTGGCCACTGAGGAGGCTCGCTTCCTGACCGGCGTCGAGATGCCGGTGGACGGCGGGCGCTCCATCTGAGGGTCGGCTTTCGCGAATAGCGCCACTCGACAGTCAAGCGGGCAGGCTGTCGAGTTCCGCGCCGCGATGAGCTTTGGGCAGATATAGGTGACCGGAACGCTCGGCCTCCTGGCTGTTGCGTATCATCGGACGCGCCGAGCAACAGCCCATTCATGAAAATCATCCCCGAAGCCGCATGGCTTGAGGCTTCGCCATGCCCATGCTCATCATGATGACCGCCGCCGGAGAGACCCGGCAGGTCCAGCTCCATCCTCACAACAACAGGGTAGGGCGCGGCACCGGCAACGAGGTGATCGTCGACTCTGCACAGGCGAGCCGCGACCACGCGGTCATCGACGTCGAGCAGGCGTTCGTCACGATCACGGATCTCGGCAGCCGAAACGGGACGTTCGTGAACGACGTCCGGATCGAGAGCCAGGTTCTGGCGCACGGTGACGCGATCCGCCTCGGCAGCTACGAGATGCGGTTCGTCGCCACCGACCAGGAGTTCACGCAGATCGAGGCCTTGCGCATGCTGACCATGCACGGGCTGCTCGTGAACCTGGAGCGGGAACGGTCCCCTTCGGACGCACCGACCGTGCCGGACGCGCCTCGCAGCGAGCGCGGCAAGCTTTGAATGCCGCCGCCGGCGGCGACATCACGCCGGTGAAATGAGTTGAATCGAGCGCGCTCGACCGCCTGGCTTGCGATCCGGCGCGGTCGCAAATATGTGACGAAGCCGTTACCATCGCCTGCCCTTCAGCCTTCGTTCCACGAAGCCTGAAGGTGCACTGGCGGCCGAGGCTTGAAACCGGGCCATCCAACAAGAACAGAAAGGCCGTCCGTGTCGCTGCGACTTTCTCGCGCTGTCGTCGCTTCCTTGCTATGCCCGCTCCTGCTTGCGGCCTGCGGGGGCGGCTCCTCGGACGGAGGGGCGGCCCTGGTCGCCGGGAAACCCCTGTCCTTGCCCCCGGCCATTGCCGAGATCATGGCCAAGCCGCGCTACACCGACGCGAAATCGAAGTGGAGCCTGGTCGTGATGGATGCAAGGACCGGCGAGCTGGTCTACGCGCTGGACCCTGACCGCCTCTCGTTCACGGGCTCGGTGCGCAAGCTGTTCTCCGTGGGGATGGCGCTCGACACGATCGGCGCCGACCATCGCTTCGAGACGCCGGTGTATCGAACCGGACCCGTGGGGGGAGGTGTTCTGGCGGGCGATCTCGTGCTGGTGGCGTCCGGCGATCTCACCTTCGGCGGCCGCGCCAAGGCGGACGGCACCCTGGCCTACACGGACTTCGACCACAACGAGGCGCACGCCTTTCGCGGCTCGGGACTGACACCGGAAGACCCGCTGGCCGGCATCAACGAACTCGCACGCCAGGTGCGGGCCGCCGGCATCCAGCGCGTGGACGGCGACGTGGTGGTCGACGACCGCCTGTTCGACAGTTTCCGCGTGCCGAACGGCAACGTGCTGATCTCCCCCATGAGCCTCAACGAGAACCTCATCGACGTCACGCTCGCAGCCGGCGCACGGGCAGGGGATCCCGCGCTGCTTGACTGGCGGCCCAGGACCCGCGGCTTCTCGATGGCCGGCAGCCCCGTCACCGGGAGCGCCGGGTCGGCGGCCGACATCGAAGTCTCCGCGGCGACGCTCGACAGCTTCAGCCTCGGCTGCCTCGGAAGCCCGGGCTGCACCGGCACGATCTCGAGCGCGAGCGGCCTGGCGCCGGCCACCATTCCGCTGGGCTATCAGGCGCCGCTCGTCGGCGGTTCCACCTATGTCGGAATCCTGCGGGTCGAGGACCCGCCTTCCTTCGCGCGCATCGCCTTCATCGACGCCCTGGCGCGCGCCGGCGTGACGGTGGCCGCGCCCGCCGTGGCCGTCAACCCGGCCAGCAGATTGCCACCATCCCGCTTCTATGCGGCGGAGTCGCGCGTGGCCAATTTCGTGTCTCCGGCCTATTCGGAGTACGCCAGGCTGATCCTCAAGGTCAGTCTCAATACGGGCGCGAACATGAGCCTGATGCAGGTCGGGCTGTCGCAGGGGCAGCGAACAGTGGCGACCGCTCTGGCCGCGGAGCGCAAGCTGCTCACCGGCGCCATCGGCCTGGACCCGGCCGGCTTCGACTTCCCGACCAACGGCAGCGGAACCCCGGACAGCCGTGCGTCGGCCCGCACCACGGCCAGGCTGATCAGCGCCATGCGCATGCGCGCCGGCTACCCGGCGTATCGCAGCGCGCTGCCCCTGCTGGGAATCGACGGATCGCTCGCGAGCATCGGCAAGGCGGTCGCCGGCAAGGAACACATCGCCGTGAAGAGCGGGGCCACCATCGAGGACGGCAAGATCGTGGCCATCAGCATGGCGGGCTACATCGACGCCAAGAGCGGCCGCACGCTGTCCTTCGCGCTGTTCGTCAATGACGCGGGCCCGCTCACCGCGATCGCCGATTCGCTCGAGGTGTTCGAAGACGAAGCGCAGATCGCCGGCGTCATCTACAACCAGAACTGAAAGCGTGAATCCATGAAACACCTGAGCTGGCTGTGCGCCTTGGCCGTCGTCGTGCTCGTCGCCTGCGGAGGCGGCGGGTCGTCGTCGCCGTTCTCCGCGCTGCTTGGCTCGCTGGTCAATGCGCAGTCGACTTCCGGCGCGCCGGCGACCCAGGTCACGCCCGTCACGATGCGCATCGCGAATGCGCCCGTGCCGGTGAAGGGCTCCGACGGACTCTTCCACGTGGTGTACGAGCTCGAACTGACGAACTTCACCGGCGACAACGTGGCCATCCAGGGACTGGACGTCCTCGACGCAAGCAACGGCGGCGTCGTGGCAACGCTCGCGGCCGCGGACATCGCGCGACGTCTGGTGGTGCGCGACAAGGCCGCGGTGAAGGGCAGCCTCGGCCCTTCGCAAGTCGGCCTGGTCTACATGCATGTGAGCTTCAACGGCCAGGCGGCGATACCGGCGACGCTGGCCCACCGGATCTCGGCGTCGATCGACCAGACGCCGATCGTCGAGACGGCCGGGCGCATCCAGCTGGCAGCGCCGACCGCCCTGGTGCTCGGCGCCCCGCTGCGCGGTGCGAGGTACATCGCCGGCGACGGCTGCTGCGACTCGGTGCGCCATGTGCGAGCGACGCTTCCGCTCAACGGCCAGCTCGTTACGGCCCAGCGATTCGCCATCGACTGGGAGCAACTCGACGAGCAGGGCCGCATCTATGTCGGCGACCCCAAACTGCCGGCCAGCTACATCATCTATGGCAAGCCGATCTACGCCGTCGCGGACGGACGCGTGGTCACGGCGCTGGACGGCCTGCCCGACACGCCGCCGGGCGCGTTGCCGCCTTCGATTCCGATCGAGCAGGCCGACGGCAACCATGTCGTGATGGACCTGGGCGGCGGCAGCTTCGCCCTGTTCGCGCACATGAAGCCGGGGTCGGTGCGGGTGCGCGCGGGGGAGTCGGTGCGTGCGGGGCAATTGCTCGGAGAGGTCGGAAGCTCCGGCAACTCGTCGGAGCCGCACCTGCATTTCCATGTCGTCGACGGTCCCAACCCGCTGGCTTCGAACGGGCTTCCCTACCTGCTGCAGGGCTTCAGCGCAGCCCAGCGGGGCGTCTCCACGGCGGCCTTCGATCAGGCCATCATCGACGGCAAGCCGATCCCGGTCGAAGCGGTGCCGCTGCCGGGTGCACGCCAGAACGTGTTGCCGCTCGATCTGTGGATCGTCGATTTTTCTTCCTAGCCACTCGCACAGCCCATGAAATTGTCTCGAGTCCATGTCCGCACCGTGGGCGTCGTCCTGGCGCTGTCCATGCTGGGCAGCTGCGGCGGTGGCGGCGGCAGCGGCATCGCGTCGCCGCTCGCCACGTCTGCGCAACCCGTGCCCGACGAGATCACGCGGATCTTCCAGAAGCCGGCCTACCGCCATGCACTCTGGGCCTTGCGCGTGGTCGACGCCGACAGCGGCCGCGTCATCCACGACTACAACTCGGGGCGGCCCATCCTGATCGGTTCGGTGCGCAAGCTCTTTTCGGTCGCCCTCGCACTCGAAACGCTGGGGCCCGGCCACGTGTTTCGCACGCCGGTCTACAGCCGCGGCAGCGTCGACGCCGCCGGCGTGCTCCACGGCGACCTGATCATGGTCGCGAGCGGCGACCTCGCGATGGGCGGGCGCACCAACCCGGACGGCAGCTTCGCCATCAGCAACCAGGACCACAACGAGGCGAATGCGCTGGGCAACGCGACACTCACCGCGCCGAATCCGCTCGCCGGCTTCGACCAGCTCGCGGCGCAGGTCGCGGCCTCGGGGATCCAGCAGGTCACGGGCGAGGTGATCATCGACGACCGCCTGTTCGAGCACTTCAACTTCCGGGACGAATTCAAGGTCAGCCCGATGTTCGTCAATGACGACGTGGTCGACGTCATCGTCGACAAACAGGCCGGGCTCGACTGGCGGCCGAAGTCGGCCGCGTTCGGCGTCCGGTCCAGCCTGGCGGTCGGTGCCGCGGGCAGCGCGCTCGACCTCCACCTCGACCCGGAACTGCCGCTGTGCATCGGGGCCGCGTCATGCACCGGCCGTGTGGCCGGCACGCTGCCGGCCGACTTCGTCCCGCCGCTCACGGGCAGTTTTCCGCTGATCCGCACCTTCCGCATCACGCAGCCGTCGAACTACGCGCGCACCGTGTTCATCGAAGCCCTGTCGCGCGCGGGCGTCGGCGTCGCCGCCGCCGCCGTCGCGCCGAATCCCGTGCAGGCGCTGCCGGCGCGCGATGCCTACGCCGGCGCGCGCCGCGTCGCGGAACTGGTTTCCCATCCCTACAAGGACTTCGCCAGGCACATCCTGAAGGTCAGCTACAACCTCGGCGCCGACATGAGCCTGATGCTGTTCGGCCTGGCCCGGGGCGTCACCACGCTCGCCGCGTCGCAGGCGGCCGAATCGGCCACTCTGGCAACGCAGTTCGGCATCCCGGCCGACGCCCTGCATTTCATCGACGGCAGCGGCGGCGGCTACACCACGGCCACCAACGAGGCCGTCACCACCTTGCTGGCACGCATGCGGCAGCGGCCCAGTTTCCCGGAGTTCCTCGACGCCAACCCGCGGCTGGGCATCGACGGCTCGCTGTCGTTCGTGACCGACTTCGAGAACGATCCCACGCTCGCCGGCGCCAAGGGCCAGGTGCATGCCAAGACAGGCACCTTCGTCGACGGCTCTGCGCAAGGGCCCGTCCTCAAGGCGCAATCGCTCGCCGGCTACATCGACACGAAGAGTGGACGGCGCCTCGCTTTCACGCTGGCCGTCAACGACGTCGGCGTGATCTCGGGCGTCGACGAGATCCTGCCGGTCTTCCAGGATGTCGGGATCATTTCCGCGTTGCTCTGGAAGCTCCACTGACGGCTGCCCGCCGGCCCCTCACAATGCGCTTGCCTTTTTGAACCAGCGCGTCCACAGTGTTTTGAATATCCCGTGGCCTTGAGCCGGACCAGGCCCACCCGATCGAAGGCCGGCAAGGAGACAAGCATGGAGATCGATGCAACCGAGGCCGGGCGCAGAGTCGAGCGCCTGGACGAGGTGGTTCAACTGATCCGCACGAAGGTCGCGGGCGATCCTGCGGAACTGCTCGCCGCCTTCGCCCGGCAGTATTTCGGCCAGGTCGACCCGGAAGACCTGGATGAACGCCAGGTGGCGGACCTCTATGGCGCCGCACTGTCGCATTGGAACTTTGCACGCAAGCGCGAGCCGGGGCGGGCACGGCTTCGCGTGATCAACCCGACGATTGCGGAGCACGGCTGGCAGTCGACCCACACCCTGATCGAGATCGTCAACGACGACATGCCGTTTCTCGTCGACTCGGTGACGATGGAAGTCAACCGCCATGGACTCACGCTGCACCTGATCATCCATCCCCTGGTGGCCGTGAGGCGCGATGGAGACGGCATCCTTCAGGGCCTGGCGGCGGATCCTTCAGCGCCCGACGCCTGCCGCGAGTCCTTCATCCACGTCGAGGTGGATCGCGTGGCGGACGCGAGCCGCCTCGAGGCGCTGGCGGCCGACCTGGCGCGCGTGCTCGGCGACGTTCGGCTGGCGGTGACGGACTGGCAGCAGATGCAGCAGCGCGTGCTGGCGATCGCGCAAGGCCTCGAAGAACGCGCGCCGCCGATCCCGCCGCAGGAACTCGGCGAGGGATTGGCCTTCCTGCGTTGGCTGGCCGACGATCACTTCACCTTCCTGGGCCACCGCAGCCACGAGCTGGAGACCGTCGAAGGCGAGGACGCGCTCCGGATCGTGCCGGAATCGAGCATGGGCATCCTGCGCGAGGCCGCCAAGGACGTCGCGGCCGCCTTCGCCGCGCTGCCGCCCGAGGTGCGCGCCTACGCGCGGCGGCCGGAACTGCTGGTGGTCACCAAGTCGACCTCTCGCTCCACCGTGCACCGGCCGGGCTACCTGGACTACATCGGCATCAAGCGTTTCGACGCCGAGGGTCGCGTGTGCGGCGAGGACCGCTTCCTCGGCCTTTTCACCTCCACGGCCTACAGCGCCAACCCGAGCGAGATTCCGCTGCTGCGCCGGAAGGTGGCCGACGTGGTCGGGCGCGCCGGGCTGGCGAGCGGTAGCCACTCCGGCAAGGCGCTCGCCAACATCCTCGAGACCTATCCGCGCGACGAGCTGTTCCAGACCAACGCCGACGAGCTGCTGCACACGGCCATGGGCATCCTCCACCTGGGCGAACGCCAGCGCTTTCGCCTGTTCGTGCGGCGCGACCCGTTCGAGCGTTTCCTCGCGTGCATGATCTACGCGCCGCGCGAGAACTACACGACCGAGCTGCGCCAGAAGTGGCAATCGATCCTCATGCAGGCCTTCAACGGCACCTCTTCGGAGTTCAACGTGCACCTCTCGGAGTCGGTGCTGGCACGCATCCAGTTCGTCGTGCGCACCAAGCCCGGCAGCATCCCGCCCTTCGATGTGCGCGAACTCGAGCAGCGACTGACCGCCGCGGCCCGGCGCTGGGACGACGACTTGAAGTCCGCACTGACCGAGGCGACCGGTGAAGCACGCGGCAGCGTTCTCCTGCGTCGGTTCGGCGGCGCATTTCCGGCCGGCTACCGCGACGAGTTCGCGGCGCGGGCCGCGGTGCACGACATCGAGCTGATGGAGCGCTTGACCGATGCGCAACCGCTCGGCATGAACCTCTACCGGCCGCTGGAGGCACCGCCCGGCACCTTGCGCTTCAAGGTGCTGCAGCGCGGCGGGCCGCTGGTCCTGTCGGCCAGCCTTCCGATGCTCGAACATCTGGGCATGAAGGTGCTCGACGAGCATCCGCACCGGCTGGCGCCGGAGGGCGGGGCGCCGATCTGGATCCACGACTTCGGATTGCAGAGCGTGCTCGGCGCCGCCGACGCCGACGCCGAGGTCGACGCGTTGCGGCCGGTGTTCGAGGAGGCCTTCGGTGCCGTGTCTTCCGGTGCGGTCGAGAACGACGACTTCAACCGCCTGGTGCTCGCAGCGCGCCTGCCGGCGCACGAGATCGTCGTGTTGCGCGCCTACGCGAAGTACATGCGGCAGATCGGCTTCGCGCTGTCGCAGTCGTTCATCGAGAGCACGCTTGCGGCGAACGGGCGAATTGCACGCGCGCTGGTCGAGCTCTTCAAGCTGCGCTTCGATCCCGCGCGGGTGGCCGGCGGCGAAGGCCCTGCGGGCGAGAAGGTGCGCGAGATCGAAACCGCGCTCGAGGACGTGGCCAATCTGTCGGAAGACCGGGTGCTGCGGCAATACCTCGCGCTGATCCTGGCCACCACGCGGACCAACTTCTGGCGCCGCGACGCGGCGGACCGGCGGCGCGGCTTCCTGTCGTTCAAGTTCGATTCGGCCAAGGTGCCGGACCTGCCGGCGCCGAAGCCGATGTTCGAGATCTTCGTCTATTCGACGCGCTTCGAAGGCGTGCATCTGCGCGGCGGCCGCGTGGCGCGCGGCGGGCTGCGCTGGTCCGATCGGCCGGAAGACTTCCGCACCGAGGTGCTGGGCCTCGTGAAGGCGCAGATGGTCAAGAACACCGTGATCGTGCCGGTCGGCTCCAAGGGCGGCTTCGTGCTCAAGCAGGCCCCCGCGCCGAGCGATCGCGACGCCTACCTGCGCGAAGGCGTGGCCTGTTACCAGGACTATTTGCGCGGCCTGCTCGACATCACGGACAACCGCGTCGCCGGGACGATCGAGCCGCCACAGAATGTCAGGCGCCATGACGACGACGACCCGTACCTGGTGGTCGCCGCCGACAAGGGCACCGCCACGTTCAGCGACTACGCCAACGGCATCAGCAAGGAATACGGCTTCTGGCTCGGCGACGCCTTCGCCTCCGGCGGCTCGGTGGGCTACGACCACAAGGCCATGGGGATCACCGCGCGCGGCGCCTGGGAATCGGTGAAGCGGCACTTCCGCGAGATGGGCATCGATACGCAGACGACCGAGTTCACGGTCGCCGGCATCGGCGACATGTCGGGCGACGTGTTCGGCAACGGCATGCTGCTGTCGGCGCACATCCGGCTCGTGGCGGCCTTCGACCACCGCCACATCTTTCTCGACCCGAATCCCGACGTGGCCAGGAGCTTCGCCGAACGCGAGCGCCTGTTCAAGCTGCCGCGTTCGTCGTGGGCCGACTACGATGCGGCGCTGATCTCCGAGGGCGGCGGGATCCATGCGCGCAGCGCCAAGTCGATCCCGCTCACGCCCCAGGTGAAGCAGGTGCTGGGTCTCACGGCCGATGCGCTCGCACCGACCGAGCTGGTCAACGCCATCCTCAAGGCCCCGGTCGACCTGATCTACAACGGCGGCATCGGCACCTACGTGAAGGCGGCGAGCGAGAGCCACGCGCAGGTGGGCGACCGCGCCAACGACGCCTTGCGCGTGAACGGCAGGGAGCTGCGCTGCAAGGTGCTCGCGGAAGGCGGCAACCTCGGCTGCACGCAACTGGGGCGGATCGAGTTCGCGCTGGCGGGCGGCCGCATCAACACCGACGCGATCGACAACTCGGCCGGGGTGGACACCTCCGATCACGAGGTCAACATCAAGATCCTGGTCGGCCTGCCCATCGCCGAAGGCGAGCTCACCGAGAAGCAGCGCAACGCGCTGTTGCCGGAGATGACCGACGACGTGGCCGCGCTGGTGCTGCGCGACAACATCTTCCAGACGCAGGTGCTGTCCGTCACCGGGCGCATCGCGCCGCAGTTGCTCGATGCGCAAACCCGCTTCATGCAGTTCCTCGAGAAAGCCGGGCGCCTGAACCGCGCCATCGAGTACCTGCCGTCCGACGAAGAGCTGGCCGAGCGGCGCGCCCAGGGCCAGGGACTGACCAGTCCCGAGCGCGCCGTCGTGCTCGCCTACAGCAAGATCTGGCTCTACGACGACCTGCTGGCCTCGCCGCTGCCGGACGACGCCTGGGTCGCGACTGCGCTCGAGCGCTACTTCCCGACCCTGCTGAAAGACCGGTTCTCGGCCTACATGCCCAAGCATCCGCTGCGGCGCGAGATCATCGCCACCCACGTGACCAACAGCATGATCAACCGCGTGGGCAGCACCTTCGTGCATCGCCTGGTCGAGACCACCGGCGCCCGCGCGTTCGAGGTCGTGCGCGCCTACCTGATGAGCCGCGAGATCTTCGGCATGGTGCCGCTGTGGCTGTCCATCGAGGCGCTCGACAACCGCGTCGACGACGCGGTGCAGTCGAACCTGCTCATCGACACCAGCCGGCAACTGGAACGCGGCACCAAGTGGTTCCTGCGCTCACGGCGCCTGAAGGAAGACATGGCGGCGACCATCGAGCACTTCATGCCGAATGTCGACGCGCTGTCGGCGCGGCTGACCGAACTGCTGGATGCCGATGAGCGCGCCCGCGTCGATGCGGCGGTCGCTCACTACGTGGCCGGCGGCGTGCCGCGCGAACTGGCCGAGCGCGTCGTCACCTTCGATTCGCTGTACGCCACACTCGACATCGCCGAAATCGCCGGCAGTGCCAGGTGGCCGGTCGCCCTGGTCGCGGCGATCTACTTCGACCTTGCCAACCGGCTCGGCATGCCCTGGCTGCGCGATCGGATCGCCGCATTGCCGGCCGACCAGCATTGGCAGATGCTCGCCAAGGGCGCGATGCTCGACGACCTGTCGGGCCTGCAAGGCTCGATCACCGCCGCGGTGCTTGCGGGGGGCGGCGAGGGCGAATCGCCGGCCGCGCGGGTCGAGTCGTGGCAGGCCGAGAATGGCCGGGCGCTCGAGCGTGCCGCGAAACTGATGGGGGAACTGCGCGCCGTGGCCGTGCCCGACGCGGCGATGCTGTCGGTTGCGCTGCGGGAATTGCGGGCCCTGGGTTAGCCGGCCGCAGTTGTCTCCCGTCTACGTTGGGGGCGGGGTTGTTCCCGCGAGGCAGCGCAACCGTGCCCCGGTGGTGGCAGGATCCTGACTGGTGCGGTCACCCGAGTTGACCGCGCGGCTGCTTCGAATCTGATGGAGGCCCATCATGGCGAGACTGGTCATGCGTACGCGCAGCAAACCCTATCCGGTGACTTTCGGCGACGAGACGAAGTACATCTGCGGCTGCGGCCTGTCGGCGACGCAGCCCTTCTGCGACGGCACGCACAAGAAGACGCGCGACGAGCCCGAGGGGACGCTGTGCTGGTACGACGCCGACGTGGGCCGCAACGAACTCGCGGATGCGTTCCCCAACATCCGCACGCCGAGCGAATAGATCGATCGCATCGATGGCCCTGTTCACCGCGCGCCGTGCAAGATTGACACCAGCTTCGTGCGCGATGACAGCCTGGCCATGTCGCCCGAGCGGCCGATGTCGCGCTTTTCCTCGCTGACGATCGAAGTCCGGGTGACGCGCGCAGGCCAGGCGGCGCCGCAACCCGGCGACCTGACAGGTTCCGTCACCGAGGTGGCGCCAGGTCAGGAGGGCGTTGCGCTATCTAGACCAGATGCCCGCTCGCCAGCGCTGCGGCGGCAGAGCGCGTCTCCACGCCGAGCTTCTCGAAGATGTGTTCGAGGTGCTTGTTCACGGTACGGGGACTGGTGCCGAGGATCTCACCGATGTCGCGGTTGGTCTTCCCCTTGGCCAGCCATGACAGCACCTCGGTCTCTCGCGGCGTCAGTGCGGCCTCGGTCAGGCGCGACGGCGCAGAGGGTCCCTCGCGATGCAGCGCCATCAGCAGCATGGTCTCGCCCAGGGCCGCAGCGCCGAGGTTGCGAATCGACAGCTGCCGGCCGTCCGCGAGGCCCACGACCATCGTGCCGCCATCGGTCGGTACCGCTTCAAGCGCCGGCGGCAGGTGGCCAGGCTCAGCCGGCTCGCCGATCGCGCGCAGCCACGCCTCGGCCTGCGGCGAGCGCCAGGCGAGGCGCCCATGCGCATCGACGAAGATCACGCCCATGCCGGCCACGTCGACCGCATCGCGCGCCATGCGGCTGATGCGCGCATTGCGTGCATGGGTGTGCAGCCGCGCCAGGACTTCCTGAGCCCGGATCGGCTTCACCACGTAGTCGACGCCGCCACTGGCAAAGCCCTCGACCACGTCCTGCGTCTCGGACAGGCCGGTCATGAACAGCACCGGAATGTGCGCGAGCGCCGGGTCGGCCTTGATGCGTCGACAGGTCTCGAAGCCCGACAGACCAGGCATCATTCCGTCCAGCAGGATCGCGTCCGGCACCACGAATTCGAGCCGTTGCAGCGCCGATTCACCGTCGGCGGCGACGAGCACCGTGTAGCCGCTGGCTTCCAGCGTGTCGCACAACATGCCGAGGCTGCTCGGCGCGTCGTCGACGACCAGCACCACCGGCCGTTCGGACTCAAGGGATGGAGACATCGTTCTCCTCTGAAAGTGCGTGCTTGAAGTTGTCGAGCTCGAAGCGCGCCAGCATGCCGCGCAGATGGCTGCAGGTGGCGGCCAGGTCGGGGCGCCTTGCCGCGATGCGGTCGAGCGCCTGCTGTAGACCGCGCACGTGGCCCATCTGCACCAGGCGCATGAGTTCGAGCCGGTCGTCCTCCGGCAGGGCGAGCAGTTCGAGCGGTCCGGACTGCGCGGCCCGGGCACGGCTCGGCGCCTGGCCCTGCTGCAGCCATTCGAGGCCCAGGTGGCGCTCGAGCGTGGTGATCAGCTCCGACTCGATCACCGGCTTGCCGATGAAGGCCTGGCATTCAGTGAGGCGCAGCCGCTCGGCCTGGTTCTCGAAGACATTGGCCGAGACGATGATGATCGGCAGCGCGAAGCCGGCCGAGCGCACCCGCAGTGCCGTCTCCCAGCCGTCCATGTCGTCCATGCTGAGATCGAGCAGGATGGCCGAGGGCACATGCTCGCGCAGGCTGTCGAGGCACTCGGTGCCGCTGGCCGCCTCGCGCACGTCGAAGCCCAGCGGCATCAGCATGCCGGCCAGCATCTGGCGCTGCACGGGTTGGTCGTCGACCACCAGCAGGGTGCGCCGCGGGCCGAAGTAGCCGGAGATCGCGCGCAGCGGCTCGGCCTGCGGGCCCGGGTCGGCGACCTCGTTCAGATAGAGCCGCACGCTGAAGGTGCTTCCCTTGGCGGACGTCTCGGCCAGCCGCAGCTCGCCTCCCATCAACGAAGTGAGCAGGCCGGTGATGGTCAGGCCCAGGCCGGTGCCCGGGTCGCCCCCATGGCGCCGGCCGGCGGCGCCGCGCTCGAAGGGAAGGAAGATGCGCTGGTGGTCCTGCGGCGCGACGCCGATGCCGGTGTCGACGACATCGAAGCGCAGCACCTCGCGCCGCGCATCGACATGCAACGTGACCGTGCCGGCGTCGGTGAAGCGCACGCCGTTGCTCAGCAGGTTGATGAGGATCTGCCGCAGCCGCTTGCCATCGGCCTGCACCCAGGCCGGAACGCGTCCACTCTCCGAGTACACGAAGGCCAGTCCCTTGCTCTCGGCCTGCGGCCGAACCATTCGCACCACCTCGTCAAGGAACTCCGGCAGTGCGAGCGGCATCGGCTCGAGTTGCAGCCGCCCGGCCTCGATGCGCGCCAGGTCAAGGAGGCCGTCGATCAGGCCGAGCATGTGCTCGCCGCTCTTGTGGATGGTCTGCAGCGCCTCGCGCGGCGGCCGCGGCGGTGCTTCGTTCTTCAGCAGGATCTGCGAGTAGCCCATGATGCTGTTGAGCGGCGTGCGCAGTTCGTGCGCCATGCCGGCGACGTAGCGCGTCTTCGCCTGGTTGGCGGCTTCGGCGGCTTCCTTGGCGCTTTGCAGGGCTGCATCGGTGCGGCGATGGGCCTCGATCTCCAGCGTCAGCAGGTGATTGTGGCGATTGGACTCCTCCTGCGCCATCTTGCGGCTCTCGCTGCCCAGCACGATCCACCACGCGGCGACCGCGGTCACCAGCGACAGCAGCGCGAACACCTTGAGGAAGGGCGCCTGCAGGAAGCGGTCCGCCGCATTCGGATCGAGCAGGCCTTCCTGCGCGTAGACGATGCCCATCACCGTGGCGAGCAGCGCCACCAGGGAGGTCGCGATCAGCAGGTAGTGGGCGACGCGGAAGTTGATGCGCAACGCCAGCGCCGGCGGAAGCAGCGCCTTCAGCCAGCCGCTGATCTGCTCCGAGGCCCGGGAGCCGGTCTTGCAGGCATCGTGGCAACGCGATTCCAGCGTGCAGCACAGCGAGCAGATCGGCGCGCTGTAGGCCGGGCAGTGCGCCATGTCCTCCGACTCGAAGGTGTTGTCGCAGACCGCGCAGCGCACCAGTTGCCCCGGCGTCCAGTGGGTCAGGTCCTTGCGCGCCAGATAGTAGCGGCCCTTGGTGCGCCAGGCGAGCAGCGGCGACACCACCATCGCGGTCAGGAGCGCGACAAAGGGCGAGAAGGCTTCGGCCCAGGGTCCGAGCATCCCGGCGTAGGCGACGATCGCGATCGCAGCCGCGACCACCATCGACACCAGCCCGACCGGATTGATGTCGTAGAGATGCGCCCGCTTGAACTCGATCGAGCGCGGACTCCAGCCGAGCGGTTTGTTGATGACCAGGTCGGCCACCAGCGCGCCGACCCAGGCGATCGCGATGTTGCTGTAGAGGCCCAGCACCTTTTCCAGCGCGGTGAAAACCCCCAGCGTCATCAGCAGGATCGCGATCAGCACGTTGAACACCAGCCAGACCACGCGGCCCGGATGGCTGTGTGTGAGGCGGGCGAAGAAGTTCGACCAGGCCAGCGACCCGGCATAGGCATTGGTCAGGTTGATCTTGAGCTGCGAGACGACGACGAACAGCGTCGTGATGGCCAGCACCCAGGCCGGGTCCGAGAAGACGTAGCCGAAACCGGCGAGGTACATGTGGGTGGGCTCGATCGCGTGCTCGGGCCGGATCTCGTGCTGCAACGCCAGGAAAGCCAGGAAGGCACCGCCCATCATCTTCAGCATGCCGGGCACGATCCAGCCCGGCCCGGCAACCAGCACCGCGGTCCACCAGCGGCGGCTGTTGGCCGGCGTCTTCTCCGGCAGGAAGCGCAGGTAGTCCACCTGCTCGCCGATCTGCACCACCAGGGAGAAGGCGACGGTGGCGCCGGCGCCGAACATCAACGGATCGAAGCTGTTGTTTCCGGAGATGCGGCCGACCAGCCCGGTGAAGTCGGAGAAGGCCTGCGGATTGCGCAGCAGCACCGCCGCATACGGCAGCACGAAGAGCATCAGCCAGATCGGCTGCGTCCACAGTTGCAGCGTCGAGATCATCGTGATGCCGCGCATCACCAGCGGGATGATGACGATCGACGACACCAGGTAGCAGGCTGCCAGCGGCCAGTCGAAGTACATCTGCAGCGCCAATGCGAGGATGGCGGCCTCCAGCGCGAAGAAGATGAAGGTGAAGCTGGCGTAGATGAGCGAGGTGAGCGTTGAGCCCAGGTAGCCAAAGCCCGCGCCGCGCGTGAGCAGGTCCATGTCGACGCCGTACTTGGCCGCGTAGTAGCAGATCGGCAGGCCGGTCAGGAACGTGACCAGCCCGACCACCAGGATCGCCCACAACGCATTCGAGAAACCGTAGCTCAGCGCGATGGCGCCGCCGATCGCTTCCAGCGCCAGGAAGGAGGTGGCACCGAAGGCGGTGTTGGCGACCCGGAATTCCGACCACTTGCGAAAGCTGCGCGGCGTATAGCGCAGCGCGTAGTCCTCGAGCGTCTCGTTGGCGACCCAGGTGTTGTAGTCGCGGCGGATGCGAAAGATCTTCTGACCGGTGACGGGCGGCATGTTCCATTCTTTCAGGAAGGGTGTTTGCCGATGTCTCTGCAAGAAGCGCTCCTTGTCCGTTCCGCGGATGAAGGAAACGGCCGCCCAGTCTCGCAGGCCACGCGCCGCGGGCAGCTACGTTGATTGACGTATTCGGTTCGGGGCCCGCGCTTCCTAGAGTCCAGTCCATGGTGAAGCGATGCGCCGCACAGAGATGGTGCATGGCATCACCGATTTGTCTCGTTTTTTCAACCCAGCCTGGAGATTCCGCCATGTCCCGCGACCAAGAACCTTCGCTCGATTCGCCCGAGCGCATCGCAATGCGCCGCCGCCGACTGCTGCAGGGCGCCGCCGCGCTGCCGGCGCTGGGCCTGAGCGGCCTGAGCTTCGGCCAGCCGACCGCCTCGGTGAACACGACCAAGCTCGCGGTGACCGACACCGAGGTGACCGTCGGCCAGTTGCACTCGTCCACCGGCACGATGGCGATCAGCGAGACCGGCTCGATCCAGGCCGAGCAGCTCGCGATCGACCAGATCAACGCGATGGGCGGCATCCTCGGACGCAAGATCAAGGTCATCAAGGAAGACGGCGCCTCCGACTGGCCGACCTTCGCCGAGAAGGCCAAGAAGCTGCTCATCAACGACCATTGCGCGGCGGTCTTCGGCTGCTGGACCTCGGCCTCGCGCAAGGCGGTGCTGCCGGTATTCGAGAAGGAGAACGGCCTGCTGTACTACCCGACCTTCTACGAAGGCCTGGAGCAGTCGCACAACGTGTTCTACACCGGACAGGAAGCCACCCAGCAGATCATCTACAGCCTGGACTGGGCCAAGAACGAGAAGAAGGCCAAGACCTACTTCCTGATCGGGTCCGACTACATCTGGCCGCGCACCTCGATGAAGATCGCGCGCAAGCACATCGAGAACTTCCAGAAGGGCAAGGTCGTCGGCGAGGAGTATTACCCGCTGGGCAGCACCAACTTCGGCTCGCTGATGAACAAGATCAAGCTGCAGAAGCCCGACTGCATCTTCGCCGCGGTGGTAGGCGGCTCCAACGTGGCCTTCTACAAGGCTCTGAAGGCGGCCGGCATCACCGGCGACAAGCAGCTGCTGGTGACGCTGGCGGTGACCGAGGACGAGATGACAGGCGTCGGCGGCGAGAACTTCGCCGGCTTCTATTCGTCGATGAAGTACTTCCAGAGCCTGGACAACGAGAACAACAAGAAGTTCGTCGCCGCCTTCAAGGCCAAGTATGGCAAGGACGCGGTGATCGGCGACGTCACGCAGGCCGGCTACCTGGGCCCGTGGCTGTGGAAGGCAGCGGTCGAGAAGGCCAAGAATTTCGACGTCGACAAGGTGGTCGCGGCGTCGCCCGGCATCGAACTCAAGATGGCGCCCGAGGGCTACGTGAAGCTCGACGAGAACCATCACCTGTGGAGCAAGTCGCGCATCGCCCAGGGCCAGCTCGACGGCAGCTTCAAGGTCGTATCGGAGTCGCCCGAGTTGATCAGGCCGGACCCGTTCCCCAAGGGCTACCAGTAAGCAGGCCAGCAGCAGCGTCGTTCGCCACCGGAGATCGTCCATGAGTTTCACCGACCTGATGAACATCGGCCTGATGCAGGGCTTCGCGGGACTGAGCCTGTTCGCGGTGCTGCTGCTGATGGGCCTGGGCCTGGYGCTCATCTTCGGCCAGATGGGCGTCATCAACATGGCCCATGGCGAGTTCATGACCATCGGCGCCTACACGATCTACCTCGGCTCGACGATCGTGGAGAAGAACGCGCCGACGCTGCTGCCGTACTACTTTCCGGTCGCGGTGCTGCTGGCCTTCTTCTTCGCCTTCGTCGCCGGCTGGCTGGTGGAGTGGGGGCTCATCCGGCACCTCTACAAGCGCCCGCTCGACACGCTGCTCGCGACCTGGGGCGTGAGCCTGGCGATGCAGCAGATGTTCCGCACCTTCATCGGTCCGAAAGAGGTAAGCCCGGTTCTGCCCGAGTGGCTGCTGGGCTCCTGGGCGCCGGCGCCGGGGCTGGACATACCGATCAACGGCATGTTCGTGCTGGTCCTGACCACGGTGGTCACCGTCGGCATGCTGATCGCCCTCAACAAGAGCCGCTGGGGACTGCGAGTGCGCGCCACGGTGGCGAATCGCGTGATGGCGAATGCCACCGGCATCGACACCAAGCGCACCGACCGGCTCACTTTCGCGATCGGCTGCGGCGTGGCCGGCGTGGCCGGCGCTGCCTTCACGACCATCGGCTCGACCGGTCCGACCTCCGGCCAGCTCTACATCGTCGACTCCTTCCTGGTCGTCACCTTCGGCGGCGCGGCCAGCCTGCTCGGCACTGTGGTGTCGGCCTTCGGCATCGCGCAGACGCAGTCGGTGACCGAGTTCTTCATGGCCGGCTCGATGGCCAAGGTGCTCACCCTGTCGCTGATCGTGCTGATCCTGATGATGCGGCCGCAGGGCCTGTTCGCCAGCAAGGTGCGCCGTTGATGCATTTCGCTGAAGAAGCCACGAAACAACCTGCCACGGAGTTTCCAATGATTGCCCTGCAAGCCTGGATCAAGCGCTACCAGCTCGCCAGCGTGCTGCTTCTCACGGTGCTGCTCGCGGTCGTGCTGCCGCTGACGCTCGACATCTTCCGCCTCAACCTGATCGGCAAGTACCTGACCTATGCCTTCGTCGCTGTCGGCCTGGTGATGGTCTGGGGCTACGGCGGCGTGCTGAGCCTGGGGCAGGGCATCTTCTTCGGACTCGGCGGCTATGCGATGGCGATGTTCCTCAAGCTGGAAGCCTCCGATCCGGTCACGACCAAGATCCAGTCGACGCCCGGGATTCCGGACTTCATGGACTGGAACCAGCTGACCGAGCTGCCGTGGCTGTGGGTGCCTTTCAAGTACCTGCCGTTCGCTCTCTTCGCGGTGGTGGCGGTGCCGACGCTGCTGGCCTGGATCATCAGCTTCGCGATGTTCAAGCGCCGCGTGGGCGGCGTCTATTTCGCGATCATCACGCAGGCGGTGGCGCTGATCCTCACGGTGCTGATCATCGGCCAGCAGGGGTACACCGGCGGCGTCAACGGCATGACCGACCTGAAGACGCTGGCTGGCTGGGACACCCGCACCGACAGCGCCAAGTACCTCCTCTATTACATCTGCGTGGCGTTGCTGATCGGCAGCATCTTCCTCTGCCGCTGGATCCAGATCGGCAAGGCCGGGACGCTCCTGCTCGCCATGCGCGACAAGGAAGACCGGGTGCGCTTCTCGGGCTACGACGTGGCCAACTTCAAGGTCTTCGTCTTCTGCCTCGCGGCTGCGCTCTCCGGCATCGGCGGCGCGCTCTTCTCGTTGCAGGTGGGCTTCATGTCGCCGAGCTTCGTGGGCATCGTGCCCTCGGTCGAGATGGTCATCTTCGCGGCGGTCGGGGGACGCATGAGCCTGGTCGGCGCGGTGTACGGCACGCTGCTGGTGAACGCCGGGAAGACCTATTTCTCGGAGAGCTTTCCCGACCTGTGGCTGTTCCTGATGGCCGCGCTCTTCATCGGCGTGACGATGGCCTTTCCGATGGGGTTGGCCGGCGTCTGGGAAGAGCATGTGGTGCCCCGGTGGAAGCGGCACATGGCCGCCCGCAAGAGCCAGGCGCCGGCCGCGACACCCGAGGCGGAGCTCCCCGTCGTCAAGGCGATGCCCCAGGCCGCCGAGGAGCCATCCCTGCCCGATGGCGTGAGCAGCCAGCGCGCCTGACCGGAAAGCACCCATGAGCAACACCGACTTCGCACTCGCGGTCGAGGACTTGACCGTCTCGTTCGACGGCTTCAAGGCGATCGATGCGCTGACGCTGTACATCGACAAGAACGAGCTGCGCGTGATCATCGGCCCGAACGGCGCCGGCAAGACCACGCTGCTCGACCTGATCTGCGGCAAGACCCGCGCGAGTGCCGGCAGCATCAAGTTCAAGAACACCGAGCTCACGAGGATGGCCGAATACCGCCGCGTGCGACTGGGGATCGGCCGCAAGTTCCAGACGCCCTCCATCTACGAAAACCTCAGCGTGTTCCAGAACCTGGAGGTGTCGTTTCCGGCCGGGCGATCGGTCATGGGCGCGCTCGGCTTCAAGTGCACGGATGAGGTGAGGTCCAGGGTCGACGCGGTCGCGGCCGACATTCACCTGTCCGACAAGCTCGACACCGAGGCCGGCCTGCTCAGCCACGGCCAGAAGCAGTGGCTGGAAATCGGCATGCTCCTGATGCAGGAACCTGAGTTGCTGATGCTCGACGAACCGATCGCCGGCATGAGCGCGCGCGAACGCGAGCTCACCGCTGACCTGCTGCAGCGCATCTGCCAGGGCCGGTCGGTGATCGTGATCGAGCACGACATGGAATTCGTCAAGCGCATCGCGCACAAGGTCACGGTCATGCACCAGGGAAAGATCCTGGCCGAAGGGCCGATGGATCAGGTGCAGGCCGACGAGCGCGTGATCGACGTCTACCTCGGCCACTAGGAGCAAACGACATGAGCACAGCCATGCTGGAGGTCAAGGACCTCTACACCTCATACGGCCAGAGCGAGGCGCTGCACGGCATTTCGTTCCAGGCGCGCAGGAACGAGACCATCGCCATCATGGGCCGCAACGGCATGGGCAAGACCACGCTGTTCAAGAGCCTGATGGGTGTGCTGCCGATCAAGAGCGGCAGCATCAGCGTTGCCGGGCGCGACGTCTCGCGCGACGAGAGCTTCGTACGGGTCGCCAAGGGCATTGCCTACGTGCCGCAGGGCCGCATGATCTTCCCGACCCTGACGGTGGAGGAGAACATCCAGACCGGCCTAGAGAACTCGAAGACGCGCCGCATTCCCGAGGAAATCTACGCGCTCTTCCCGGTGCTGTTCGACATGAAGCGCCGCAAGGGCGGCAACCTGTCGGGCGGCCAGCAGCAGCAGTTGGCGATCGCGCGTGCGCTCGTGACCGACCCCAAGGTGCTGCTGCTCGACGAGCCTACCGAGGGCATCCAGCCTTCGATCATCAAGGACATCGCGAAGGCGCTGAACGAGATCCGCAAGCTGCGCGAGATCACGATCGTGGTGTCGGAGCAGGTGCTGAGCTTCGCGCTGGACGTTGCCGACCGCCTGTTCGTGATCGAGGGCGGGATCTTCGTGCACGAGACCGCGCGCGACAAGACCGACGTGAACCACATCAAGGCCTATCTCTCCGTTTGAACTCCCCTTTCGACAACCACCCCAGGAGCCATTGCAAATGACCGACACGCTGATCAAGGTCGACCTGACCAAATCGCCGACCGAGAACGAGATGATCCACAACCGCTGGCACCCGGACATCCCGATGGCCTGCTGGGTGAACCCGGGCGACGACTTCATCCTCGAAACCTTCGACTGGACCGGCGGCTTCATCAAGAACAACGACAGCGCCGACGACGTGCGCGACATCGACCTGACCACGGTGCACTACCTGTCGGGCCCGGTCGGCGTGAAGGGGGCCGAGCCCGGCGACCTGCTGGTGGTCGACCTGCTGGACATCGGCGCCAAGCAGGACAGCCTGTGGGGCTTCAATGGCTTCTTCTCGAAGAAGAACGGCGGCGGCTTCCTCACCGATCATTTTCCGGAGGCGCAGAAATCGATCTGGGACTTCAAGGGCATGTTCACCAGTTCGCGCCACATCCCGGGCGTCAACTTCGCGGGACTGATCCATCCCGGCCTGATCGGCTGCCTGCCCGACAGGGCGATGCTCGACATGTGGAACAAGCGCGAGATCGACTTCATCGCGACCGACCCGGATCGCGTGCCCGGCCTGGCGAATCCGCCTTCGGCCGGCACCGCCCACATGGGAAAGATGACCGGCGAGGCCAGGGCCAAGGCAGCCGCCGAGGGCGCACGCACCGTGCCGCCGCGCGAGCACGGCGGCAACTGCGACATCAAGGATCTCTCGCGCGGCTCCAAGGTTTTCTTCCCGGTCTACGTCGACGGCGCCGGCCTGTCGGTGGGCGACCTGCACTTCAGCCAGGGCGATGGCGAGATCACCTTCTGCGGCGCCATCGAGATGGCGGGCTGGGTGCACATGAAAGTCACGCTCATCAAGGGCGGCATGGCCAAGTACGGCATCAAGAACCCGATCTTCAAGCCGAGCCCGATCACGCCGCACTACAACGACTACATCATCTTCGAGGGCATCTCGGTGGATGAGGCGGGCAAGCAGTACTACCTTGACGTGCACGTGGCCTACCGCCAGGCATGCCTGAACGCGATCGAGTACCTGAAGAAGTTCGGCTATTCCGGCGCACAGGCCTATTCGATCCTCGGCACCGCACCGGTGCAGGGCCACATCAGTGGCGTGGTCGACATCCCGAATGCCTGCGCCACGCTCTGGCTGCCGACGCAGATCTTCGACTTCGACATCAATCCGAACGCCAACGGGCCGACCAGGTTCATCGACGGCAAGATCGACATGCCGCTGTCGCCCGACCTTGCCTGACCGGAGCGCGAGCAGCATGCCGACCTACGACTACCGGTGCGACGACTGCGGCGGCTTCGATGCACTGCGCAGCGTGAGCCAACGCGACCTGCCGGCGGACTGCCCGGATTGCGGCGGCGCCTCGCCGCGCGTGATGTCGGGCGCACCACGCCTGGCGCTCATGGCCGACGGCACGCGCCGCGCCATCGCGGTCAACGAGCGTGCGGCGCACGAGCCGAAGCGCTCGGGCGACTACGCGCGGCTCAGGCATCCCTCGGGCTGCGGCTGCTGCAGTGGCGCCAAGCGTGGCGCGACGGTGACCGCGCCCAACGGTGCCAAGACCTTTCCGACCAAACGGCCCTGGATGATCAGCCACTAGGAGCAGCACCATGATTCATGGAGATATCTCGAGCAGCAAGGACACCGTAGGTGTCGCGGTCGTCAACTACAAGATGCCGCGCCTGCACTCGCGTGCCGAGGTGCTCGACAACGCGCGTGCGATCGCGAAGATGGTGGTCGGCATGAAGTCCGGACTTCCCGGCCTCGACCTCGTGATCTTTCCCGAGTACAGCACCCACGGCATCATGTACGACAGCGCCGAGATGTACGAGAACGCCGCCACCGTGCCCGGCGCCGAGACCGAGATCTTCGCCGAGGCCTGTCGCAAGGCGAAGGTGTGGGGCGTGTTCTCCCTCACCGGCGAGCGCCACGAGGAGCATCCGAACAAGGCGCCCTACAACACGCTCATCCTCATGAACGACCAGGGCGAGATCGTGCAGAAGTACCGCAAGATCATGCCCTGGGTGCCGATCGAGGGCTGGTATCCGGGCAACTGCACCTATGTGAGCGACGGGCCGAAGGGGCTCAAGGTCAGCCTCATCATCTGCGACGACGGCAACTATCCCGAGATCTGGCGCGACTGCGCGATGAAGGGCGCCGAGCTGATCGTGCGCTGCCAGGGCTACATGTACCCGGCGAAGGAGCAGCAGATCCTCATCAGCAAGGCAATGGCCTTCGCCAACAACACCTATGTGGCGGTCGCCAACGCGGCGGGCTTCGACGGCGTCTATTCGTATTTCGGCCACTCGGCGATCATCGGCTTCGACGGCCGCACGCTCGGCGAATGCGGCGAGGAGGAAATGGGCATCCAGTACGCGGCGCTCAGCAAGAGCCTGATCCGCGACTTCCGCAAGCACGGCCAGTCGGAGAACCACCTCTTCAAGCTGGTTCACCGCGGCTACACCGGCTTGATCAACTCCCGCGAAGGCGACAAGGGCGTGGCCGACTGCCCCTACGACTTCTATGCCAAGTGGATCGCCGATCCACAGGGCACGCGCGAGATGGTCGAATCCTTTACCCGCAGCACCGTCGGCACCGCGGAGGCGCCGATCGGGGGCATCCCGAACGACGACACGGCCGGCGTGCACCGCTGATGCCAGATCCGCTCGAATCCTGGCGCATTACGCAGGAGCCCTGGCAGGGGTGAAAGCGAACGGCAGTCCCAAGAAGATCAAAGACTTGCCGACCCCTAAGACAGCGACTGCGGAATCGTGAACACCATGTTCGCCGCGCCGCGGAACTCGCCCTTGGTCACCAGGAACCACAGTGTCGCGTTGTCGCCGAACAGCTCGCCGACGTTGCTGCTTGCGGCGGCGCGGCGCGCGATCAGCATGCCGTAGGTGCTGGAGCGCGGTTGGGTGGCGGTGAAGTGGTTGCCGCTGACGCTCATGAAGTTCCCGGCGCACAGCACCATGTCGGCCGTGAAGGTGTTGCCCTGCAGCACCACCGTCTGGAACAGGCCGCGGGCCCGCTTCGCGGTGAGCAGCTTGATGGTTTCGATGCCCATCGTCAGCCGCGTCAGCAGGTTGCTCGCGAACACCAGTTGGCCGACGCCGGGCTGGACCTCGAAATCACCGGGCTGCAGCGCGCGCAGCAGCGCGTCGCGCGGCACCTCGGGGTCGGGGATGCCGTAGAACGCCACGTCGCCCGCGAACTGGCAGTGCGTGATCTCACACAGGTCGGTGATGTCCTGGAAAACTGCGGCCGCCCGTACCGCCGCCGGTAATGTGCAGCCGCGCATGCGCAGCACGCGCGTGCTGCCGACGGCCAGCCAGGGCAGTTGGCTGTCGCTCCTGCCGGCCACGTTCACGCCGTCCAGCTCGACCTGGGTGTTATTGGTCAGCGCGATCACGCCGCGCTCGCTGAGCTGCAAATGCAGATCGCGCAGTTCCAGCGCGGCCAGGCCGGCCAGGGCGATCGGGGCGGCGACCACGATCACCGCGGTGGGGCCGCAGCCGTGCAACGACAGGCGCCGCACCGGCTGCGTGGAGGGCGCATCCAGCGTCAGGCCGGCCTCGAGTCGGTGCGTGCCTGGCAGGAAGCAGATGCACAGCGAGGGCCGCGCCGCCAGCAACTTCTCCAGCAGTTCGCTGCTGAGTTCGGGGAAGTCGCCCCCCTTGCCGATCGTGACCTCGCAGCCGCCGCCCCCGCCGGTGGCCGGCGTCGTGGCGGTGGCCGCGAACACCAGCACCTGCTCGGCCACCGGGCTGCCGCCGCTGGTCAGCAGATGCGCACGGACGCGCTGGTTCTGCGGCGTGCCCAGCCGCCAGGGGCATTCGGCCAGGCCCTGGGCGTTGCAGGTGGCGTCGAAGACGCTGGCCGGCGGGTTGCCCACGCTGCCGGCCCCGGCCTCCACCGTGAAGCGCACGCGCGCGCCGGGCACGGGCAGCGCGCCGCGCATCACGCGCACACGCAGCGGCTCGGGCAGCGCGCCGCCGGGCGTGGTGTTCTGGCCGTCGCCGCCTACGTAGAGCAGTTGCGTCATTTTCGTGAGCGGCGGGAACAGGTCGCGGCAGTCGGTGATGTCCGTGACCAGGCCGCTGGCGTCCACCGTCACCAGGCCGAGCCGCGCCCAGCCGTCACGCACGCCGGCCGGCGGCTCGGCGACGGGCTCGCCGTCGCAGTCGCGCGGCCATTCCACGTCGGCCGTCACGGTGCGCGCCGGGATCTGCCAGTAGTCGCCCGGCCGGTAGCTGCCGCCGGGTGCGAAGCGGATCTGCACGCCATCCTCCAGCGTGATCCAGTCGCCTTCCTCCACCGCCAGCGCGTGCTCGCCGGCCACGGCGGGCGTGTGGTCCCAGCGGCGCAGCACGGGGTGGCGCGCCGGGTCCTGGCCCAGCGTGCCGGTGGGCACGCCATCCAGCACCAGTTCCAGCGCATCGTCGCCGTCTTGCAGGTAGTCGAAGAGCTGGCCCGCGCGGCCCTGCAATTCGGCCTCGTCGTCGACCAGTTCCACGCGGTCGTGCAGGGTGAGGTCCAGGTTCGCATCGCGGCCGCGTGCCGCCAGGCGAATCGTGGTGCGGTTGGCGTCGATGCTGATCTCCTGCACCGCATAGCTGACCGAGCCGTTCTCGCGCGACCACTTGAATGTGGCGGCGCCCGCCGCGTCCACCGAGTGGATTTCCACGCGGTAGAGCTGGTTCTCCAGCCGGCGGTAGCCTGCCGTGGCGGCGATCTCGCAGACGCCGGTGGACGCCAGTTCGGGCTCGGCGCGCGCGGCCATGCGGGCGCCCGGCGGGGCGGTCAGGGTGTTCCAGGCGGCCACGTCGGCGCCGCAGTGCCAGGCGGTGTTGTCGGGCGCGGCCGGCAGGGCGAGCGTGCGCACTTGCGCCACCTGCTGCGCGCGGGTGGCGGTGTCGGGGCCGCCCAGTGCCACTTCGCGGATGCCCGGGTCCTCCAGCGCACTCACATGGCGTTGCCAGGCGCGCAGGTAGACCAGGTGCGTGCCGGCCGGCAGCCGTGCCGGCACGCCGCCGTCGGGCTGGTTGGCCAGCGAGGCGGCCTGCTCCCATTCGCAGAGCTGGCCCTGCACGTAGTAGCGGCCCGCGCCGATGCGCAGGCTCGCCGCCGGCAGCGCCGCAGGCGCACCGGCGCCGGTGGCTTGCACGCGCCAGGCCTGGCCACCGCCGACCAGCCAGGGCTGCTCCGTGCCGGCCACCGACAGGCCCGCCAGTGCCGGACCGCCGGCCACGGTCTGCGCGGTCCAGGTGGTGCCGCCATTGGTGGTGACCAGCAGCGCGCCGTCCTCGCCAGCGATCCAGCCATTGTTGGCGTCGCGAAAGCGCACCGCGCGCAGCCGCGAGGTGCTGCCGCTGGTGGCGGTCGTCCAGGTCGCGCCGCCGTCGGCGCTGCGCAGCACGGTGCCGCCGTCGCCCACCGCCCAGGCCTGGCCACCGGCGAGCGACACCGCGCGCAAGGTGGCGCTGCTGCCGCTTTGCACGCGGGTCCATCCCGCGCCGCCGTTGCTGCTGCGCACGATCGCGCCGCCGGGCCCCACGGCCAGGCCTTCCTGCGCGTTGGCGAAGGCCGCGGCGTAGAGGCGCTGAACGCCGCTGGCGTGGCGCGTCCAGTTGGCGCCGCCGTCGACGGTGCGCAGCACCAGGCCGCCGTCGCCCACGGCCCAGGCGTGCTGGGCATCGAAGACCGCGACGCCGCGCAAATGCTGCAGGCTGCCGGCGTTCTGCACGGTCCAGGTGCTGCCCGCGTTGCTGGTGCGCAGCACGGTGCCGCCGTCGCCCACGGCCCAGCCGGTGTTGGCGGCGCGCGCAATGGCACGCAGGTGCCGCGTGCTGCCGGTGGCGGCCACGGTCCAGGCCGCGCCGCCATTGGTGCTGACCAGCAGCACGCCGTCTTCGCCGGCGATCCACACGCTGTTGGCATCGGCTGCATGCACCGCCAGCGCGACCATGCCGGCCGACAGCGCGAAGCCGGCGTTCTCGGCCGGCGCGCCGCTCTGGCCGATGACGTCCTCGGCCAGAGCCTCGGCACGGCGGCGGGTGATGTCGCCTTCCTCGTTGAAATCCGCATCGATGATCACGCGGCCTTGCTGCATGCGCACGGCGGTGTAGTGCGCGCCGGGCTCGAAGGTCTCGCGGGAGAGATCGGCTTTCATGGTGTCCTCCTCAATTGGCGAAATGCACGCTGGCGGCCAGGCCCAGGCGCAGGTACTCGGTCAGTGCATCGCGCAGGTTGGCCTCGCGCTGCGGCTGCTGCAGGTGTTCGTAGGCGCCCATCTCTGCGCCGCTGGCCGCGCCGGTGCGAATCTGCGCCGCGCAGCGCAGTTCCAGTTGGCCCAGCGCCGGGTCGCCGTAGCGGCGCGAGACGAAGAGCGGCCGCACCGTGGCCTCGACCTCGGCGCGAACCGCGTCCTTTTCGGCGGTCGTGGCGTTGGCTGGCAGGTCGGCGATGCGCGTCTCGCTCTCGAGCTGCGGCTGGCAGCGGTAGCGCCGCGGCACCTGCGAGGAAGGGGGCACGTAGCAAAAGCGCACGCAGCCCACCTGGCGACGCTCGGCGAGCACCGGTGCGTCGAAGATGCAGTCGCTGGCATTGAGCGACAGCGCGTTGACGCCGCCGAAGAAGCTGGTGCGTTGCAGGTCCAGCGCGGCCTCGGGCGCGTCCAGCGCCGGCGCCGAAGCGCCGTCGGCGAGGCCCAGGCCGACGATGCTGTCGGCCACCTCCACCCCGCGCACCGGGCCGGCCACGGTGACCGGTGCGCAAAGGCTTTGCAGCAGCCGCAATTGCAGGCGCGGGCTGTCGACGCCCACCTGCAGGTGCTGCGTGCCCTGCACCGTGTCGGGCAGCAGCGTGCAGTGCGCCAGCTCCAGCTGGCCCAGGCGGCCGGACACCTGCAGGGGCCCCTGCAGCAGCAGCCCGTGCAGGAACAGCGCGCCCGGGTCGGACGCGTCGGCGTCGGCGGTACCGCTCACCTTCAGCAGGCCCTGCCAATGCGCGCGCACCTGCCGGGCCTCGAAGCGGCCGGCCACGCGCTCCATGCTGCCGGGCGGCGCGTCGGGGATGGGCTGCAGCGGCCATTGGCCGGCGACCACCAGCAGTTGCGAGGCTTCGGGGATCCGGATTTCCAGCGGGTCGTCGTCGATCTCCGTCAGGCTGTCCATCACCACGATGACGCCGGTGCGCCCCGCCGGCTCGTCATTCCAGGCCTGGACGGCGGCACGCAGGGTGGGGAACAGCATGCCGCCCGCGGGCAGCAGGTGCGACACGCCCACCTGCCAGACCTGCGGGTCGAAGAAGCCGCTTCGGCTTTCGTCGGCCGCGCGGCTGGCCGCGCGCAGTGCGGCGCCGCGATCGTAGGGACCGCCGCCGATGTCGGCCACGCTGGCATGGGTCGCATGCAGCCACACTTGCTTCACGTCCAGCGCGGCCGGGAACGCGATGCGTCCGCGCAGCAGGTCCAGCGCCGGCACGCGCGGCGTGGGCTGGGCCAGTTCCACGGTGTCGGGGATCTCGCAGATGCAGATGTCCTCGCGCGGCACCTCCACCGGCAGCGTCTCGCCGGCGAGCCGCACGAAGCAGCGCAGCACCGGGTCGCGCTCGGTCATGAAGCGCGGCGCCGGCTCGGCCTGGTCGGCGCGCAGCCGCACGAGCTCGGCATGCAGTGCCAGCGGGCGCAGCGGGGCCGGGGTGTGTTCCTCGCGCGCAGCCTGGGTGATGGCGCCGCTGCCGGTCTCGGTGGGCGGGCGGTTGAACACCGGTGCGTCCACGCCCGCCGGGTGCATGTGCCACCAGCCACCTGATTGCGCCTCGCGTGCGCTGATGAAGTCGGCCGTCGCCATTTCGGCGACGGGGCCCGGCGCGCCGCTGCCCAGCGGCTGCGGGCGCAGCCGCCACAGGTACAGGCCCACGTTGGGGATGTTGAAGCGGCCGCCACGCGTGTCGGCGTTGCGCACCTCCAGCGTGTGGGCAAAGGGGTCGAAGGCGCCGGCCGAGGCCTGCGCCAGCTCGGCCGCCGCGGCGTCGCGCACGCAGGCCGTGGCGGTGGGCGCGCGGCGCACGTGGTTCATGTGCTGGGTGGTGCCCAGGCGCTGGAAGAACTCCACCGCCGCTGCGGGCCAGCCGGTGACATCGCGCGCCAGTTGCTCCAGCACCAGCGCCGTGCCCTTGCGGCGGCGGTAGGCGATGGTGTTGGCGACCCAGGCGCGCGTGCTGACGCCGGCCGAGGGCACCGGGCGGATCGGCCGCGCGCCCAGCAGGTCGCCGATGTAGGGCACGGTCCATTCGTCGCAGGTCTCGATGAACCAGTTGTCGTACAGGCGCGCGGTGTCGGCCTCCACCGCCTCGAGTTCGCTTTCGATCACGGCCAGCAGCGCCCGCAGCGGCGCACCGCGCTCGGTGTCGCGCAGGCGGTGGATGACCGGCAGCAGCTGGTAGAGCCGTTCGGGGGTGAGGAGACTCATAGCGTGGCCTTCACGAGTTCGAGTGCCGCGGGGTTCAGCAACATCAGTTCGGCCGGCCGCATCGCCATGTCCACCGGGTCCCAGCGCGCGCCGAAGGCCGGCACGAACTGCCCGTTGCCGGCGGCGGCCGCGGCTTCACCGTAGGGCTGCAGCACCTCCAGGTCCACTGCCACCACGCCGGGGACCTGGTGCAGCAGTGCGAGCAACTCGGCGGCGGTGACCGATTGCGCCAGGTCTCGCGCGTCGAAGCCGAATGCGGCTTGCAGCTTCGCCCTGCAGGCCGCGAGCACCGTGTCGGCCTCGTGGCGTGGGTCGATCGCCACGCGCGCGGTGCAGCGGAAGTAGCGCAGCACCGAGGCGCCCAGCACGAAGGCCTGCGAGGGGTCGGACAGGCTGGCAATGGCCTTCTGCAGGTTGTCCATCACCTCCTCGCCCGGCACGCCGCCGGTGGCGCCGGCCACCGAGAGCAGCACGCGCGAGCTGCCGTTGACCCACACCAGGTCGGCGCGCGCCTTGCCGATGCCCGGGAAGGCACGCGCAAAGTCCTGGTAGTCCGACAGCGAGACCACGCGCTCGAAGGCCAGCAGCGTCAGCGGCGCATTGCGGCGTGCGTCCTCCAGCTTCTCGGGCCCCTGGGCGCCGCTGGCCGGCAGCGGGTTGCTCACGCCGCGCAGGCCCAGCGGCATGGCGCGCAGCATGGTCAGCGTGCCCGCCGCCACCTCGCCGTCGGGGCCGATGCCGCTGCGGTAGCGCGCCTGCACGTTCATCTGGCCGCTGGGCAGGCGCGCGCCGCTGCGGCCGTCGCCGAACAGGACCTTCATGCGCGCCTCGTTGTCGATGCGCGTGGTGAACACATGCTCGTCGGGCGCGGCACCGTACAGCGAGGGGCGTTCGGTCCACAGCAGGCCGTTCACGCGCAGTTCCAGCGTGCTCTTCACGCCGCTGGCCGAGGCGGCCGTCAAGTGCGTGGTCGGCGGCTTGCGCAGCATGAAGCGCTGGAAGCTCTCCTTCGCGTCGCCGTTGCCCAGCACCTCCTGCACGCTCTCGCCGTGCGTGGCGCGGACCACGTTGGCGTGGATCTGCAGCCTCTCGCGCTGATAGCTGTATGCCAGCGCCTTCTGCAGCACCAGCGTGCTGCGGCCGGCGCTGTGCTCCACTTCGTCCAGCAGCGCGATCTCGGCCGCCTCCACGCCGGGCAGGTCGGCCCGCGGGCCGACGAAGGCCAGGGGCTGGCCGCGCGTCAGACCCAGCACCATGGTCGACAGCTCGATGCGCTTGCTGTCGCGCTCCACCGGGGTCTCGATCGGCAACTCGGCCAGGGGCTGGCGCCGGCTGACGACGTGGGCCGTGGTGTCGCGGAACAGGAAGGCCTCTTCCGGCGCCTCCGCCATCGGCTGGCCGCTGCTGTCGGCCAGCCGCAGCGCGGTGGCGCGGGCCGACAGGCCGTAGTCGGCGCGCGAGACTTCGCGCGCATCGAACAAGGCATAGGCCGTGGCCTTCTCGCTGGGGGCGTCGAAGATCATCCAGCTGCCGGGCGCGAGCTTGGGCACCGGGCGCTCCAGCAGCGCGTGACAGGGCGGCAGGACCAGGCTCTCCATGTTGGGGTTGCCCTGCGAGTCGGTCCAGATGCTGCGGCTGGCGTCCAGCGTGCCGGTGGGGGAGGTGATCGGATCCTGGTCGTCCCAGCCATCCTTGTAGATGTCCGGATCGCGGAGATTGATCTTCGGCAGCGAGCCCCACTTGGGCGCGTTGTGCCCGAAGAAGCCCAGCCGCTGCGCAAAGCTGAAGGCGCCGGCCTCGGGCGACTTCGGCTTGGCCGGGGGCTGGACGCTGGCCGTGATGGTCTGGACGAGCTGCGTGGTGCTCCAGCCCTGGATCGCGATCATGGCCTGCAGCTCGTTCTCCTTCCAGCTCTTGCTGGTGATGGCGGGGCCCAGGTCGGTGGTGGTGAAAGGCACGGTTTCGACCTGCGCCTGCGCGTAGCCGCCGTAGAACATCGACACGGTGGGCACCAGCCAGACGAGCATCGGCGGCGCCGCGGGCGTCTTCGGGTCGGGCAGCGGCTCCAGCGCCACGCGTACGCGGCGCAGGGCCGGTTCGTCCTCGACCTCCAGCGCGCGCAGCGCCAGGTGCTTCAGCTCCAGCCCCTTCTTGCCGACGAAGAGCAGCAGTTCGCCGGCCTGCACGCCGCTGGCCTGGTCGGACAGGTAGATGCGGGCCACTTCCTGGGCGTCCACCCGCGGCTCCACGGGCAGGTCCGGGTCGAGCCGGTACAGGTTGCCGCTGGAGAGATCCGGATGCAGGCCGACGGTGTCGGCCGGCAGGCTGCCGGCGGGGTAGAGCAGGGCCAGGCGCAGCGCGCCGTCGGGGCCCAACACGGCGAGGTCGGCCGGCCGGGTCTGGCGCGGGCGCAATGCGTTCCATTCGGCGCGCGCGACGATCGGCTCGCCGGTCTCGAAGACCTGCGGCAGCTTGCCCTGCGGCGGCACGCTCTGCACCGGCGCGCCGGCCGCGATGGTGCACACGCCCGGCGCGCCGGGCGCGTCTTCCACCGTGAAGACCAGGTGCACGCTGGCGGCGACGCCGGGCCGCAGCTCGTAGCCGACGGCTCGCGCGAGCTCCAGCACCGAGCGGCGTTCAGTGGCGGTGCGGAGGAACCCCTCGTTGGCGATGCGCTCCTGGTAGAAGGTCAGCACGTCGGCCACGCAGGCCGAGGCATCGACCAGCGCGATGGCCGCGTCGTCGGGCTCGCGGGTGCGAAGCTGGCCCAGGGGCCGCGGCGCGGTCGCCAGCTGACCGGGCAGCCCCCAAAGCGGCAGGCGGGCCAGCATGCGCTGGTAGAAGCCGGGCTGGCTGTCGATGCGCCAGGCCAGCGCGGGCAGTCCCGGCGCGTTGTAGATGGTGCCGGGCTCGGCCTGGCCTTCGCAGCAGTGGCAGCCGTCGAGGGGGAGGTCTTCGCTGCTCATCTTGTTTCCTCCGCCGCATGCACCTCGAACTGGATGCGGCCGTGCTCGGGCGCGTTGGGGTCGTTGTCCAGGCGCGCGATCTCCAGCCGTGCCGTCGCGATGCGGCCGGCGTCGATCTCGCCGTCCGGCAGCCGGCCCAGGCGCTGGAAGCGCAGCGGCTCCACGTGCGAGACGCCCTGCACCGCCATCGCCGCGGCGATCACGGCGCTCAGGTAGACCGGCTCGCCGAAGCTGAAGCGGTCGGGGTGGAAGAAGCCACCGGGCGTGGTGGCGAACACGTGCAGCAGGCGGCGCTGCACATCGGCCGGGAAGTAGCCGGGCCGGGTGCAGACATGCAGCGCGATGTCCAGCGCCACGTAGGCCGGGGCGTCGATCTCCACGTCGTGGCCGGCCAGGCGGTAGCGGTCGATGAAGGCGCTCAGGCTGTCCTCGAAGGCGGGGTCCATGCCCTCGGCGCCGCGCCGGTCGACGGTGATGAACATGGTGTGCCAGCTCCCGGTCCAGCGGCGCGTGGCGACGGCGCGCTGCACGCGGCCGTCGCGCATGGCGACCTCGGCATAGTCCTCGGCCGTCACTGCGCGCTCCTGGCGCCGGAAGGCCTGCGGCGCGTCCATGCGCGCGCGCGCCAGCGCCACCGGGTCCACGCCGCCGCTGGCCGGCAGCGGGTTGCGCACCCGCGCGATGCCGTCGAAGGGGCACAGCACATGGGCGATCGCATCGGCGCCCACGTTGCCGGCGCTGCCGTTGCCGGTGCGCACCCGCGCCGACAGGGCCTCGGCCGCGCCGGGGCGCAGGCCGTTCACGCCGTCGCCGAAGCGCAGCAGCACCTGGCCGTCGGCCTCGGTCTCGGCCACGAACTCCGGGGCATGGGAGCCGCTTTGCAGCAGGTCGCGGCGTGCGTTCCAACGGCGGTCGTCGCCGTCGCTGGCCACGAGCACTGCCTCGCGCGTGTCCGCCAGGTCGCGCCGCAGGGCGGCGGTGGCGCTGGTGGATGGGTCCACCAGCATCGCCTCGCCGCTGGCGTTGCGCACCAGGCCCTGGCGCGTCCACGGCAGCAGCGTCGGCTGCGCCAGCCGATAGCGCGGCACGCGGCCGCCGGGCACCGGCACCAGGGGCTCGGGGCGTGTTGCGCTGTAGCCGTGGTCGGCCAGCGCGATGTTGGCGCAGGCGCCCGCCATGTCGCGCACCAGCACGCCATCGATGACCTTCGACAGGCACAGGTCGAAGGGCAATGCGTCCTCGGCGTGCCAGTGCACCTCGACCAGCGGCTGTTCGGTGACCGGGTCGTGCCGCGGCTGCGCAGAGGGAGCGCGATCCTTGTCCGCCTCGGGGTCGACCCGCGTGATGCGGACCACGTGGCGCTGCTGCGCGTCGGCATCCTGCGGCAGGCCGTTGGTGGTGCCGGCGCGTGCCTCCAGCAGCAGCAGGTCGCCCGCGCGCAGGCGCAGCCGGTTCGCCGGGTCGTCGATGAGGAAGGCGCGCGTGGCGCCGCGCGGCAGGCAGCAGGCCTCGTCGCTCCAGGTGTAGAAGCGCAGGTCGTTGTGGGCGCTGAACAGCCTCAGCGGTGTCAGCAGCTCGAAGGCTTGCGCACCGGCCGCGACCAGCGCCTGCGCGCTGGCGGGAGAACCCAGCCGCCGGGGCGCGCCCTGCGCGCGGGTCAGCAGCAGGGTGCCGTCCAGGCCGGTGGTGCTGTCGCAGGCCGCGAGCGTCTGGCCGTCGGCAGCAGCAGCGATGTCGACCTCGAAGGCCACCCAGGCGCGCGCATTGCAGCCCTCGTGCACCGCGTAGTCCAGCAGGCGCGCGTGCCGCCGCACCGAGACGCGCTGGCGCGCGGTGCCCAGGTAGGCCTCGGTGGCGACCGCGTCCTGGAAGTAGGCGATCTCGTCGGCGCGGAAGGCCAGCGCCTCGGACAGCGTGACCATCAAGTCGGCCGGGCTGCGTTCCTTCCAGTGGGGCATCAGCGCCGAAAGCCGGTCCAGCACCAGGCGGCGGAAGCTCTGGTAGTCGCGTGCCAGGTAGTCGATGTCGGGTGCGCGTTGCTGGACCGGCGCGCAGTCGTCTTCCACGCGGCAGTCGAAGTCGCTGGGGCAGTCGACCTTGAAGCCGAAGGCGATCTGCGCCAGGGCAGGGTCGATGCCGGCCGGCGGCGCGTCGGAGCCGGCCGAGGCGACCAGCCGCAACTGGTAGCGCGAGAAGTCGCCGATGTCGTCCAGCTCCACCGTCAGCACGTCGCCGCTGGCCGACACGCCGATCGCCTGCGGGTTGCGCACCCGCACGCCGCCGCGGATCTCGATGTTGGTGGCCGCGAGCGGCGCGGCCGGCGCGAAGGCCAGGTCGTGCACGAAGTGCAGCATCAGCCGCGGTTCGCCGTGCACCACTTCCAGGTACTCGATGCCGTTGAAGGCGCGCGGCGGGTTCGCCAGCGCGGCCTCGCGCAGGGCGGCGATGCGGCCGGGGTTGCTGCACAGGTACTGGCTGTTCATGGGGCCTCCCGCCTGAACTGCGCCTGACCGCTCTGCTGCGTCTCCAGCACCGTGTAGCGCACCGTCACCGACAGGGTCGCGTCCTCGCTCTCGGCGCTGACCTCGTCGATGCGCATCAGGTGGCCGAGCCACTGCTGCAGCGCGCCGTGCACCAGTGCCTGCACCGTCGCGGCGAGCTCGGGGCTGTTGGGCGCGAACACGAGCTGCATGAGGCCGCAGCCGAAGTCCGGCCGGTTCACGCGCTCACCCGGCACGGTGAAAAGGAGCTGCTCGATCAGGTCGCGCAGGTGCGCCTCGCGCGAGACGGTCGCGCTGCGGCCGCGGCCGTCGATGCGCAGGGGAAAGCCGATGTCGGTGTCCATGGTGTTCACATCCCTATGACACGGGTCTGCGCCGCCACCGGCATCAAGGGCGTGCCGGTGGGCGCGCAGATGGCCTGGCTGCTCATCAGCAGCACCGGCTGGCCGGCGGCGAAGACCCGGGTGGCCGCCACGATCCATTGCGCCGTCACGCAGGGCCCGTTGCCCTGCGGCGGCGAGAAGGCGCAGCCGGCCACCAGGTAGGGCGCGGCCTGCGTCGTCACCGGCTGTCCCGAAACCAGCACGCGCGGCACCGGCGCGCTGGGCGTGGCCTGGCCGCCATGCGCGCACAGGACGGTAGCGCCGAGGTGGAGGAGGGGGCCGGACATGCTTGGCGCTCCTAGACGATGGTGAGGGCGCCGGCGTTGATCGTGACCGTGGGACCGGTCATCACGATGGACGCGCCCTTGCCGTTCTGGATGTAGATGCCGGTGTCGTTGACGATCAAGGTGGCACCGGTCGCGCTCTTGAGCATGATCCCGCCGCTGGGGCCGGGCAGGTCGCTGATGGTCAGGCCGTTCTGCAGCGGCGTCTGCATGGTGATGGCCTGCACGGCCGGTGGCGTCAGCCGCGCCAGCGCCGGCACCTCGGCTGCGCTACCCCAGAAGCAGCCGACCCAGATCGGGTGGTCGATGTCGCCCTGCTCGTACTCGATCCACACGCCCGAGCCGATCATCGGCAGCGCGAACATGCCGTTCTGGATGCCGGCCACCGGCACGCAGGGCATGGCCCAGGTGGACGGCATCACGCCGCCGACGTCGGGCACCTGCACCATCAGCCGGCCCATCTGCATCGGGTCGATGTTGTTGAGCACCATGCCGCGGTACTTGCCGTAGAACTTCTCGGGCACTTTCGCTGCTCCTTCAGACGGGGACCTTGGGCGTGATCGACACCAGCCCGTTGCGCGTGAGCTCGAAGCGCTGCTTGAACTCGCCGCGCTTCAAGGTGCTGGTGACGCTGTTGACGTAGTACAGCCCGTCGTAGGCGATGCCCACGCCGCGCACGCCGACCAGGCCGCGCGCCTTGAGTGGCCGGCCGTAGCGCAGCACGTCCAGCGTGCCGCTGCCGCTCACCGAGTCCTGCGACTTGGCGGCTTCCGCGAGGCCGGCCGAGATCGCCCGCATCGGGCTCATCTTGGCCGTGTCCTTCATGAACTTGATGTTGGAAAGCGAGGTGGGCAGCGCGCCCAGCGGCGGCTGCAACGGGTTCAGGTTGGGGATCGGAATCGGGATCGGGACGCGGGTGAGCTGGTTCTGGATGAACACGATGGGCAGCACGCCCTTCTCGGGTTCGAAGCTGAAGCTGAGCGACTCGACATTCGTCAGCGCGTCCATGTCGACGTTGAGCGCCGGCTGCGGCACACCCACCTTCAACTCGGGCCCGAAGTAGGCGATGTTGGTGCCCGGCGTCGAACCCGGCTCGACATAGAACACATAGCCCACCTGGCGCGCCAGTTCCTGGATGTAGGCCAGGTCGGTGCCCTGCTGCGCCGGAATCTTGTCGACTGGGATCTGCACGTCCGGGAACAGCACCGGGATGATCATGGGGATGAGGCCGAAGGGCGCGTATTTGGCGCACAGCAGCGCCACGCGCCCTTCCACCGGCACGGCGGGGAAGGGCAGGCCGCTCCAGTCCTGCTTGTCCATCGCCTTGGTCACGTCCTCGCCGGTCACGACCAGGCTGCCGGGCTGGCCCTGGCCGCCGGGCTGCACCTGCACGTTGGTCATCACGCCGTCGAACAGCGGCTGCGGCTGGCCGTTGAGCGTCATCACCAGCAGCACGCGAAGTGCCGGCGTGACGGGCGTCGAGTTGACGCCGGCCAGGAGGAAGATGGTGTTGAGTTCCGAGCGCGCGCTGATCGAGAACTTGAGCTGGAATCCGCTCGCGCTGCCGGTGGCGGTTCGCACTTCCACACTCTCGAGCGCGTCGGTCACCACGCGCGGCACCGGGATCGGCACGATGGGGCCGATCATCAATGTGAGCTGGATGCCCTTAGCGAACATCTCCTGCTCCGGGCGGGGCGGGCACGCCCTCTGGCAGCGTGATGGCCAGTGGGCGGCCGACCTCGGCCACCAGCGCTTCGGGCAGCATCGCGCCATTGGCGTCGGCCAGGCGCCAGTTCTGCTCGGCCGCGCCCAGGTGCTGCGCGGCCAGGGTGTCGAGCCGGTCGCCGGCCACGATGGTGGCCGTGGCGAGCCGCGCGAAGTTCTCCGTCGGCGGCAGGAAGCGCCGCGTGACGAACACCACCTGGCGGCCATCCGGCAAGGTGGCCTGCGCGAGCGGCAGGCCGTGGTAGCGGCTGTCGGGCGCGAAGGCCGGTTGCGCCAGGCCGTTGGCCTGCATGAAGGCCTGGATCGGATCGACCATCACGAGATTCCTCCAATGCCGAGCGTGGAGAACGACACTGGCTGCACCTTGGCCGCCAGCTTCTCCTTGCCCTGCAGATAGGTCATGAACAGCGACCCGCCCTTGGACGAGAAGCCCAGGTCGTCCACCGACAGCACGCGCAGGCTGAACGAGACCTTGGCGCGGATCGGGTTGAGTGCGGGGTCGAAGGCTTCCTCGGTGATCGAGAAGTCGGCCAACTTCACCGGCACGATGCGGCTCTTGCCCCAGACGAAGAGGATCAGCGGCGCCAGCATGGGCGCAATCTCCAGCGTGCCGGAGTTGGCCTGGCTGTCCACCCGCTGCAACTGGGTCGAGCCCGGAGACAGCAGCGACTCCAGCACCGCGAGCTGGGGCGCGATGCCATGGGCAATGGTGCTGGCGTTCTGGTCCGGGAACTCGAGCTGGTCGGTGGCGTCGATGTCGGCTTCGAAGCTGATGGTCTCCACCGGCGGACCCTTGAAGCGCGTGGGCTCGGCGCGGTCGGCAGCGTCGCCGCCGGTGGTCTGGGCCTGCAGCTTGCGGGTCAGCGAATCGGCGTTGTATTGCAGCGAGATCACGCGCTGCACCTTGGCCGACTCGGGGTCGATCAGGACCAGGCCGCCCTTGATGAGTTGGGGGGAGTTGGAGAAGCCGGTCATTTCTTCTTCCCAGGCTTGGCGCCGCCGGGCTTGGAGCGCGGCACGACATTGGCATCGGGCTTTTCGCCCGACAGGCAATGGACGTAGTTGGCCCACGCGTCGGCCGATTCGAAGACGCCGGGCGACTCGCAGTCAAAGATGGGGAAGTAGCTTTCCGTGCCGTCGGCGTTGCCGACGCGCTGCAAGTGCGCCATCTCGTGGATCAGGGTGCGGATGCGGCTCTCGTCCGTGGTGCCCTTGGCGGAGAAGGCCGCGCACAGCACGATGGGCTGGCGAAAGCCGCGCACATAGCCCGCGCGGGTGCCGCATTCCGGATCGCCCGGGCCGGCCACCTTGATGTCGGCCGTGCCGACGCCACCGCCCATGCCGCGCAGCACGTCGCTGATCTGCTCCATGTTGGGGTCGGCCCAGTCGAACTTGATGCGCGCCAGCGCCTTGGCTTCCATGAGCGCCTCGGTGCCCTCGACGCCGCTGGCGCGGAACAGGGCGCGCTGCGTGCGGATCGCGGCAGCACGGCGGGCGTCGTCGATCAGCTTCTTCTGCGTCTTGTTCGGCTCCACTGGCGGCACGACCTTGGCCGGTGGCGGCGTCTTGTCCTTCGTGTCGCGCTGCAGCCCCTGGGCCTGCCCGCCCGCCTGCTGCACCACGTGGGTCAGCTCGTGCGCCAGCAGGCCCCGTCCCTCGGCGGTCTGTGGCGCGTAGCGCCCGGCCGCGAACGCGATGTGCCGGCCTGCGGTGTAGGCATTGGCCTGCACCTCGCGCGCCGAGGCGTCGGCACGTGCGTCCGCATGCACGCGCACTTGCGAGAAGTCGTGGCCGAGGCGCCCTTCCATGTCCTGGCGCAGGCCGGGTTCCAGCGCGCTGCCGGGCGCGGCCAGCGTCTCGTCCACACTGACCGGTGTCTCCATGGCACCGGCGTCGGGCGCCGCGCTCAGGCGCTGGATTCGCGGCGTCGCCCGGCCGTCCACGCCAGGCGAGGCCGGGCCGACCCGCACCTGCTGCGCCACGCGGTCCGCCTCGCGCTCGTAGACATCGTCGGCAGCGCCGACGGCCAGCTGGGTCTGCAGCCCCAGGATCTTCTTGCGCGCGCAGTCCGGACAGCTGCCGGCCAGTCCGGCCGCGGCGCCGCAGGCGCACTTTCGCTGCAGGCGCAGGGCCGGTCCTGGGGACCGGGACGCTGGCTTGCGGGAGGCAGGGCGGTGCAGTGGCATGGCGCGCCTTTCAGGGCTTGAGGGCGGAGACGACCTTGAGCGCCTCGGCTTTGGACCCGGCCGACTCGGCCAGGTCGTCCGAGACGCCGAAGAACACGTCGGGCTGCGGGAACTTGGCATTGACGGCTTTCATGGTGATGCGCTCAGAAATGCCAGGTGAAGGTGCCGCCGACGTAGTCCGACGGCCGCTTGGTGGGGTCGGTCTCGTCGCCCGGGGCCAGCACCTTCCTGGCGCCGAACTCCACGCTCACGCGCGGCACCTGCTTGCACTTGGCCTTGGCCTCCTCCACAGCGCCGTAGATCTCGCCGATGGCGCTGGCAATGTCGATCGCCTTGCCCAGCTTGTCGTCCGGCACCGCGGTCTCGAACTCGCGCGCGGCCTTGTTGAGCTTCTCGCCGGCCGTCTTGATCTTCTCGCGCGTCTCGCCGGGATCTGCGGCGTTGCAGATGGTGGATGTGGTCTCGATCACGAGGCCGCCAGAGGCCACGGCCGCGCCGCTCTTGGGTTCGACCTCGGCCCCGCCCTTGAGTCCCACGCGAACGTGGGGCAGACCGTCCAGCATGATCTGCAGGCCGAACTTGGCCGGCACCTCGTACGACAGGTCGAGCGTGAGCTTGTAGCCCTTGCGCAGCGCGAACGGCAGCTTGGCGCGCACCTCCTTGGGCAGCGACACCTTGACTGGGCCGAATTCGAAATCGAGGTTCAGCGACGGGCCGGCGGCCGGCTGTTCGGGCGGCAGCTCGGGCCCGATGCCGGGGTTGGGCGGCCGCAAGGGCAAGGGCTGCGCGCCGCTCTTGCGCACCGCCACCTCGACCTGGCCATGGGCCGAGGCCGAGAACGCGGTGGCCGACTCCAGGTCCACGCTGGCCGCGTCCACGCCCAACTGGCGCAGTGCGTCGCGCACCTGGCGCATGCGGCTGTTCAATTGCGCGCGCTCGCTGTCCTGGCGCGCGCTGCTGCTCTGGCTGCCCTCGGTCAGGCTGGCCGAAAGCCGCACGCGCGCCTCGGGCTGGGCGCGGCTGGCGGCGGCGATCTGCGCGAGCTTGGGGTTGTCCTTGGTGAGGGGCTCGCCGGGCTCGAGCGCCACGGCGGTCAGCGTCTGCGGCAGCACGCCGAACAGCGGCAAGGGCGCGCTCTCGACCGGCGAGAAGGCGTCGGCCGCGGCCTCGGGTTGGGCCTGCGGCGCCGGCGGCGCGCCGCCCAGGCCGTGGGCCGCCACGGAGCGCCCCTGCAGCAACTGGTCGGCCGCGCCATCGGCGCGGGCCTCGGCGTCGCCCGTGGCGGAGCCGCCGCGCGACTGCTGCAGCACATGCGCCAGTTCGTGTGCCAGCAGGCGCTGGCCGGCCGCGTGTTGCGGTTGCCAGCGGCCGGCGCCGAAGACGATGTCGCGACCGAGCGTGTAGGCGGCCGCACCCATCGCCCGGGCCGAGGCGGCCGCGCCGGGGCCAGCATGGATGCGCACGGCGCTGAAGTCCGCGCCGAAGCGCCGTTGCGCGCCTTCGCGCAGCGGTGCCGGCAGGGCCACTCCGGCCTCTTCGGGCGGGCGGGCAGCCTGCGGACGCACGGCCACATGCGCCACGTCGGTGCGGCTGGCGGGCAGGAGTTGGCGGCGCGTGTCCATGGCGGGTCTCAGATGGCCGGCGGCGCCGGCCACCAGTTCTGGTGCACGGCCCGCGCGAACGCCGCGTGGCGGGCCGCCTGGGCAGCGTCCAGACCGCCATAGGTCTCGTAGGCCGCGGCCAGCAGCGCCTCGGTGCGGTCCTCGATGCTGGGCAGTCCGGCCCAACTGGGGCACAGGCGGATCTGGTCGCGCGCGGTCGCCGCGCCGACGATGGCGCCGATCGCCGCGCCCAGGGCCATGCCGATCAGGCCACCCAGCGCCAGCACGCCGAGGCCGGCCAGGGCTCCCGCGCCGGTGGCCCACAGGCCGATGGCGCCGCCCAAGCCGCCGGCCAGGCCGACCCCCGCGCCGATGCCCATGCCCGTGAGCGCGCCTTCGCCGGCACTGGTGGTCGCGCCCTTGTAGGCATGCCGGCTGGCACCGCATTCGGCCGCGGGTGTGTTGTCGCAGCGCACGTCCAGGCTGGAGCGCAGGCGCACCACCATGCTGCCGAGCACGCGCCGCGCCGTGTTGCGCGTGGCCGGCGTGGCATTGCCCAGGTGCGTGGTGAAGAACGGCGCGCTGGCGTTCAGCATGGCCTGGTCCGGGTCGTTGGCGATGACCTCGGCGTCGCGGTTCCAGCGCTGCGCGCGCGCGATGGCCTGGCGCACCAGCGGCGCATTGCGGCTCGAGCAGTCCTGCGTCCGGTCTTGCGGTGGCGCGCCCTGCACCGGGCGCCCGCTATCGACTTCGCTCACGAACATCGTGTAGGACTCGGCATTGTCCAGCGCCTCGGCCGTGCTCAGCTGCGGCAGCAGGCGGTCGTTGCGGTAGGCGCGGTCGCTGATGTCCAGTCCGGCCAGCGCATGCGCCATCTCGTGTGTCAGCGCCTCGATGCGCCAGGGCAGACTGCCGGTGAAGAACGCGGGGCAGAACACCAGTTCGCTGTCGTTGCGCACGTAGGCGCCGCTGTTGGCGCAGGAGGCGTCGCCGGCGTCGTGGCATTCGACCGGGAAGGGATCGCGCGTGACCATGTCGGTGCGGATGCCGGCGATGCGTTGGCGCACCGTGCCCGCCAGTGCGGGGTCTGCGCGTCGGAAATGCCGCGTCAGCGCGGCGGCCACCGCCTGGTTGGCGGCATCGGCCGGAGCGGCGATGTAGGCATCCAGCCGGTTCAGCGTGCGCTGCAGCCGGCTCTGAGCGCCATGCACCGCGGGTTCGATGGCATGGTGCTGGTCCAGCGTGCAGCCGGGCGGCCCCGTCGGTGCGTCCACCGTGACGGTGGTTGCACCGGCCGCCTGCCGCGCCAGCGCCGGCGCGCGCTGCACGGCGAACAGGGGCTGGGCCGTGTGCAGCCGCGCGGCGTTGTATTCGGCCTCCTGCTCGGCCGGGTCCGCGTCGCCTGATGGCGTGGCCGCGGCCAACGCCGTGCGCTGCTGCACCACATGGGTCAGCTCGTGCGCCAGCAGGCGTTGGCCGGCTGGCGAAGCCGGGTCGTAGCGGCCGCGCGCGAACACGATGTCGCCCCCGCTGGCGAAGGCGTGGGCGTTCTGCGCGCGGGCCGTGGCCGCGGCGCTGTCGCCGGCATGAATGCGCACGTCGCCGAAGCCGTGGCCGAAGCGGCTTTCGAAGAAGCGGCGCGTCGTGCCGTCCAGCGGCTGCCCGGGCCCGAAATCGCCCGGTGCGCCCGCGTCGGGAAGGGCCGCGGGCCCGATGCCGAACAACTGGCGACGCTGGCAGTCCTCGCACTTCGGCCCCAGGTTGGAGGCCGCCTGGCCGCAGGCGCACTTGCGCTGGAGCACAGCGCGCCGGCGCGGCTGGGCCTGCGGTGCGGCGAGTGCGAGGGCCGTGTTCATGAGGGGCCTCCGCCCGGCGGCTTGGCCGGACCGGGCACGCCCGCGACGCGCGCGGCGACCGCCCGGCCCAGGGCAGGGGCATCCGCGCCCTGCGGCAGGTGCACCCGGCCGGCCTGCAGCGCGTGCATGCTGCGCTGCGTGGCCAGCGTGCCGGCGCCGCCCGGACCCAGCAGGCTCTGCAGTTCGGCCTGCAGCGCGGCGGAGACGGCGGCGGCGTCGCCGCGGTCCACCCCGCGCAGCACCAGCCGGTCGATGTGCAGCACGATGCGCCTCATGGCCACACCTCGGGCGCTGCCCAGGGGTTGCAGGCCGTGCCGCCCGACGGTCGACTGCTGCCCAGGTGGGGGAACGCTCTCATGCCCACCCCCGCGTTTCCGCATCCGAATACGGCTTGTCGCGCTTGGCCGCATCCAGTTGCGCGGCCTGCAGCAGCGTGGCCATGCCGATGGGCGTGCCGGCCTCGGCGGCCAGGAAGGCAGCCGCCAGCGCGATGTTCCGGATGGTGCCGCCGGCCACGTTCAGCCGCGCCAGCTTGGTGAAGTCGATGTCCGCGTCCAGCGGTGCGCCGGCCGGGAACACGGCCCGCCAGATGCCCTCGCGCTGCGCCTGGTCCGGGAAGGGGAAGTGCACGACGAAGCGCAGTCGGCGCTGGAACGCGCTGTCCAGCGCCGCCTTGTGGTTGGTCGTCAGGATCGCCAGGCCGCCATAGGCCTCCATGCGCTGAAGCAGGTAGCCGACCTCGATGTTGGCGTAGCGGTCATGGCTGTCCTTCACCTCGCTGCGCTTGCCGAACAGCGCGTCGGCCTCGTCGAACAGAAGGATGGCACCGGCTTCCTCGGCGGCGTCGAAGACCTTGCGCAGGTTCTTCTCGGTCTCGCCGATGTACTTGCTGACCACGGCCGACAGGTCGATGCGGTAGAGCGCCAGGCCGAGTTCGGAGGCGATGACTTCGGCGGCCAGCGTCTTGCCGGTGCCACTGTCGCCCCAGAACAGCGTGGCGATGCCCAGCCCGCGCGCGCTCTGGGCGGCGAAGCCCCATTGGTGATGCACCGTGAGCCGGTGGCGCGCGTGGCTGGCGATCTGGCGCAGCACGGCCTGCTGGGCCTCGGGCAGCACCAGGTCAGAACCGCGCGCCCGCGCATCGATGCGCTGGGCGAGGCCGGGCATGCCATGGGCGGGGCCTCGGCTGGCCTCGTGCAGCGCGGCGGCGTCGGCAGCCGGATCGTCGCCGCGTGCCTGCGCGGCAATTTGCTCGATGCGGCGCGCGCCGAGCCGGTACTGGGTGGCCAGCGTGTCGACCACCGTTCCCAGCGCCGCAGCCTTGCCGGCCAGTGCGGTCTGCCATAGCTGCAGGCGTTCAGGGGCCTCGGGTCGCGCGATGTGCTGGCGCCACTGCGGCGTGCCGTCCAGCGCCAACTCGTGTCCGATGACGAAGACGAGGCCGTCCATCCGTTCCAGCAGGCGCGTCACGGCCCCCAGTGCCTCGTGCTCCTCGCAGTGGATCAACAGGCCGCAGCCCAGCAGCGCGGCTTCGCGCGACCACAGCGTGGCGAAGGCCGCCTGCTCGGCGGCGGCCACGGGCAGGTCCACCGTGCGCAGCCGGTACAGGCCGGCGCCCAGTCCGGCGGCGACGGCGACGGCCACGTCAAGCTGGCCGGCGGCATCGTCGCCGTCGAGCACGACGGCGGGCAGGCGGCCGGCGGTGCCGCGCAACCGAGCCAGCAATTGCGCGACCGCGGACCTTTGGTCCCGCCCCATGACGCCTGCAGGCGGCTGCGGCTGAAGCAGCGCATGAAGACGATGGTCCAGCGCGTTCAGCCCGGCGATGAAGTGCAGCACGCGCTCGTCCATGCGAAGCCGTCCGCCGCTGATGCCGGTGGTTTCGTCGATCTCCAGCAGGCGCCAGCGGCGCAGCGCTTCGTGCGGCGCGATGGCGCTCCAGTGGGGCTGCGGCAGCACGGCCAGCGCCAACCCGAAGCTGGCCCAGGGACGATGCGTCTGGCCGTTGGCATCGGCGCACAGCGCGGCGATGCGCGCGTCCATCTCGACGCCGGCCACCAGCAGCAGCAGGTCGCGCTCGAACGCGCTGAGCCCGAACAGCGAGCACAGCGTGTCGATCGCGGCCGGTACCGGCATGGCAGCGCGCAGCGCGGCGGCTTCGGCCTCGACCGCATCCTGTGTGCCTTCGCCCAGCAGGGCAGCCAGCCGCGCGAACTCCGCCACCAGCACGCGCTGGTTGGCGCCGCTCCAGTCGAACAGGCGGTCGGGTGCGTTCACGTGATCTCCACGGTGCGGTCCAGAAAGCGTGGCAACTCCGGCGGCTCGAAGTCCATGTCGATGATGGGACTGTCGATGTCGTCGATGCGCAGCCGCGCCAGGTGCACGCCGACGGCCGCGTTGGGGATCACGAAGACCAGCGAATTCGGTGTGGCACCGGCCGTTTGCGGCGGGACTTCGGCCGCGCCCAGCACCAGGACAGCGCGCTGGCCTGCGTGCAGGTCCGGCGTGAACTGGATCGTGACGCTGGCCGAGCCGTTGCCCGCGCGCGCCACGGTCTGCGGCAGGTTGGTGATGCGCGGCGCCAGTGTCAGCAGCAGCGGGTGGGTCTCGTGCAGCCGGTCCTCGTTCTGCGCATCGGGCCTGGTCAGGCGCACGCTCACGCGGTACACGCCGGCCGGCAGCTCGGCCTGCTGGCCGGCCAGCGAGAAGGCGGCCACGGTCGCGGCGGGGCGGTCGGGCGCCTCGGCCAACACCGGCAGCATCCGTGTGATGTCGAAGCGGTCGTTGCGCAGCCAGGCTTCGCGCTGGCTGCCGTCCAGCAGGCTGCCCGAAAGCGCCACGGTGTCGCCGATGGCCGCCACCGGCTGGCCCAATGGCGGCACGGCACTCACGAGCACCGGCACGCCGGGCCGCAGGCTCGACTGCACGGCGATGCCGGTCTCGCGTCCGGTGCCCGCGTCGATGCGGCCGCGCGTGAGCACTGGCAGCGGCGTGCGCGCCGGGCGCTGGGCCTGGATCAGCACCACCGAGGCGCTGTAGGCCATGCTGGGGCGCAGATGGCTTTGTGTCGCGGTCCAGAGCTTGGACATCTCTTCGTTGTTCAGGTGCTGCGGCGCGATCTTGATGAGTTCCACCTGTTCGGCCAGGCCCGAGTCGGACAGCGCGCGCAGCGCCGGCGGCAAGGTGGCGCCGGTGGCGGGCGAAGGGTTGAGCGCCGTGCGGATGGCCTCGCGCGTGAGCACCGGCGTCTCGTGCAGCAGCTGCATGGCATAGCCCAGCAGGATCTCGGCATGCAGCTCGCCCGCGCTGTAGGCCGAGAGCAGGTAGTGCAGATCCAGCGCCAGCGGTGGGTTCGTGAGCCGTGCGCGGCCGGCGCCATCGCGCGAGGGCAGGGCTTCGTTGCGCCACCCGCTGTTGGGCGCCACGCCATACAGGAACAGGTTGAGCTGCGAGGCCTCGGTGCCACCGGTGGGCACCACGCGGTCGGGCGCCAGCAGGCTGACGGTGACGCTGGAGCCCAGCACGCCGGTGACGTTGCGGTTGACCAGCCCGTCGTTGAGCAGGTCGCGCAGCACGGCGCTGACGCCGGCGATGGCCAGGGCCGTGCTCATGGCTTGCTCCTCGCGGCGAGGTAGGCGTCGAGCGACACCGGCTGGGTGCGCTCGCGCGGCCGGGCCTTGGGGCGGGGCGCTTCGTGCAGAGCCGTCACGTCGATGCGGCCGATGTGGATGTGGACTTCGGTCTCTTGGTTGGCGACGGACTGCGGTGCCGGCCGGAGGGCGAAGGCTGCCGGGCTCCGCACGGTCTGGGCCAGGGGCGCAGCGTGGCCTCCGGTGCTCGGCCGGGTCGGCAACAGCGGCGCAGGGTCTTCGTGGTGGGACCGGGGCGGCGGTGACTGCGTGCGCGCGGGCGTGTGGAGGAGCGCGAGAGACGGGATGCCCGAGGCCTTGCCCGCAACAGCGGACGCGTCGGGCGCATGCCTCGGCGGTGCCGTGGCCGCCGGCATGAGCGGCGACGGGGACTGATGGGCCTGAGGCAACTGCGGCTGCGGCATCGCAGCTGCGGCCGCGGGCTGCGGCCGCCCGGGTTCAGCTGCGACGACCGGGATTTGCGCGCGTGGCGCCACGGCTTGTCGTGGGACGGCTGCGGCGGAAACGGCCGATTCGGGTCGAAGCCGACCTGGCGCGCGGCTTTCGGGCGCAGCCGCATCCACCAGCGGGGGTGCCTGGTCCTGCGCCTGTTCCAAGCCGGCCGCACCGAACGGCAGGCGCACGTCCGATCGCACTGTCCAGCCCGTGCCGGCGGCGCGTGCGGCCAGGCGGTGCAGCAGGCCTGTCATGCAGCCCCCGCCATGGCCAGGTAACCGGCCCGTCGCGCCGGCGTCAGCGCCAGGATCTGCGCCTCGCTCCAACCGTAGGCGCTGGCCAACTGATGCACCTCGTGCAGCAGCACCTGCGCGCGCACCTCGATCTCGTCCCACAGCAGCTGGCCGGCGTCCACCTGCACCAGGTCCGCATGGCCGCAGGCCACGCACTGCAGGGCCAGCGCCAAGTCGGCCTGCGGGTCCAACGCATCCAGCCGTTCTTCGACGGCCTGCAACATCGCATCGTCCACCTGCGCGGCATCGCCGGCCAAGGTGCAGCGCGCCAGCAACTGGCGCGCTGCGCGTTCGGCATCCGCCTCGGCCGCCACGGCCGCCAGGTCGCGCAGGCTGGGCGCACGCAGGCGCAAGCCGGCGACCTCGACGTCGCACGAGGTCGAATCGCTGTCAGGGACGGATGCAAGCAACTCGCGCGCGTCCAGCGCAAACGCCAGCCGTTGGCCGCAACGCGGGCAGTCTGCATGTCCGTCGATCTGCGGGCCGAAGCAGGCCGCACGCAGCGCCAGCAAACTGGCGTTGACCTCGCCCAACGGCAGGTCGACGATGCCATCGGCAGGCCAGTCGGGCCGGGCAGCGGCTGCCAGCAGCGCGCTGCGGTCCAGGGCATGGCGGCTGACGCCGCGCTCCCACAGCGACAGCAGTTCGGAGCCGGCCAGCGCGCGCATCGTCGCCTTCCGTGCGGGGTCGTTCAGGCGGGCTCGTTGAAGGTGGGCTCGGAGGGTTCGACCACGTCGTAGTCACGCTCCCAGCCCTCGTTCTCGAGCTTCAGGGTCTGGATCGCGACGGCGTTGGCGTTGGCATCCAGGTCCGGCAGCGCCTGGTATTCCGACACCCAGCAGCGGAACACCTTGTAGGCGATGGCGAGCTGACCGGCCTCGTTGTAGACCTCGATGATCAGGTCCTTGCGGAAGTTGGCCAACGACACCTCGGCACCCAGCCCGGAGCCGAAGTTCCAGACCTTGTTGGCCCAGCGTTCGAACTCGACGTCGTGGGTGACGCCGCGCTCCAGCGTGATGGCCTCGAACTTGGTGCGGCCCGGCGACTTGCGCGTGGACGACGGGTCGCCGCCCTCGCGGTGCTCCACCGGCTCGGTGCTGCGCTTGAGCGCGCCGACCTTGGAGATGCCGGCCACGTAGCGGCCGTCCCACTTGACGCGGAATTTGAAGTTCTTGTAGGGGTCGAAGCGGGTGGCGTTGACGCTGAACTGTGCCATGTCGTTCTTCCTCGATCAGGTTGGAATCTGGCCGGCCATCTGCTGGATCTTGATGACGACGAACTCGGCCGGCTTGAGCGGCGCGAAGCCGACGATCACGTTCAGCACGCCCAGGTTGATGTCGGCTTGCGTGGTGGTCTGGCTGTCGCACTTGACGAAGTAGGCGTCGCGCGGCGAGTTGCCCTGGAAGGCGCCCTGGCGGAACAGGCCCTGCATGAAGGCGCCCAGGTTCAGGCGCACCTGCGCCCACAGCGGCTCGTCGTTGGGCTCGAACACCACCCACTGCGTGCCGCGGTACAGGCTTTCTTCGAGGAAGAGCGCGAGCCGCCGGACCGGCACGTACTTGTATTCGTCCGCGCTGGCATCGGCACCGCGCAGGGTGCGCGCGCCCCACACCACGCGGCCGTTCACGCCCATGGAGCGCAGGCAGTTGATGCCCAGCGGGTTGAGCTGGCCGTTCTGCAGGTCGTTCAGGTTGACCTGCAGGTCCTGCACGCCGTTGAGCCCGGCGTCGAGCCCGGCCGGTGCCTTCCAGACGCCGCGTGCGACGTCGGTGCGCGCCATGATGCCGGCCACCGCGCCGCTGGGCATGAAGGTGTCGACGCGGTTGTCGCGCAGCGGGTCCACCATGCGCAGGCACGGGTAGTACAGCGCCGCGTTGCGTGGGGCCGTGCCGCTGAAGCCGAGCGCGTTGCGGCCGGCCTGTGCGTTGGAAACAGCGCTGGCCGCGGAGGCGCCCCAGGCGGGATCCGGGTCGACGATCAGCATCGCGCGGCGTTCCACGCACATCGCGAGCGCGCCCTGCCAGACGTTGGCCGGCACCGGGGTGTAAGTGGACGGCAGGGCAGAGGTGTCACGCGCCAGTGGCGGGATCACCAGCAGGTTGAACAGGTCGACATTGGCCAGCGCGTGGATGCCGGTGCGGCTCGCAGCGCTGCCCAGCACGTCGTCGGCGCGCAGTGGCGGCCCGTCTTCGCCGCCGGTGGCAACCACCCAGTTGGGCGTGGGGCTCGGGCGCGCTGCCGGCACCGCGCCCAGCGCCCGCACCAGCGTGGATTCGCGCTCCAGCACCAGCGGCAGGTAGCGCGGGTTGACGAGCGTCGTGGAGACCGAGCCGATGGTCTCGAACACGTATTCGTCGCGGTCCTGCCGCGGCTGGAAGCGCAGGATCAGGTTGAAGCGCGTGGTGTCGGTTCCAGACAGGCTGTCGGTGTCGTAGTCCACCTTGGCCGAGAGTCGCTTTCCCCAGGCGCCCACGCTGGCGGCCGTGAGCGTCAGGCCCGTGGGCAGCGTGAGGGTTGCAGCCGCAGCAGCCGCAGCTGGTGCTGGGGCTGGCGCCGGTGGGGGCGCGGGCGGGGGCGGTGGCCCGGGTGGCCCGGGTGGCGCAGGCGGAGCCGCCGTGCCGACGACCCGCACCACCAGCGCCAGCGCGCCGCCGTTCATGTAGAAGTCGCGCACCGCATAGGACATGGGACAGTCCGCGACCAGGCCGCCGAACCGGCGCTCGTAGTCTGCGAAGCTCGTCAGCATCACGGGTTCGCCGGTAGGGCCGGAGGCGGCCCGGCCGACGAAGGCCGTGATCGACGTGGCCACACCGGTCAGGGTGCGCACGCCGCTGGGCACTTCCTCCACGTAGACGCCTGGGTAACTCAGGGCACTGGGCATACATCCCCCAATTCATCATCAATTGACGATCAAGAGCCTGGCGGCTCCACCTGCAATCCCTCGCTGCCCGCCCGCCGGGCGGGCGGCGCGGTACACCGTCTGGCCGTCCGGACCGCAGACGCACTCGACCTCACCATTGCCCACCAGTGCGACCAGTGCCGCACCGACGACATCGGGCGAAGACCACACCATCCGCGGCTGCAACCACCAGGCTGCGATGCCCGCGATCGTGTCGCAGGCCCGCGGATGCGCACGCATGTAGCGGCGCAGGTCTGCGATCGCTTCCGTCACCGCATCGATGTCGTCGCGCCGGGCCATCCGAGAGCACCCCCCACGCGCTGCTACTTGCAGCAAGCGTGCCATCCGCATCGCGAGTGCAAGTACTTGATTTGATTGGGCTTTGTTGCGAGGGCTTTGACGTCGCTGTGCATTCGAAAGCACAGGCTTCGTCGCGCCTCGGGCCACTGCGCGCCCCGTTCCCCGAGCGTCGTCCGCAGCGATCGCGGGGTGTGTCGGAGCCGACACGGGTGTGCGAGCGTTGACATGGTGCGCGCGAGCGGTACGCAGTCTCCTTCCACCGGTGGGTGGATGGATGCGGGAGCGGGGAGGGGAGGGGAAGCGGGCCTAAGCGCTGCCGATCGAGTGCGCTTGTGCCTTGACGCCGTATTTCTTGACAAGACGGCTCAGCGAAGCTCGTTCGATGCCAGTCAGCCGCGCGGCCTCGCTGATGTTGCCGTCGGTGCGTGACAGCCAGTCCTCGATGAATTCGCGCTCGACCAGGTCGGCTGCCGCGCGCTTGGCCGCGCGCAGCGAATGCCCGAGCGTGCCGGCGGCGTGCACGGCGGCGACGTCGACCTGGGCCAGTTCGGGCGCGCATCGCTGCAGGTCGGCCAGCCCGACCTCGAGCCCTTGGCAGACCACGTGGGCCTTGAGCAGCACGTGTTCCAGCTGGCGCACATTGCCCGGCCATTCGTAGGCACGCAGCAATGCCAGTCCCTGATCGCTGATACGACGTGCCAAACCACTGGTCTGCCGCGCCGCCTTGGCCAGCAGATGCGGCACCAGCAGGGCCAGGTCGTCAAGCCGCTCGCGCAGCGGCGGCAGATTGACGCGAAAGGCGTCCAGCCGGTACAGCAGGTCGTCGCGGAAGCTGCGTGCCGCCGCCTTCTCATGCAGGTCGACGTTGGAGGCCGCGACGATGCGCACGTCTGCGTGGTGCAACTGGCTGCCGCCCAGCGCGCGGTAGCTGGAGTCCTGCAGGAAGCGCAGCAGCACGCCCTGTCCGCGTGGCGACAGCGCTTCCATCTCATCCAGGAACAGCGTCCCGCCCTCGGCGAGGTGTACCAGTCCTTGGCGCGCATGACTGGCGTCGGTGAAGGCGCCGCGGGTGTGGCCGAACAACTCACTCTCGACCAGCGTGTCGGGCAGCGTTGCGCAGTTGACCGGGATGAAAGGGCGGTGCCGGCGCTGGCTCTGGTAGTGAACGGCGCGCGCGACCAACTCCTTGCCGGTGCCGGTTTCGCCGGCGATGAGCAGCGGCGCGTTCCATGCAGCGTACAGCTTCACCAGCTCCATGGCTTCGCGAAAGCGAGGGCTGTGGCCGACAAGATTCTGCGCCAGCGCCGCGCCAGCGTCGTTGCAGCCCTCGTCTTCCGAACAAGCTACCGTCTCCGGGCATGAAGAGTTGTTGGTGTGCATTCGGTTTCCCTCCTCCATCTGTTGCCCTGGCCAATCCCGGAGTCGCTCACAGATTGGCGGAATCCTTCGCGGGCCAAGACAAGCCTGTGGTGTGTTCGCGTCCTCCCGGATCGAGTGGTCGGCCACATGTCATGACTTTGGACAGCACACGCCTATGTTCCCTCGCATGGCCATGGCGGACCGGTGCGCAAGGTCCCGGGCCTCGGTAGCGCAAGGACCCGCCAACGCCGCGTGACCCCACACGGTGGCGCGAACCACGTCGGCGCTGACTGCCCCGTGCAGCATCGTGTTCGCTGCAATCCCGAATCCAGCACCAGACCCACCGACACGATTCACCGCGAATCCAACGAAGCGCGCCCATCATCCGTCGACAGCTTGAATCGCGCATCTATCAAACGAACTAGTGGCGTGAGAAGACGCTGAACGATGAACATCCCAGCCAGACTCGCGGACATGACGGACGAATGAAGAAGTTAAAACTTTCGACTGCGCGATGCGCGGCCTTCGCCGCATCTTTGCAAGGTCGATGCGAAGCGACCTTGCGTTCTTGCCCCACGAAGGGCTCGATGACAAAGGAAACGATGGGCCATCAAAAGCTTGAGCCCACGGGCGGAACGATGCAGCAGCGCCTTGTTGACACCGGTCGTATGCACCAACCGCGCGAAGGTGGAGGGCGGCTATCGGGAGGCCATGAAAGAACTGGGGTACTCGGTGCCGGAGAAGCAATCCGAGGACTACACCCAGCGGATCCAGGCGGAACGAGCCGCATGGGCAGAGCGGGTCAAGCTCGCGGACTTCAAGCCGACCGAGTAAGCGGCAACGAATCACGGTCCCGCAGGCTGCGCTTTCGTCGGCGGCGGCCCGCGGGCACCAGTTCGCGGACGTGCCTCCTATATGAGCTCGGCGATTGCTTTTCCCATTTCCAGCGTGGTGGCCTTGCCACCGAGATCGCCGGTGCGCGGCCCGTCCCTGAGCACCTTCTCGATGGCCGCGAGAATCGCGTCGTGCGCCTCGCGCTCACCGAGGAAATCCAGCATCAGTGCGCCCGACCAGATCATCGCGATCGGATTGGCGATGCCCTTGCCGTAGATGTCGGGCGCCGAACCGTGGACGGGTTCGAACAGCGACGGGAATTTCCGCTCCGGGTTCAGGTTGGCTGACGGCGCCAGTCCGATCGTGCCGGTGCAGGCCGGCCCCAGGTCGGACAGGATGTCCCCGAACAGGTTGCTCGCCACCACCACATCGAAGCGCTGGGGTTGCAGCACGAAGCGCGCCGTGAGGATGTCGATGTGCTGCTTGTCCACCTTCACATCGGGAAAGCCCTGGCCCACGGCGTCGGCGCGACCGTCCCACCAGGGCATGCTGATGGCGATCCCGTTGCTCTTCGTTGCCACGGTCAGGTGCTTGCGGGGGCGTGACTGCGCGAGCTCATAGGCGTACCTGAGCACGCGGTCGGTGCCGAAGCGGCTCATCACCGTCTCCTGCACGACGATCTCACGCTCGGTACCCTCGTACATGATCCCGCCGAGGTTGGTGTACTCGCCTTCGGTGTTCTCGCGCACGATGTAGAAGTCGATGTCACCGGCCTTGCGCCCGGCGAGGGGACACGGCACGCCTTCGAACAGGCGCGCGGGGCGCAGGTTGATGTATTGGTCGAACTCGCGGCGAAACTTCAGCAACGAGCCCCACAGCGACACATGATCGGGGACGGTGTCGGGCCAGCCGACCGCGCCGAAATAGATGGCATCCTGCGCTTGGAGCTGTGACTTCCAGTCCGTGGGCATCATGTCTCCATGCTGCCGGTAGTAGTCGCAACTTGCCCACTCGATGTTCGTGAACTGCAGGTCGAAGCCGAATCGGCTCGCGGCCTTCTCCAGCACCCGATGGCCCTCGGGCATGACCTCCTTGCCGATGCCGTCGCCAGGAATGCTGGCGATCTTCAGTGTCTTCTTGTGGCTCGTGCCCATGATGCTTTCTCTGGTTGAAGTTCAGTAAGCCGCGCCGCCGGCCGCGCTCATCGCGCTTTCGGTACCCAGCCCAAAATCGCCTGCCAGGCGGCGCGCGCCCTGGACCATCAGCGTCACGTCGATGCCGACGGCGACGAAGGTGGCGCCGAGTTCCAGGTAGTGGCGGGCCAGCTTGGCGTCGCCGGTGAGGGTGCCGGCGGCCTTGCCGCTGGCGACGATGGTTCGGATGGCGTGGTCGATTGCCGCCTGCACCTCGGGGTGGCCGGGCGCACCGCGATGGCCCATCGAGGCGGCGAGGTCGGCGGGCCCGATGAACACACCGTCGACGCCATCGACCGCGCAGATGGATGGCAGATTGGCCAGCGCCGTCCTTGTCTCCGCCTGCACCAGCAGGCAGACCTCGTCGTTGGCGGCGCCGAGGTAGTCGCGCCGTGCTCCCCAGCGCGAAGCGCGCGCCACGGCGGCACCGACGCCGCGTATCCCCTCGGGCGGATAGCGCGTCGCGGCCACCAGTGCCTTCGCCTGCTCCGGCGTGTCCACCATCGGGACGAGCAGGTTCTGCGCGCCGATGTCGAGCAGTTGCTTGATGAGCGCCGTGTCGCCGGTCACGGCGCGCACCACTGGCTGCGCCGGGTAGGCGGCCACTGCCTGCAGTTGGGCGAGCGTGCTGCGCACGTCGTTGGGCGCATGTTCGCCGTCGATCAGCAGCCACTGGAATCCGGCCGTGGCGCAGGCCTCCGCCGCGTAGGGCTGCGCCAGAGAAAGCCAAAGACCGACCTGCGCTCGCCTGGCGGCGAGTGCCTGCTTGAATGGGTTGTTCATCGCGTCGTGCTCCGCTCAGTCGAGCTGGCCCTGGCACACGTACTTGGTGTGCAGGTAGTCGTCGATCCCGTGCACCGAACCTTCGCGGCCATAGCCGGATTCCTTGACGCCGCCGAAGGGAGCGGCCTCCGCCGCCAGCGCGCCCTCGTTGATGCCGACGATGCCCGATTCCAACGCGTCCGCGACGCGCCAGATGCGACGCGCGTCGGTCGAGTAGAAGTAGGCGGCCAGCCCGAATGGCGTGTCGTTGGCCGCGGCGACCACTTCGTTCTCGGTCTCGAAGCGGGTCAGGGCCGCCACCGGACCGAAGGTCTCTTCGCGCGCGCAGGCCATGGTCGAGTCGGCGCCCACCAGGACGGTGGGTGCGAAGTAGTGCATGCCAAGCCGCGGCAGACGCTCGCCGCCGGCCAGCACCTTCGCCCCGCGAGACACCGCATCCTGAACATGGCGCTCGATCTTCTCGACCGCGCGTGCATTGATCATCGGCCCGATCTGCGAGGCCGGGTCACTGGCCGGCCCGACCTGGAGGGCGCCGACGCGCGCTGCCAGTTTGTCGGCGAAGGCGTCATGCACCTTGCCCTGCACGAAAATCCGGTTCGGGCAGACGCAGGTCTGGCCGCCGTTGCGGAACTTGGAGGCCATGAGACCCTCCACGGCGGCATCGAGATCCGCGTCCTCGAACACGATGAAGGGCGCGTTGCCGCCGAGTTCGAGCGAGAGCTTCTTGAGCGTATCGGCGGAGCGCCTCGCCAGGTGCTTGCCCACCGGTGTCGAGCCGGTGAAGGTGATCTTGCGCACCCGCGCGTCGTCGAGCCAGGCGTCGACCACTTCCGGCGTCTTCTCGCGCGAGGCCGTGACGATGTTGACGACACCTGCGGGCACGCCGGCTTCCTCTGCCAGCCTCACGAGCGCGAGCGACGTGAGCGGCGTGTCTTCGGCCGGCTTGCAGACGACGGTGCAACCGGCGGCGAGCGCGGGGGCAATCTTGCGTGCGATCATCGCGGCCGGGAAGTTCCATGGCGTGATCGCCGCGACCACGCCCACCGGCTCCTTCATGGCAAACATGCGCCGACCCGGCACCGGCGCGGGGATGATCTCGCCGTTCATGCGGGTGGCTTCCTCGGCGAACCATTCGATGTAGCTTGCCGCATAGGCGACCTCGCCCTTGCCTTCGGCCAGCGGCTTGCCCTGCTCGAGCGAGATGAGCGTGCCCAGGTCGTCCAGGTTCGCCATGACCAGATCGTTCCAGCGCTTGATGATCTGGGCGCGTTGCTTGGCCGGGACCTTGCGCCACGTGGCAAAGGCCTGGTGTGCAGCGTCGGCGGCCGCGCGCGCTTCTGCGGCGCCCGAATCGGGCACCTGCGCGATCAGCGCGCCGGTGGCCGGGTCGGTGACGTCGAGCTTGCCGCCGGTGGCTTCACACCATTGGCCTGCGATGTAGTTGGCACTGCGCAAGAGCTCGGTGCGTTGAATGGTCAGCGACATGTGTGTTTCGTCGATCTTGAATCAGGAGGAAAAAAACGGGTGTCGGAGGCCGCGCATCGGCGCGTCGCCCGGGGTTGGTTCGCCAGCGGCACTAGCTGACGATGCCCATGTGCCAGGGCACGAACTCGTGGTCGCCGAGGCCCAGAAGTTCGCTTTTCGTCTTGTCTCCGGAGGCGGCGCGAAGGATCTGGTCGAAGATGCGCTGCCCCATCTGCTGCACGTCGACTTCGCCGTCGAGCACCGCGCCGCAGTTGATGTCCATGTCCTCTTCCAGCCGCGTGAACATCGGCGTGTTGCTCGCGAGCTTGATCGTCGGTGCCGGCTTGCTGCCGAACATCGAGCCGCGCCCGGTCGTGAAGCAGATCAGGTTGGCGCCGCTGGCGATCTGTCCGGTGGACGCGACCGGGTCATAGCCGGGGGAATCCATGAAGACGAAGCCGGCCTTGTCGATCGGTTCGGCGTACTCGTACACCGCCTGCAGCGGCGTGGTGCCGCCTTTCATGGCCGAGCCCAGCGACTTCTCGAAGATGTTGGCCAGGCCGCCGGCCTGGTTGCCGGGGCCCACGACGCCATTGAACTGGCCGTTGTGGCCGCGCGTGTATTCCTCCCACCAGGCGAGCCGATCGAGCAGTTTCTGCCCGACCTCCGGGCTGACCGCGCGGCGGGTCAGCATGAACTCCACGCCGTGGATCTCGGGCGTCTCCGAAAGGATCGCGGTGCCGCCATGGCGCACCAGGATGTCCATCGCCGCCCCGAGGGCCGGATTGGCGGTGATGCCCGAGAAGCCGTCGGAGCCCCCGCATTCGAGTCCGATCTTCAGGTGCGCCGCACTGACGGGCTGGCGCCGGATGTCGTTGGCGGCCGGCAGCATGGCTTCGATGGCGGCGATGCCTGCAGCGATCGTTGCACGGGTACCTCCCGTGTCCTGCATCACGAAGGTCTTCACGTGGCTGCCGAGCGTCAGGCCCTGCGAGGCGACGAGGTCGGCCACCTGGTTGCGTTCGCAGCCCAGCCCGACGATCAGCACGCCGGCCAGGTTGGGATGGCGCGCGTAGCCGGCGATGGTCCGGCGCAACACATCGAAGTGCTCGCTGGGAGATGACATGCCGCAGCCGCTGGTCTGCGCGAAGGCGACCACGCCATCGACGTTCGGAAAGGCCGCGAGCCGCTCGGGCGTGAAGTGCGCCGCAATGTGGTGAATGGCGGTGGCCGAGCAGTTCACCGACGAGATCAGGCCGATGAAGTTGCGCGTCGCGACGCGGCCATCGGGGCGAACGATGCCCATGAAGGTGGCGCGCTCGGCTTCCGGCACGTAGTCGACGGGCCGCACGTCTTCACAGAAGCCCGGGTCGCGGTCGAAGTCGATCAGCTCCAGGTTGTGCGTGTGCACGTGTTCGCCGGCCTCGATGTCGCGCATGGCCGCACCGATCACGGTGTCGTACTTCTTCACCGGCTCGCCCGCCGCGATGCGTCGCGCTGCGATCTTGTGGCCGGCCGGCACCTGGGCGCGCATGCGCAAGCCGAACTCGGGCAGCTCCTGCCCGAGGCCGATCGGCGAGCGCGCGATCAACACGTTGTCGCTGGCGTGCAGCCGAATCAGCGCGGATGCGGTGGCGACCGTCGGCGTCGCAGGGGCGAGAGTTGCAGTCATGACGATCTCCGGCGTTCAGTTCTTGCTCATCAGTTCCTTGAGCTTGAGCCGTTCGATCAGTGATTTCTCCTTGGCATAGCTCGCGGCCACGTACTTCTCGTAGTCCGGCGCGTCGAGGTAGAGCAAGGGCGCATCGATCCGGGCGCAGGCCGCCGTGAACGCGGGGCTTGACGCTGCGACCTTGAACGCAGCGCGCAGGCTGGCCAGCACTTCGGCCGGTATGCCCTTGGGAGCGCCGATGCCGTTGGGCGCATCGACGACGACGTTGTAGCCCGACTCCTTGAGCGTGGGCACGTCCTTGAACTCGGTGGTGCGCTGCTCCCCCCAAGTCACCAGGAGGCGCAGCTTGCCGGCCTTCACGTGCGGTGCCCAGGAACTCGAATCGGCAAGCACGTCGACATGGCCGCCCATCAGAGCCTGCAGCGCCTCGGCCCCGCCCTTGAAGGGAATCGCATTGAACTTGACGCCTGCGGCCATGGCGAACTCTTCCATGCCGACATGCGTCGCGCCGCCCAGGCCCGCGGTGCCGTAGGTGATCTTGTCCTGGTTCGCCTTGGCGTCCGCCACCAGATCCTTGAGCGTCTTCCACGGGGCCTCGGCACGCACGGCGATGCCGAAGGTCTGGCCCGAGACGCGGGCGATGTAGGTGAGGTCCTTCATCGGATCGATCTGGACCGTGCCCAGTTGCGAGAAGCGCGTCACCGAGATCGGGATCTGTCCGATGGTGTAGCCATCGGGCTTCGCGGAGGCCAGCGCCTTCAGACCGATCATGCCGGACGCCCCGGCCTTGTTGTCCACGACGACCGACTGGCCGAGTTCCTTGGCGGCGGCCGAGCAGAGCGCGCGCATCGTGACGTCCGCAGTGCCGCCCGCCGGCCACGGACAGATGAATGTCACCGGACGATCCGGGTAAGCGGCCGCGAAAGCGCGGGTAGTGGAAAGCGGAAGCACGGCGGCAGCGAGGCTGCCGAGCATGAACTGGCGGCGATCGGATCTCATCGTTTTGTCTCCTGTTATTCGGCGTGGAGACCGGATTGTTCGTCCTTTGATCATTACAATCCAATCAGAAAACAGACTCTCTTCATTCCTTTTCGGTTATGGAGTCCACATGGCCGAGATCGACCGGGTACTGCGATCCAACCTGAAGCTGCGGCACCTGCAACTGCTGGTGGCGCTGGATGAATTCCGGCACCTCGGCCGCGCCGCCGAGTTTCTTTCGGTGAGCCAGCCGGCAGTGTCCAAGACGCTGGTCGAAATCGAACGCATGTTCGAGCTCGACCTGTTCGTGCGGTCCACGCGCGGCACCGAACCCACGGCCTATGGTCAGGCCGTCGTGCGCTTCGCCCGTTCGGTGCTGGCAGATTTCAGTCGCACGCGCGATGAGATCGCCGCCGTGGCCGGCGGCGCGGCCGGCCGCACCAGCGTCGGAGCAATGGTGGTGGCGATACCCTCCCTGCTTGTGCGTGCCGTCGAATTGCTCAAACAACGTTCGGCGCGCACCACGGTGCTGGTGGAAGAGGGCGATCTGACGCGACTCCTTCCGAGGCTGCGCGTCGGCGAACTGGATCTTTTCGTCGGTCGACTGGAGCCCGGCTACGCGTCGCCCGATCTGGACACCGAGACGCTCTACACCGAGCCGATGTGCATCGTTGTGCGTCCCGACCACGCACTTGCCCGTGACGCGAGAATCGATTGGACAAAACTCGTCGATGTTCCCTGGGTCGTTCCGCCACCGTGGGCGTCATCGCGCGTCAAGCTCGAGCAGATGTTCTACAAGCACAGGCTTGCGCCACCTGCCGACATCGTCGAGACGGCCTCGTTCCTTGCGACCTTGACGTTTGTCCGCGAACGCCCCGCAGTGGGGTTCCTTGCTCGCGGCGTGGCGCGACATTTCGAGGCAGAGGGTCTTATCAGGGTGCTGAATCTCAAGGTGCCGATCGAGCTGCCGCCAGTGGGAATGATCACCTTGAAGGGACGCCTTCGCCCCCCTGCGACGGAGCAGCTGATGGACTGTCTGCGCATCACTGCCGCACGTGCACCGGAGTAGCACCGGCGCCGGTTTGGCAGTTCCTGGTGCGGCTTGGCACGGCCATGTCGGCATTGCCCAGTAATAGAGCATTTTGTTTTGCACATTGTTGTCGGCCGACTCCGGCGCTTGGAATTCCCAAACCAAGCACTCATCGACAAGGCACTGCTGCCGAGCGCCTGAATGCGTCGACGTGGACTCAATTCCTCCTACCTGGCGTGCGAGCGGCGCCTAGATAGCGGGGTCCGATGCTGGACAGGGCGGCAGGGCGGATACCCAGATCTCCCAGGGACGGCAGCATTCCGGTGGCAACGTTAGGGGTGCGCATCGACTGAAGGTTGTCGCGCGACATCAGCGGTTCGCCTGGCAAGTGTTCCATCACGAGCGCCTGAAGTGTTCCGACAAGCTGCGGAAGTGAAAGCACGGGTCTTTCGTGGCCTGACCACCGGCCGGCAAGCTTGACCAGCTCCGCCAGCGTGTAAATGTCGGGCCCTGCGCACTCGAAGGTTTGCCCCGACGTCTCTGGTCGCTCGAGGCACACGAGAATCGCGCGGGCGACGTCCTCGACCCACACGGGCTGGAAGCGGGCTCCCGCACACGCCAGCGGGAACACTGGAGCGAACGCCATCAGGCGCGCGAACAGGTTCAGGAAGCGATCCTTTTCACCATAGATCACCGATGGACGAAGCAGCGTCGTATCGAGATCCGCATCCTTCAACACCCTCTCGCCTTCCGCCTTGGACCGGAGGTACCGGCTTGGCCGCGGGCCGTTCACCCCGAGCGCGCTGACATGCACGATCCGCCGCACGCCGGCCGTGCGGCAGGCCGAGACCAGCGTACGAGGCAACTCGACGTGAGTTCGATCGAACTGTGCTTCGCTGCCGTGGAGGATGGCGATGAGATTGACCACGGCGTCCTTGCCCTCCACAAGCTTCGTGAGTTGTGCAAGATCATGAACATCGGCGCTCACGAGATCGACCGATGCCGGCAGGCCCAGTTTCAGCGCCGGCGACTTGTTGCGCGTGGGCACTGTCATGTCACAACCGTGCTCGGCGAGCAACGCACACAGGCTTTGACCAACGAAGCCTGTGCCTCCGAGAATCAGGACATGGTTCATGGGAGCTCCTGCCGTATTCAGCGGCTGGTCGGGTGTCCAAACTTGAGGCTCTTGATTGCCAGCGCATCGTAGCCCAGGCGTCGCCATGAATGACAGCGGGGCCCGCCGCACGAAGTGCCGACACGGACTTGCGACGCAAACCTAAGGAAAGAGGGGAGCCAACGTGAAGGCGCGAGCACATTCGTGCAAAAGCGGCGAACAGATTTCTGCAAATAGACGCGCATCATCGTGGCCGAGAGGCGTTCGATGATGCCATTATTTAACATAAGATAGATTGCATCACCCAAGTGTGTAGGCCCCGAATAGTAATGTCGCGTTTGGCCCGAATAGAAATGTCGCATGGTCGCCCCGGTCCAGTTCCTGGATCCGAGGCACAGCGATGGCAACACCGGCGGCAACTATCACCATGTCGATGCGTGAGGTCGATCGGCTCAAGACGATTCAAGCGGTGGTCGACCGAATGCTTCGGGTTGGGCAGGCCGCGCAGCGGCTTGGCATAAGCCGAAGGCAGATCGAGCGGCTTGTGAGCCGCTATCTGGACGGCGGACCCACCGGCTTGATCTCTCGCAAGCGAGGCCGCCCAAGCAATCACCAGTTGGCACCAGGGGTCGCGGACCGAGCCATCAGCTTGATCCGAGAACGGTATTCGGACTTTGGTCCGACGCTGGCCTGCGAGAAGCTCGCCGAACGCCATGGTCTGGCGCTCGGCGTCGAGACGGTGCGTACGCTGATGATGACCGAGGGCCTATGGACGCCGCGCAAGCAGCGCGCCGCCAAGATCCACCAGCCTCGCAACCGCCGCTCGTGTCTGGGCGAGCTGATCCAGATCGATGGCAGCGACCACGCCTGGTTCGAAGGCCGGGCGCCGGCGTGCACGCTGCTGGTGTTCATCGACGATGCGACCAGCCAACTGATGCAGCTACATTTCGTGCCCACCGAATCATCGTTCGCCTACTTTGAGGCGACACGCTCCTACCTTGAGCAGCACGGCAAGCCGGTTGCGTTCTACAGCGACAAGGCCAGCATCTTCCGGTCCGTGCGCGCCTCGAGCGACTTCGGCCGTGCCACCACGCAGTACGCGCGGGTGCTGTTCGAGCTGAACATCGACATCATGTGCGCCAACACCAGCCAAGCCAAGGGCCGCGTGGAGCGTGCCAACCTGACCCTGCAGGATCGCCTGGTCAAGGAACTGCGCCTGCGCGAGATCAGCACCCGGGAGGCAGCCAACGCCTTTGCGCCCCACTTCATCGCCGACTTCAACGCCCGCTTCGCCAAGCCAGCGCTGCGAGACTTCGACGCCCATCGGCCAGTGCGTGCGGATGAGGACCTGGACATGATCTTTACCTGGCGGCTGCAGCGCAAGGTGTCGTTGTCGCTGACCCTGCAGCACGAGCGAGTGATCTACCTGCTCAAGGACACGCTGGCCAGCCGCAAGCTGATCCACCGATACATCGACGTCTACGAGTACCCGGACGGCCGCATCGAACTGCGCGCTGATGGATTGAGCCTAGCCTACGAGCGCTACGACCGCCTGCCGCAGGTGGACACTGCCGCCATTGTGGAGAACAAGCGCTTGGGCCATGCCTTGCAGGCCGCTTTGCTGATGCAGGAGCAACGCGACAACCGGCGATTCGGCGCGCCATCGCGCACGAACCAAGGCAAGCCGCCCTCCCCCACAAAGGCAATTCCGGGAACGAAGCACTCGAGGCAGTTCACGTCCGAGGACCTCGAACTTGCCGTGATGGCGGTGTGCAGACCAGCCAAGCAGCCAATCCGAACAGGCCAGAATCGTTGAATCGACCGCGCCGGCCTACGGCTGGCAGGCCGCCAGAGCTCGAAAGCAAGGCGGTCGCCGAGATCGCCGGGCTCTCTCAAGAAGAGGGAAATGCGACATCTCTACTTGGCTGGGGATGCGACATCTGAACTTGGCCTTGACAAAGTGGCTGACGCAAAAGGACTTTTCGCATTCCGCGGAGCGGCCGATGGTTTGGTTCTTGAAGCAGTACTTCCACTACGACGACTGAAGCATTTTCATACTCAGGAACTACGCGAATACTGCGAGCAAAGTTATCAGATCGCCTGCGCCGCGAGGTCCCGGACGTTGTGCCGTTCGCGCCAGGCACCCGGGGCATGGGAAGTCATCATTGTCTTGATTTCGTCGGAGTTCGTGACTTCTTGATCTCCTCGCTGCGGACCTCGAGCTGGCGCAGCGCCGCGGCTGTGGTTTCTTGGTTCTCTCGCAGGTGGGCGAGCTCCCGTTGCGATCGCTCCTCTTGGCGCCTCAGCTGTGAGGCGAGGTCGGTTGCCCGCTGCTCTGCGCCCGCAGCGCGCTCTCGGAATGTCGCGAGCTCGAATCGCAGTTCCTGGCGTTGAGTGGACCAAGCCAACGCTTCTTCACGGTGCGAAGTCTTCTCGTCCTCAAGTGCCTGCTTTGCCGCATCCTGAGCCCGACGGGACGCGTCATGAGCGGCGGCGCGTGCCTTTTGCTCCTTGGCAAGTTCCGCCACGACCTGCTTGGTGGTCACGCGCCCCCTATCAACCTCCGAAAGGAGGCGCCGCTGCTGGGCAAGGTAGCGCTCTTCGGCGTCCTCTGCGGCGCGCTGCTTGGCTCCAAGGGCCATCTCCGCCTTTTCGCGCAGAGCCTCCTTGCTGGTCACGGCCTCGTTCAGCGCGCTACGCAGGCGCCGCACTTCGGCTTCTGACTCGCTCAGGAGCCTGGAGGACTCTTGTTGCTGCGATTGCATCTGCGTCTCCATGGCCGCGACCGCTTGGCGCGAGGAGGCCAAGGCCTCGTCGAGCGCGATGCGTGCCTGTTCGAACGAGATCTCGCGCTGCTGGAGGCTAGCTTCCTTCTGGACCAGGTCGACGCGCTGTAGTTCGAACTCGCGCCGCGCGGCCTCCGTCTTCTGGACCTGCACCTGGTCGGCCTCACGTCGAGCGACGTCCCAGAACTGCTTGGCGGCCTGGACGATAGCCAAGGGGAGTTGGTGTGCTTCGCCGTCGGCCAGGTTGGCGCCATGGCCGTCCAGACGTTTGCCAAGCGTGGCGAACCAGCGCTCCAGCATGGGGCTCACGGTGTTCGGCGACCCGCTGCCAATCTTCTGGCGCACGCGCTCGATCGTCGGGCGCAGGCCCTCGTGGATCAGCGCGTCGGCCGCCTGCCACACCTGGGCTTCCTGGACACCGCGGCCACCGGCACGAGGAAAGTTATTGTTGACCATGGTGATGTCCTAATGCCAAGAACTTCAGAACGACTGACCCGAAATTCGACGCGCTGAAGTTGAGGCTGGAGGTGCGCTGGACGTTCGCGAGATGCTTCGTTTCGGGTCTGGGTCTATCAGTGCGCGTGAGAGTAAATCCGATGCCGGGTGCGAACGTGGGGATGTCTGCTACTTGTTCGCTCAAAGTGTCTGAAACTCGTTGTCCCCGCGGGAATGTTGTCGCTCGAACTTTTGGGATTCATGCCGGCTTTCCTCACTGTCTTTTACTTGCGATAATAATAGATTATCGTAAACTATGTAGCATATACGTTAGACATCATACATGGCATGTGTGATAAATAACAGAAAGACGGCTTTGGTTGGACTGCGGCCGTCGCCGTCCGTGAAGCCAATGCCGCTGGAGGTCGTCCATGAAATCTGCTGAAAAAGTGCCGCCGTCCGAGGTGCCCAAGGTCTCCAAGGCCCTCGTGCCTCTGAAAAGCGACCACGCGCTGCTCGATCCCAGCCAGCTTTCCGATATGGCCGAAGAAGCCGCGCACGACCTGATGGCCGAGGGCGAGTCGGACAACACCCGCCTGGCGTACCGCGCCGCCATGCGCTACTGGGCCGCCTGGTTCGGCGCGCGCTACGGGCGACAGATGTCGCTGCCGGTCCCGGTGCCGGTGGTGATCCAGTTTGTCGTCGACCACGCCGAGCGCTCGAGCAAGGCGGGCCTCGATCACCAGCTGCCGCCCGAGATCGACCAGGCGCTGGTGGAAGCCGGGTTCAAGGGAAAGCTCGGTGCGCCGGCGCTGAACACCCTGATGCACCGGATCTCCGTGCTCTCGATGGCGCACCACGTTTCCAAGCAGCCCAATCCGTGTGTGGATCCGGCGGTCAAGGCGCTGCTCAGCAAGACGAGAAAAGCCTATGCGAAGCGCAACGCCCTGCCCCACAAGCAGCGTGCGCTGACCAAGGAGCCGCTGGAGGCGGTGTTGGAAACCTGCGACGACTCGCTCAAGGGAAAGCGCGACCGCGCCCTCCTCCTGTTCGCCTGGGCCTCGGGCGGGCGCCGGCGCTCTGAAGTCTCAGAGGCTGTGTTCGAGAACCTGCACCGCGGGGATGAAGGCGCCTACCTGTACACGCTGGCGAGTTCGAAGACGAACCACAACGGGAAGATCCGCGCGGAAGACGTGAAGCCGGTGGTCGGGTCGGCCGCCGTCGCGCTGGAGGCCTGGCTCGAGGCGAGCGGCATCAGCTCAGGGCCCCTCTTCCGGCGGATCCTCAAGAACGGGAAGCTCGGCACCGACGGGCTCTCGGGGACGGCGGTGCGGGACATCGTGAAGGCGCGGTGTGCGCTGGCGGGGGTGGGAGAGGATTTTTCGGCGCACTCGCTGCGGTCGGGGTTCGTGACTGAGGCGGGACGGCAGAACATGCCGCTCCAGGAGACGATGGCGATGACGGGGCATCGGAGCACGGACACTGTGGCGGGGTACTTCAGGGCGGGGGCCGCTCAGGTCAGCGCGGTGGCTCGAATGATGGACGCAGATAAACCGCGGCCGGACCAAATCAAAATTTGACGGGGGCGAAAAACGACACGGGCGAAAGGCACCGGATATGACACAAGGTCGCGTGTCTGGTTTGGGACCAGAGGGTCGAAGGTTCGAATCCTTTCGCCCCGACCAATGAAATCAAGGAGTTAGCCGAGATCCCGGGTGGGGTCTCGGCTCCTCGGGTGACGCGGGGGTAACCTGTGGCTCGAAAACTCGCTCTCGATTGCCGACCGCCGCTGATCGCGGGGGCCGCTCGTTCACAGCCATTTCCCGTCGTCCCAAGACACCCCGGGACGAGCATTGGGCGATGTCTAAGCCTCCTCCTGTCGCCGTCAACTCGAAATATCGGGGAAATGGCACCTCCGTCGCGCCGCCCGCGCCCAGTTCCCTCACCTCCCCCTCCAGAGTGCACCGGTGAAATCCTGACGGCACAGCAGGCTTCCGCGTACCTGCAGATTCCCGTTTCTACCTTGGCAGTCTGGCGTTGCACGAACCGTGTGACCCTGCCCTACTTCAAGTTGGGCGGTGCAGTGAGATACCGGCTCCGACCTGGACCGCGCCATCGCCAGATCTGCAAAAGGGGCGGGATAGGGGCTACAAAAGCTACAAAAGCAGCTGCCGCCACTCGCGCCGGGCCCATCCCCATCGCGGCCCTATCATTCCGCAGCGCAACTTCCCTAGGCGGAAATGGACCTCCACGCTTGGTTTGCATCGCTGACGCACGCGAAGATTCTCAAAATGGCCGGCGACGTGGAGTCGCAGGTCTTCGATTGCAAGCGCGTCGGAGACGAAGGCGACATCAAACGAAACCTTGCGACGGTCCTCTCTGGCTTCGCCAATGGGGCAGGCGGCGTCTGTCTCTGGGGAGTCACCGCGAAGAAAAATGCACGCGGGATCGATTGCGTTACCGACTTTCCCGGCGTTCCGGAAGCACGCAAGCTTGCAAGCAGACTGGATGAGTTGACCCCGCAGGCCGTGGCGCCTGGCGTTCCCGGCGTAGTGCACCGCGCGCTCACTGCTCGCGGCCAAGCGCATGGTTTCGTCGTCACCTTTGTCCCTCCAAGCGACGGGGGGCCGCACATGGCGCGCTTCGGGGAGGACCGCTACTACCAGCGCATCGGCCTCAGCTTCATGCGCATGGAGCCGTTCCAGATCGCCGACATGTTCGGCAGACGTGCCCGCCCGAGGCTTGAAGTCACCGCGATTCACGCGGACGCGTATCAAGTACAGGTGCAGATTACGAACGCCGGTCGAGGAGCGGCCCGCGGCCTCTACCTCCAACTTGCCGTTGCAGGCCCTTTCGGGCGCTATAGCTATGGCATCGACGGCAATGGCACCGAAGCGCTGAAGTTCGCGATGACAAATCCAGATGGCTCTTGGATCCATGCGGCAGATTCTTCCGCCCTCTTGCATCCAACGATGAATATTCGTGTCGGGGGCGTATGGCTCGGGCCGGAACCCGGACGAGCGATCGCAAAGGGCCTCGTGCCAATCGTTCTGCGGATTCCTTTCAAAGTCGGTGCCCTTGATGTCGAGCCAACATCCGGGGTGCTCGAAGTCGATCTTTCCTGACCCAGCAAGATCCTCGCAGCTCCTCAAAGTTGTTGAGGGCGGGCGAGCAGCTAGGGCGCGAACGCTGTGTTGATAGGGAAAATTCGACAGATTACCGGTTGAATAACCAGTTGGCGCATCGGGGCTGAAGGTCGAGCCGCCTAGACTTCACGCCAGGAGTAAGAAGAATGAAAACTTGGGGAATCTGCGCCGCGGCGCTGTTGGCCGGTTCAGCGCACGCCGGCACGATCTATCTTTGCAAGGCGTACAACGGCTCGACGTTCTGGGCCCAATCACACTGCAACCAGCACAACGCGCTCATCGAGCGTATTGAGAACGTCGCCGACGTGCCTTGGGATCAACAGGTGCAGCAGGCGGAGCAAGGCAAAGCGGCCCGCACCCAGCAGGCCCAGGCCACCACGGGCGACTCCCAGCGCGCCACCAGGTGCGCCCAGCTCGTCGCGGAGCGCAACAAGATCGAAAGCCGATACACGAACTGGCAATGGCAGCCACCGGAGGTGATCAACCCCGACCAGCAGCGCATGCGAGGACTCCGCGCCGAACTTTCAGCGAACCAGTGCTCGGTGCAATAGGACTGCGCATGAACAAGCTCTGCGCGTTGTTGCTCCTTCTGATCGTGCAGGTCGAAGCTCACGGCCAGACGGTCACGACGCTTCAAAACCTCACCCTTCAATCTACGATGAACGCTCCCAAGGGTGTCGTTGTATCGTGCGGCGTTCGCTTTACTGGCCTCACATCCGTGCCGGGATCCTCAGACGACATCGAGGTCGTCGATGGGTCCATCGCTGTTTTCCTTGACGGTTTCACAGGCGTAAAGGGCGCACTCAAGCTCGGGAAGCTATCGGAACCCGCTGGGCAACTGAGGACCTCGGGGAAGACGATTGCTTGGGTGCGAATAGGCGACGGCGAGCCGTTGGCTCCGCTTGATGGGGCGACTGCACCCGGTGACGGTGCAGGCTACTTCATCTTTAGGGCGCCGACCGACCCAGGGTTTTCCGCAATCCAGGGATTCATGGAAGCAAAGAACCTATGGATCGGTTTCCAAGGCGGCACAGGACAGGACCGGATCTTTTCAGGTCAGGGCCAAATGAGTGCCCAAACACGTTCGGAATTGGCCGCCTGTTTTGGCGAGCTAAGCAGGGCCCCACAAAAGACCAAGTGACCGGTCATCAACCAATCTGGAGAGAGCTATGAGATCAGTTCTAGCGATCGCACTCGCCATCGTTCTTGGAGCGTGTGCCGCGACCAGCGGCCCCCTTCGGATGGTCACCGATGGAAAGTCCTACACCGGCACCTATGACAAGCGCACCAGTTCGATGGACGTGAACATCGAGGGCCGCCTGTTCAAGGGCACGTACGTCCTCGATTCAACCCGTAGCGTCGGGGCTGGATTCGCTACCAATGGCCAGTCCACTGCAAGCGCTTTCGGAGGCGGCAGCACCACATCGAGCAACGCTCGCGCCGTTTTGGTCTCGGCAGACAACCAGGTGCTTCGCTGCCAGTTCGCAGCCGGCAGGAATGAAGCAGTCGGAGCCTGCATAGACGGGACAGGCAAGTCCTACGACTTGGTCGCCGGGCAGTAGTCCGCAATGGCAATTCTGAAGCGCCCGCGGATTGTCCTGCTGGTGCTGTTCCTGACCCTCTCCGGTTGCGCCGCGCACTACACGGCGGACTCCGTGGCCGATCCCTACGGCTTCTTCTCTGGCATCTGGCATGGAATCGTCTTCCCGCTGGCGCTGCTGGCAAACGTCGTCTCGTGGATCCTGGGCAACTTCGGAATCTCGTTCCTCGACTCCATTCAGATCATCGGCCGGCCGAACACCGGCTTCTGGTACTACACAGGTTTTGTCCTGGGCCTCTTCACAAGTTCTGGCGCAGCCTCTTCATGAACGACCGATTGACCTTGATCGCGGAAATCCCGCCCTTCGTTCCTGCTGGCTCCGCGCTGCGCAACCTTCCGGTGAACCTCGACGCCAAGAAGCGTGTGATGCTCGATGCCATCAGGTACTCGATCGAGATCTTCGAGCTGAACTATCGAAGAGTCATCGCCACCGTTGAGGGGTGGCGGACAGCCGACGGACATCCTGGCGAAGGCATGTTTGCCTCTGTCCTTTCTGATTCTTGGGCGATGATCGATTCGTTGCACCGCCTCCAGTCGGTCGTCTCGACGATGACAAAGAAGGAGAAGGCGCTCCCCTCCTACGTCAAGGTGCTCCGAGACGCCGCCTCAAATGTTGTCGTCTTGAGAAATGCCGTCCAGCATGTCACTGGTCGAATCGAGAGGCTAGTGAGCCGACGGGAAACGCCATGGGGCACGATCAGTTGGCTCGAGCTTCGCGGTACAGATCCGATCGAGGGGTGGACCTACACCATGGTTCCCGGCACGCTACAGGTTTCGGAGCGCCGCTCCCTTCCCTCGGTTGGAGGAAAAGCCGTCCGTCATCAGTTTGACCTTCTTACGCTGACCAGCGATGGCCACAGCTTCTGCTTGAGCGAGGCTTTCCACGCCGTGGAGGTGTTCGCGCTCGGCTTGCAGGAAAGCCTTACGAAGCAATTTGGTGGCGCACCAACTGTCGGGAGCGACATGGTGATCGAAGCCCGCTTAGACGCGAACATTCCGCCACCTCGAAAACCTGAGCCGACACCTGCATAGGGCTTTCACTTGGAGGCGACGATGAATCCACAAACGGTCCTCATTCTCGGGGCAGGTGCGAGCTTGGCATACGGCTTTCCGCTCGGAAGCGGCCTGCGAAGGCGGATCCTCGAAATCCGCGACCGTCAGGACGCGAGCGACTTCATGGGCCGCGGCCGAATGACCGTTCGGGATTTCGTGGATGCCTTCAATCTGTCGCAGATGTACTCGATTGATGCGTTTTTGGGGAGACGCACCGAGTTGGCCGAAGTCGGCAAAGAGGCGATCGCCTACGTGCTTCTACAGTGCGAAGCGAATGCAGACTTGTTCAGCGAGGCAAAGGAGGACCACTGGTATCAATATTTGGTAAACCGATTGGTCGTTGACGAGTGGGAGCAATTTGATCCGTCGTGGCTATCTGTTATCACCTTCAACTACGACCGGTCGCTCGAGTATTACCTCACTAGGACTTTGATGTCGATCTACGATCGTTCCGAGGCAGACGTCGCTGGCCGATTAGCGCTATTGAGGATCACGCATGTGTATGGCTCTCTTGGAGACGCTTGGAAGGGCGGATCTAGCTACGTGAGATTCGGCTCAATTACGTCTGAGGCAATGCACGATGCGGTGGCGACCGCCGCATCGCGACTGGAGGTTATCGCAGAAGGCCGAGACGACTCGAAGCATCTTGTCGAAGCTCGAGCGCTGCTCCAGGAGGCCGAGCGCGTCTGCTTTCTCGGGTTTGGCTTTGACGCCGTGAACATTCGCCGACTGGGCACGCCGCAGACCATGCTCATGCCCACCGGACTCACGAAACGAACGGTGGCGACGTGCCTCGGCATGACCGGGGCAGAAATCCAACGTGCGGAAACGAGTCTGTTCGGGGGAACGAATCAGAAGGAGGTATTTCACTCTCTCAACTGCATCGGCGCGCTTCGCCATTCCCTGCTGTTGGATTAACCGCTTGGCGTTCAAGCAATCGGAGCCAGCCGTATTCGTCAGCGCTAAGTCCGTGGTACTTCGGGTCGGCATGACGCTCATGGTTGCACGACCAGCATGCCGCAGCGACGTTGGCAGCAGTGTTCTTGCCCCCATCTTGCCGTGCGAGAAGATGCTCCGCAGTTGGATTGGTCATCGGGCACGCGCAGTGGCAGCAACGCCAGCGTTGATCTACTGCAGCACGATGACGAAGTTGGCGAAGGCGTGAATCGCTCATAGGGATCTCCAAAGGGTTGAAACTTTGAGGTCCCCGGATGGCGATAACCGCAGTACGGGCGCCGGGCAATCAATGCAGATCCGGCGGTGTGAGGGAAGTACTTCCCATCACGGTCGAGATTTCAAGGCCCCGAGCGATGTTGAGTGTACGGGACTGGCGATCGAGGTGGCAAGTGCCGTCCCAAGGAGGAAGCGCGAACGAAGTTCCCAGGTTGCCAACGGCTGCCGTCGGGTGACGGTCGCGCTAAAGCGCCTCGCGCTGGCTCCGTAGTGCAGCCTTCAAGGCCCTCGTGATGTCCCGCACCTCCCGCCATTGCCCGCCCTTGTATCCATTACGCGAGACCTTTGCTTTTCCTTCGGGCGTGACGGGTCCCTTTGTCTTTTCCCACGGTCGCCAGGTGCGGATCAGCTCCGACTGTCGCACCCCGCGTTCTGGTGTCCAGCCATTCGCCATCGATGCTTTCCAATTTTTTGGTTTCCGGAATCGGCTTTGCGTTCGCGCCCGCGGGAACGCCGTTGTTGATCTGCTGCTGACCGCCGTTGTTGATGTTGGCCTGCCTGGCGAACACGGGCGGATTCTTGACCGCGGCCAGCGTCTCAATGGTGGCCCGGCACTGTGTCTGCGCCTTCAGGGCGAGGCGGAGGTACGTCTCCGCAGCGTGCGGGAAGCCTCCAACCATGTTCCGATGCGAACGACGCGCCAGGTTGTTGAAAAGCTCGTCGAGCGTGTGGGCCTGTGCAATCAGCATCCCCTCCGCCCGGCGCAGATCGCCGCTGTTCACGGCTCGGACCTGATCGGACAGTTCGCTGACGAGTGCGTTGAGTTGATGAGCCAGCATAGAGATGAACTCCGCAACCGCTGCCTTGCAGCGCCGTCGACTTCTCGCAAAAGGCGACATCTAGGTACCATGCGGCCGTCGGCACTCAAGGAGGTGTGGGTCGGTAACGGCCGGATGCAGGTGATTCCGGGTCTCGCGTTGGTTCGGCGCCAGGTTTTCTGCCACCTTGGGAATCAAAAACCAAAGGGTTAATCCTTTTCGTCTTTGTCGTCTGTTTTTGGTTTTGATGGCGCTGGTGGATAGTCCTGCAACCCGAGCTTTCTGCGATGTTGAATGACATAGGCCTCGACGTCGGCCTCCCACAGCTTACGCGGCGCGGAGGCGTAGTGATCTTCTGAGGCTACGCGCGCTCGAGCGCCCCAGACGATCCCAAGGAGCAGGTTGGTGCAGAGACCAATGACACACAGTGCGATGAGCACCTGGTCCGCCCGCTTCGCCCCGACGATGTAGATGGAAAGCCCGGCAATCAGCGACAGCGCCGCGGGGACCACGGCGGTCACCGCAGGCTGCCGGCTGAGCCCGGACATGTACCCAGCCACCATCCCCAGGAGCGTGAAAGCAAAGGCGACGATCAAGCGGGTTCTGAACAAGGCGGTGCCCTGGTACAGGAACGCCAGCACGAGAGCAGTGACAATTGCCGTGAAAAAGAGGGGCCACAGGCCTGTCCAGGCCGCAAAGATCAGCAGCTGCTGGGGCATGAGCGGACCTACTGCTTCTGCGAGCCCAAGGAGCGCGTGATTTCCCCCTGGGTCGATTCCTGCTGGAGTCGGCTGCCCTCAGGTCGAAGGATATTCGGCGGCGCGGGCTGAAGGGCGTCTACCGGTGCCGGGGGCGGAAGGCCAGGAGCGGGAATTGGGTCTGGGCGCAAAGGAGGTCTGGGCGGCAGGATAGAAGGCGCGGCCGGAGAAGTGAGGGCAGGGTTGCCCAGGAGGCCGCCTGAAGACAGCGCTGGCGGATTCGGCTGGGTCGTGCTCGTCTGCGCCGCCGCAACTCCAGCCAAGCCAAAGGCCAAGAACACAACCGCAGCCACACGATTCAGGTTCATCGCAGATCTCCAATTCGGTCCTGGAACCCGGCAGACCATATCCGGAAAGAACTTCCTTGGGGAAGATCAATTTTGGGGATGCGCTACGCGGGCCCGGTCGGGACCGATGTTTTGCGCGGGAGCCGATGGCTTGGTTACGACCTTGGAGGTGTCCGGCCGGAATCGTTCGCCCCCAGGTTCATGCGCACCAGGTCGCATGACATCCATCTTGCTCGCCGGCGCTGACGGTGGTGGGCCGGGATCAGGAATTGAGCCGCCGGCTCCAACAAGCGAGCCTGAAGGCGGATCCCCAGCGGTACCGGGCATGGATGGAGATTGGTTTTTTGGACCGCCACTTGGGAGACTCGGCGATGGTGCGGTTGATCCGCCCTCCTTTGAGCAGCCGGAAATTCCAAGCAGGCCAGCCGCCAGCAATAAGATCGCCAACACACGGTTCAGATGCATTTGCAACCTCCAGTCGATCCCTCGAACTCGAGAGACCATAGCCGGAAAGATCTAGCGCGAGAAGCCCAAAATTGTGGAGGCCGCAGTTGAAACGATTCGTGAACTTACCGCCAACGGCCTTGAAAACCTGGAAGTGCGAACTATTCTTGGCGTTTCGGTGCCCGCGCGGTACCAGGGGGACACCCGGCTCGTGGCGTTCGATGAGGCCAAGGAGGGTGACCCCTTTCTATTTCCGCCTCAGACTTGCGCGGTTTCAGCAAGCTTCGATGCTGCTTTCTTGGCGGATGAGGGTCTCCGCGCTTCCATTTTGGCCATCTTCGCGGCGTTGTATGCCGCCCACCAGAGCGTTCGCTGGACCGCGGTCATACGCTTCCAGCCTAGCCGTTCGGCGCGAATGCCAACCGATGATGACGAACATGAGCATTCCAGTCGAATTCTGGACACGCCGTGATCCCAGTTTATCGAACGCCGCGCTGACCGAATATTTTCTTTATCTGATCCGAGTGCTTGCCGGCCTCGATTGATTGATCGGCGTCCAGCACACTCTTGAAGAAAACCTCATAGGTTTGCTGTTCATTCGCTGGCTCGGCCACATTGCTCCATGCCATCACTAAAAGTCGGTCGGAAACCTCCTTGCCCAGCAACTCGCGAATCTCCCAGAAAAGACTGCCCCAAATGGAGCCTCCGTCCATTTGAATGGAAACCTCGTTATCGAGTTTGATGTCTCCAACTGGGCGCGGGTCCGCCATGTCGAAAAGGCTCTTGTGATTTCCACTAGCCATTGCCGCGGCCTTACTGCCGATCTCCCGTCGATTCGAAAAGCTACACGGAAAATAGGCTGCGAGCCCCGAGCCGATCGTTGCAAAGCGGGCGGATCGCTTTACGAATTGCTTTTGGCGAACTGCGTCCCACAAACTATGCCAAGTGTATTCCCTTAAAACGACGCTCGGATCATCCGCAAAATCGCTCGCAGTGACGATCGTCTTATCGGCGTCGTTGTAACGAGACAGCCAACCTGGCGCGCCAGCAGAGCTCGCGTCCGCGCCAGTTGCGATGGTGATCTTGATTTTCTCAGCGGTCACCGGCAAACCGATTCCTCGCGCATAGCCCTCAAACGAACTTAGGGCGTTTGCGAGCAGCGTCTCGCGGGTAGTGGTCAACGACGGCGATGGTTTGAACTCGACATTGGCCGGTATCGGCGCGCCGGGGCGAGGAAGAACTGGAAGAGTCGAATTTCCGGCAGCCGATGCAAGCGCTGCTGCCTGTACATCGGATAGCTTTACAAGCGCGGCTTGCGACAAAAATAGCAGATTCCTTGCTGCGGCTTGCTGATCGCCGGTTTTGATCGCCTCTAAGATCATTGACCCCTCCTGCTTCTGACGTTCGAGCTGGATGCTGAAAAATGCGTTGACTGCAGTGCCGACTAGACCAACAGCGCCCGCGACAAGTGCAGCTGTTACAGGCTCCGTGTACCAGTGCTTTGCGGTCGGCGTCTCGACTGGGGCGGTCGATTCGGTGTGAGGCTCCCTTGGTACGGTCATGGTCTGGGATTGTTCAGTGTTCGCCATAGACCTTCCTCCTAATTTTGAGTGCACCTCATCAAAACATTGACCGCCAGAACATCATACTGACGGAACGTCGCGCAGCGTTGTTATTGCGACGTGAGCGGCTGTGCACGAGCGCGTATCTCTGGCGTCGCTCCTCGGGCGCTAACTTTGCCCGACCCGGATGACTCAGGGGAGAGCACACGGAGTTGAGCAGGCGTTCGCCCCACCTTTCCAACTGCCTTCGTTGGCCATACAGCCAGCAGCATCCGTCCACCTCCGAACACCAACAGGCACAACGCATAGCCCGCCACCTTGGCCAACGACGAGATGCCTACAAGGTAAAGGGTCAACTGCGCCAAGGCTGGAAGCGACATGGCCTGCAAGGCCATGAACAGCAGCGTCGCCAGGTCCTCGAGCACATCGCCGCCCACTGCGATTGCCGGCAGCCACCCCATGGCCAGCAACCAGGCCGGTCTCGACTGCCCGGGCCGTCTCCATCCAACTGCCCACGTGAAGACGCGCGAGGCTAGGCGCGCAATGATATATCCGGCACAGGCGACGAAGAGCAGGTCAGCAACCATCGCCCATCCCGGAGAGAACTTCGAGTAGTCGGTCCAGACCTTCGGATTTCGGAGGCCACCGGGGAGGGCGGGCTCGCAGTCCGGACGGATGGCCGTGACGTCTATGGTCCACGGAGAAATGGTGGCCAACTGCTGCATGGCAAAGCTGCAGCCAGCAGCGTTGCCGTGGATGACGGGGTCTTCCGCGGGGCCGAGGTTCCACCCGGAAAGCATCGAGAACAGCACGGCAAACACCACGGCCATCACCAACGGCCACAGCTTGCGGCGTTCATCCCACACGCTGGGGCCCGCCAGGTAGTTCGGGCTAGGCGCCTTCACATCGACCACGATGCCCTTCTTCACACCAGCCTTCGCTTCACCGTTGGTGATGATCCTTTCGTCTTGCATGCGGCGCACTGTCATGCCAGCGAGGAGAGCCGGCTCCGCTCGTCTGAACACGCTTTGACCTGAGATAAGTGGATCGGCTGCGGGTTTGATTCTTTCAATCTTCAGGCCCCTGCCAGGCCGCCGGAGGCGCCCCGGTTGAGCCATGTACTCATGGTTCAACCCATCAGGCAGCCTCCTTCATTGTGGGCAGCGTGGCGAAGTAGACCATGTCTGGCGTGCGCCCGTCGTGCGACTGATGCGGGCGGCGGGCGTTGTAGAAATCGAAGTAGGCGGCCAGGTGAAGCCGTGCGGCGCTGACGCCGTCGTAGCCCTTCAGGTAGACGTCTTCGTACTTCACGCTGCGCCACAGCCGCTCGACGAAGACGTTGTCGCGCCAGCAGCCTCTGCCGTCCATGCTTTGGTGTGCACCGATGCGCTGCACCTCCGCGATGAACTCGGCGCTGCTGAACTGGCTGCCTTGATCCGTGTTCACGATCTCCGGCGCACCCCAACGCGCCGTCGCCTCGCGCAAGGCCTCCACGCAGAAGTCCGCCTCCATCGTGATCGACACTCGATGCGCCAGCACCCTGCGGCTTCGCCAGTCCAGCACCGCCACCAGGTACACCCAGCCGCGCGCCATCGGGACGTAGGTGATGTCCAGCGCCCAGACCTGGTTGGCCCGCTCGATGGCCAGCCCGCGCAACGCGTACGGGAACACCGGATGCGCTGGGTGGCGCTTGCTCGTGTTGGGCTTGCGGTACAGCGCCTGGATGCCCATGCGCCACATCAGCGTGCGTACGTGCCGCCGTCCGACTTCGATGCCCAGCAACCTCAGCAAGTCCCGCAGCATGCGGCTGCCCGCGAACGGATGCTCCAGGTGCAACTCGTCAATGCGACGCATCAACGTCAGCTCGCTGTCGGCAATCGGCTCGGGGTGGTAGTAGACCGAGCCTCGACTGATGCCCAGCAACAGGGCTTGGCGCTTGATCGGCAGTTCGGCATCACGGTCGATCATCGCTTTGCGCTCAGCAATCCCGCCTTGGTGAGCGCACCCTCTAAAAAATCGTTCTCCAGCGTCAGCTGCCCAATCTTGGCGTGCAATGCCTTGAGGTCTATCGCCGGCGCCTCGGTCGCCGTCGCACCGCCGAACACGCCTGCGGCGCGTTCCAGCAGTTGTCTGCGCCACTCCGTCACCTGGTTGGGGTGGACGTCGTGCTTCTGTGCGATCTCGGCAATCGTCTTGCCATCGGCCAAGGCCTCAATCGCCACCTTGGCCTTGAAGGCCGCTGAGTGGTTGCGGCGGGGTCTCTTGCTCATCTTCCGCTCCTGTCATGCCGGGCTCTATCCTCGCCCATCGGAGCAGCCGTTCCACTTTAGGCCGTGTTCAGATTCGCGCGGCCGGCTCTAGGGCCCACAGTGGCGTGTCGTGCAATGGATCGTGGCGCAACGGAAGCTGCCCGGGAAAGGTGTATCGCGCAGGCGTACCGAACTCGTCGGAGTCGGGAAGTCCGGGCCCGGATGAGGAGTCGAGCTCGGGAATTTCAAGTTCCTTTGCGACTTCGTTCACCATCCACTGCAGCGTCGCGTCGCACAGACCGGTCCGCTGGTCCGGATATGCGGCGCTGTCACTCTGGGCACCAGGATAGCTGCCACCTATGTCGCAGTGCACGCCTGGAAACCACAGTTGCTTGAGGGTACGGCCATCGGCCGTCGTCACTTCGCTCGGTGAGTCGTACAGGCGCGGAAGGAACGGCCACCGATGCTCGTCGAGTGCCAGGGCGTGGCGCACGTTGCGAATGTTGGGCTTGTCGTGAAACGTGGCCGTCGACGGATTGTCGAGCGAACCGAACAGTGGCAGTCCTACCGATTCCACGGTGTCCCACACGCCAACCCAATAGATTTGAGCCTCCCGCGCGAAGTTGTCCTTGACCTGCAGGGCCAGATCCTTGCGCGTGACCTTCGAAGCAACTTCTTCGGAACCGTGCACGCCATCGCCCTGAGCCTTCCCCGGCCTGGCCAACCCGACATGCAGCCACGTTGCTGCCGCGCGGCGCCAGTTCTTCCGCCCATGCACTTGCTCTGAGAACGCTGGCTGCGAGAAATAGATGCGAACCAGCGTGGGGATCATCGCCTCATGCTCGGGACGCAGCACACCGAAGAGATTCACCATGCCCACGACGGCACGAGCCGTGAATGCACCCCGCGAGAAGCCGAAGCAGAAGATCCGCGCGCCTGGTTCCCACTCGCGCATCAGAAAGGCATACGCCTCGCCAATGTTCTCGTACACGCCGCCGCCGGACGCCAGACCGGCAACGCGCTGCCATCGACGCTTGACCAAATCAACGAGTCCGGTGGGCGGAGCACTGTCGGGCGACCCAACACCGGGGTCGTAGTAGAGCGTCGAGGTGTCCGGATCCACATGCTTGCGGAGATAGCCGTAGAGCCGCAGCACATTGGTATCTTCGAAGCCGCCGGTCAAAGTGTTGTTGGTGCCGTCGCAGCACACCACGAGGTTGCGCGCGCCTCGCAGGTTGCCGTCGACGGGATCGAGTTGCTCGTCCATCTCCACACCTCCTCAGGGTTCTATCGATGTCGCGCTACGCGGTGATGAGCGCCAAGCGACGACGGAGAGTCGGAATGCATTCGGTTCCGTCGGCTCCCTACCAATCAGTTCGGTCAACACATAGAAACTTCCGTTGGTGATTTCCGAAGTGGCCGAACTACGTGCCTTTGATGTCTTCGCGAACTTCAGTGAGGGCTGCGATGATAGGGCCAGGCTTTCCTGCGACCAGCGACCCTGCAAGCACAATGACATCTGCAACAAGATCGAGGACCTTTTGCCAGCTCTGGATGGTCTTCAATGTGTGCTCGGCCTTTGTGATGTTCTGTTCGAGCTTCTGCTGGTCGTCGAGGGCGTCTGCGAGAATTCGCTTGGCGGCTTCGAAATAGAGTTGATTGCTGAGAGAGCGAAGCCGCTGTTCTTCTTGGAGGCGCGCGTAGACCTCCGACTGGAGGAGATTGGGCGCCTCTGCTTTCAGCCGTTCGTTGTAGGCGCCGGCCAGATCGCTGAAAAGAAGCGCCACTCGTTTCACGGCCTCAACGTCTTGCAGGATGGGGCTTGATGTCAATGTCGTAGCCATTGCATTCTCCTCAGCGCAGTGCATCCAGATTCTTCTTGACGACTTTGATGTCAGCCGCGGCTTGCTTCAAGATCGCCTGTAGCTGATCGTTGCTTAGATTGTCCAGGTTAGCAGCCATGACCTCGTGCGCCGTCTTAATCCTCTGCAACCCAGCTCGCACTACCTTGATCCGATCTATGGAGGTCTGATAGCTGAGTTGCAATTGGAGCATTCGATCTTTGGCAAGGAGACGGGTAAGGGGAGGTACATCTTTCGCCAAAGCTAAGGTCTCCAGCGTCCCTGCGACATTCTTCTGGTCGTTCTCCACCATAGAAAGCCAAATCCCGGCCAACTCGTCGAGCCGGTCGAGAATTCGCATTGCTCGCGGCCCGCCTTCTTCGACGAGTTCGCGCACCGCCTTCGCCTGAACACCAGCGAGGACGTATTTTTGAAGGACCTTGATCAGACCTATTGCTGCATCTGCGGTTGGCTGATCAATCGAACCAGCGGGGAGAGCATCTAGGCCCTTTGAGATGGCGTCGAGTTCCTTGTCCAAGGTAAATGCGTTCTCGCCGGACAACTTCGCCAACGTGGCGAAGTATGCGGCGAGTGTCGCCTGCACCTTAGATGCGGCATTGACTTGCGCATCCCGTGCCTCGGGCTTTTCGCTTTCAAGGGGAGGGTTGGTCAGGTACGGCTGGATGGTCCGGGCGCTTTCTGTGAATGCCTTTCCCGCGTCGGGGTAGCTTGACAGTTCAGCCGAGGTCTTTCCGAATTCCCTCACTGCCTCTAGGTTGACGCACCCTTGGTTCAGCAGGAGGGGCAAGGCCAGTGCACTGCTCAAGATAAGACGCGAGAAGAGTCGCATTGGAAGAGTCCTCTTTGTACTTTGAAAGATTACATTGAGAAAGGCAGCCGACGTAGCTCGCAGTGATCCTAGGCGCCCCGTTCGAACGCGCCATCATCGAATTTGAGGATGGACAGGATCACATCGCTCAAGCCTTGGTTCAGGAAATGGAGTGCGACGTCATCACAACGGCCCTGTTGCTCGAACGGGCAGCGTGGCTGGCTAGGCTCAACGGCACCAACGTGCCATGAGCCGCGGCTCTAACCAACATCAAGCGAGAGTTCTACGCCCGGACGTTCGGTGCATGGCGGCCCGGTAAGAAGAGGTCATCACCTCAGTTAGACCGGTCCTCCTCCGTTAAGAGGATTGACTCCCACCGGCATTCACGTAATGCTTCAGCTAAGCCGAGGAGGGGCATAGCATGCCGAACAAAGGTTCGTACTTCATTTGGACCAGCAAAGGCGACGGCACAATCCTCAATCCGCCCCCCGATCCCAACCCTCCGCGTGATTCGAGTTCGCCGACGGGTTTTGGCCCTACCGTCTACCCCGACCCTTCCGATCAGAAGGCGATGGACATCTATTTCGGCATCGATTCCAACGGGCAACAGCCACCGTCCAAGGACCAGATAGACCTCTATACCCAACTCACCAAGGTACTCAGCATCGTTCGAAGGCTGTACGCCCAAGATGAAACCAACCCAGGTCCGAAATTCAGGCGCTACTACGTGCGGTTGTTCCTGCTAGCACAACTCGGATTGGAGGGCGCTACAGCATCTCCAGAGGTCGCGAAGATGGGACTCGACGACCTGACCCAGGATCTGGTTGACGACGAGGGTGGCAAGGTCAAGAACGGCCATCTGCAGGTCCTCGGATGGGCCGCGGTGCGTTTGAGCATTCCGTTCCTGATCATTCATGTGATCTTCGCCCATACCTCGTTGCCTGGAGTAGATGCATGGCTGAAGGCCCATATGATTGACAAGATCTTGTGGGCCAACTTCATGCTGCTCTGGCTAGGCTGTTTCATCGGAGTATGGCTGTCGTACGCGATTCGCACCACGGTCATCGCGCTGGGCGATCTGACGAACACGGATAGCGATCGACTGCGACCTACAATCCGACTTCTTTACGCGGGCGTAATGACCACCGTGATAGGACTTCTCTTTCACGTGGGAGCCATCTCAATAAAGCTCGGGGAAGTTGAAATTACCAAGGTCGGCACCGAGTGGGCCTTCGCGTTGCTTGTCGGAATCTTCTGCGGCGTCAGCGAGACGACGCTTCCATCCGTTACGCTGAAACGTGCGACGGACTTTGTCGGTCAGATCAAATAGTCGTGCGAGGGTCTGATGGAACTGAATGCCTACCTGAAACTAGCATCCACGATCGAGGCGGCAAGCGCCGCGCTGGACGGGCGAGTCGCGGGGGCCTCTTCGTCCTTGGCGATCCAGCAGGCTCTATCTCTGCGGCAGGAACTTGCCCTCGCGAGCCAGATGACCTGGGAACTCATCACGAAAAGTACACCGCTCAATGGTGACACGCAGTCGGATTTCGATCAGACATGGGCAGGCCTAGAAGCATCCTGCAAGGATCTGCGGGCGCCGCTCGACGATGAGCGACTTCAGAAAGCACTGACTAGCGTCCATGAGAATCTGGACTTGACAATGAGCATTCTCGGCCCTTGGCCGCCGCGGGTGACCCCAACCGATTGAACGAGACCGAACGCTCTGAACAACGATCGATCCCTGAGCGATGAGATGTCGAACATGGCGTGGGCGGCTCGATCGCGTTCGCGAGTTCCGCGCTTTCCCGCGGACTTGCCATTCGACGCCTGTAGATCTATTGAGTCTACGGAAGACTGACGTCGAGAAGGTCCATCACCCTGGCGATAGGGTAAGCAAGAGCGTATTCCGATGTAGGGCCCAGTCCGTCTTCGCCAGCGAAATGAAGCGCGACAGCATGGCCCGATGCAGCGTCGAACCAAAGTGCGCCCGAATCGCCAGCCAAACTGATTTCTGCCTCGGGGTGATCAGGATCTTCGACAAGTCGGATGCCGTCCATCCATCTGGTGGTATCGCCGTAGGTAGAATAGTCCAACCGGTACGACCCAGCAATGCCGTCAACGTACCCATGGGTCAGGCCGGAAACCGCGCCGTACTTCACTAGATGCATTCCAATCGTGGCCGCTTGCGTACCGGCGATGCTCATCGGCGGGCCGAACACTTCATCCTTCCAATGAACTCGGTTGTGAATCAGAGCAATAGCTGCGTCAATGCCGACGTTGAGATCGAGCCAGCGCTCGAGCCTACCGGCGATTCGCGGTGGCTGTGACCCCAGATGTAGCGGGCCGGGCTGTGAAATTCTGTCCCCGACCTTCGCACTCGTGGAGCCGCACAGCACGTGCCAATTGCTAACCAGTGCGATGCCGGAGGTGTGGTTGTCCCGCGCGATCAACCCGAGCGTGCCTGTGCTGGTGTGCTCGATGTTCCCCAAACTCACGCCGATCTGAACAGGGTCGCACACTGCTCTCGGGGAGGCAGCAAGGCCGTACCGGGCCCGTACGACGTCACAGCGCACAGCGTCGATTTTCTTGGGGAGCACGTGCTCGGGAGGAAGAGCGGAGACCGGAAGCTTTTCGTTCACATGAAAGCGAATGCCCAGCGTCTTCAATCGCTCTCCCGCCTTGTATACAAAGCCGTAGTCGACTCCGACCACGCCCGGCCGGCTTTGTCCATCTCGCAGAGCCTTTTTGAGCTTGATAGCCCACCTGGACTGATGATCCATATGCGTTGTCAGGGTCCCGCCTGCGCTTCATCATCAGGGCACCCGTCTGCGACCCACTGCGCGATGAAGTCGATCTTACCGTTGGGTACCGGCGGCATCCTTGCCGGCATGCGCGGATATGTCGCCCCAGCCACGCCGATGTCTGCCCCGAAGGGGGACTCTCCTCTGAGCGCGAGGATGAGGTTTGACTTGCCAACATCTCCAGCGACAACGAGTTGCTTGCCATATACCTTCTTTGCCTTGAATGCAGGCAGGTCCAGCGGTCGCCAGAACGCGCCGTGTGCGCCAATTGCGGCGTCACCGATCGCCTCGTCCAGAATCTGCTTCACCCGGTCGAATCGTTTCACGACGCCTCCTTAGTTGTTGCGCTCAAATAGCAGTGACCACAAAAAGTCGACGGACGTCGCGTCAATGAATGCGGGGTCGTCGGGCTTCGGCGCACCTCGAGTGATTGGTAGAAACGCCGGCTGAGGATTGTCTTTGGCCCAGACGGCCCGTCTATGGCATGTCATGCAGTTCGAATTGACGCCGTTTAGAAATCGAGCCTCCAAGTAAGGATTGAACACAACACGCGGCGTCCCGTTCGTCTCGACGGGCTTGTCCATGTCGTACGACGCGTTCATGAGGTAGTTGCGCCAGACTCCCTTCAATACCGCGGGACGTTCCGTGGCGAACTTCCCGGCGTTTGGGCTGTCATGCCACCAAAAGGTGGCCCACACCCAATTCGGGATTTCCTTGGTGGTGTAGTGCATCGCCACGACCGCCATGAAGTCGCCCTTCTGGGCGCCGCCTGCGGCTCCCGGTCTGGTTGACCTGCGTCGCTTGATCCTGGGTGAGTTGAAAATGGTAGAACGCACTCAATGGAACCACGCGTGAGCCCTTGAACTGCTTGCCTGACGAAAAGATATCTCGCTTTTCCCCGGCAGGAATGCTCTTCCGTTTCGGATCAATGGCCACTACCCGAGCCCATGTGCTCTCCGGTTGGCTAGGAGCAACGTCAACTGGCGCTTGTTCGTCCCACATCGGCAATGCCGTGAATCCAGTCTTCTTGACAAGCTTCCAGACGATCTTCAACGACATCGCTTTGGGAGGATAGTCCTTGATTCGACGGTCGTTGATCGGCGTATTCGCTGGCCAGGCTGAATTAAGGGCATCTAGTGTGGATGCCATGTTTAGCTTGTTTGTGCGTGTGTGATCGCGTAGTTCCTCGTTGAAGAGCGTGAACGCAAGGTTGGACTCACCGATGGCCTGGGGTGCAGCGCCGCCTCCTGCCGGCAAGAACTGCCGTGGCACAGAGAAGCGCCGCTGTAGCGATCTGACACCTTGTGGAGACGGCCCTGCACCGAACACCTCCGGTCCCGAGTACCACGTTTCCCACACCGCCTCGGACGTTGGGTCTTGCGGCCTCGCTGGTTGGGTGAGCCCGGCAAAGACCATCCATGCATGCAGTCGCAGCGCGCTTTCGTTGCCGGAGTTAAGTGCTGCCAATATGGTGTCGCTGCTGGCGGGGAAATCGAATCCAGCGGGGATCGGCGCGTACTTGGCCGCAACCTGCGTCAGCCCGGGACTGGATGCACAGATTCCCAAGATCAACAGTAGAGGCCGCACAATCGACGTTCCCATGTTGCTTCTCCTGCGTCAGCTCCGGTCTTCTGGGTTGTTCTTGGCCCGACTGAATGATGGGGACCGGGTGCAGCGCACGGTAGCACACGCTGCCAACGCCGGGATCACCAGTATTGATGAGCTGCATTGGGCTGTTGCCGGTTTCGTTGACACCGAGCCGGTCGACGACCCGCGTCGACGGAAATCGCTTCGAGCGACTATCGGCATTGCGCTCGACGATTCCGTCTGCCTCCAACTCGAGTGCTTGCGCGAGTGGATGCTTGAAGAGGTGCCTCCTGCTGCCAGAAACACCTGGCATCTTTCCGGCGCTGGCTCGTCAGCGAGGTGGCGTCATTGCCCACAGTCTTGTTAGACCACAGTGTCCGGCCTAAGCGAGTTCAGCAACGGCGCGAGAACACACTTGAGGCTTATCGTGTTCGCGCGCATTGCGTTCCGAGACGTTCCTCGAAAGGGACAGATGTTCGCGAAGGCAACATCGGCTCGCTTTTCATCCAAGGCCGTCAACACCTCCTCGAGGAGGTAGTTCATTCCAACTTCTTCATCCTGGTCGGCGTAGAACGACGCGACACGCCGCATTGAATCGGCAGGATCTGCGCTACTGACGAATAGATCAAGTTCGTGGTCCAAGGCGTCGTGTACGGCGAGCGCTTTCCTCGGGATGCCGCCTGGATTCTTCGCCACGATCAGCGTCTCCCCTCGATAGCTGTCGCCCATCCATCCAGCAAACGGACGCGAAAAGTGGATGCTCTGGGGCGCATCCTTCATCAAAAGGGCTCGATCAACGCGGGAGGCTTGCTGAAAGGCGGCGGCAGACCGCGCGTATAAGTCTGAATTGGGAAGGGACATGCCATGGATCGTATCCGGCTCAATCAGAGCAGCTATCCTGCTTTCCTCTCGACTCTCAACCAACTGAGGAAGATTCCGCATGCCAGATCAACCCGCGCCTCACGGAGAACAGCAAAGCAGCAACCGTCGCTATCGATACGGCGACATCTCAACCTGGCAGTTGGTCCTCAATGCGGTGAAAGCGCTGGGCGGGCCTGTCAGCCCTGGAGAGGTCGGCGCACACATCGTCGCAAGCGTCCCCGACTTCGCGCGGGCAAACCTCTCCCCGGACCTCTCGGTCATGTCCGTCAACAGCAACTCGCGAGGGCATCACGCTGTCAACACCCGCCCGCGTCGAACCGACACGGGAAACCCATACGACCAACTGTTCCGCATCGGGAGAGGTCGGGGCGTTCGCTTCGTTCTGTATGACCCTGCCGTGCACGGCGTGTGGGAGTTATACGACCCCGGCGTCAAGCCCCTGAGGCTGCGGTTGATCTCAAGCGCCGACGACATCGAACTCGAACGCGCTCGTAATGAAGTGCGTGAAGCCGGCGAACTCGACCCCACCGATCCCGCGGACGCGCGCAGGCGGATCATGGCTTCGGTGGTTCAGCGCGAAGGCCAGCCTGCTTTTCGTGAGGCCCTGCCCTGCTGCGCGGCTACGGCAACGCCTGCGCAATCACCGGATGTACCGTCGTCCCCCTGCTGGAGGCGGCGCACATCGTCCCCTATCGCGGGGCTCACACCAATGTCGTCTCGAACGGCCTGTTGCTACGAGCCGATCTCCACGAGCTCTTCGACCTCCAATCTCATCCGCATCGATCCGGCGCGCCGGACTCTACATGTGAGCGAAGAATTGATGAACAGCGAGCATGGGTCTTTAGCGGGAAAGACACTTCGACCTCCCTCCTCCGCAGAGGACGCACCGAGCATCGCATCGCTTGCCGACCACCAGTCAAGGTGCGTGTGGGCTGCGCTGGACCAGGCTCAATGAAAAAGACGTGTCATTGCTGTTGCACAGGCGACGAGTCGGCCGTCCGCGTCCGTTAGACGGGCGTCATGAGCGGTAGACACGCCATGTGCCTTTTCTGGATCTGATTGAGTATCCCGCCGGAAGGGCGGCTTTCGCTGCGCAGCGCATCTCGCTGCCTGCGGCGCCGGGCCTAGGCCTGGTTGCCGAGCTTCACCCGCTCGTGAACACCATGCCGTGGGCCCCGTAAGCAGGTCGACCTTATTACTACCCCACCGCATGCGCTCGGCATCGGCCGCGGGGATGAAAAGTTTCTTTGTGGCGAGCTCCTTGCGTTACTTGAAATAGCCGTGCTTCGCGAGCCACCAGAGCCCGCCCACGATGCCACAGGCGATGGCCAGGCGCAGGATGCCGAACAGGAGGTCCATGAGCTGCCTGGCGAAGTGCCAACCCCAGCTCGCCTCTTTCTTGTGGGTGACGTGATATCTGTTCATGGGATGCCTTGTTGTGTGATCCTTCGCTTGATCTCGGCGTCGTACTCGTCCTTGGTGATGAGTTGTCCACGGATGAACCCGTCAGCGTTGACCTCGGTGATGCGCACGGCGTACTGGTGCTGTCGGATGACAGCGCGCTTTACCTCGCTCGGCCGTGGCCAGCGCCGTCCACTGATGACGATCAGGCGAGCGGGCATGCCGCTAGTCATCGCATCGCTGGCATGCTTGAAGTACTTCTTGCCCTTAGGGTAGTTGACCCAGTCGCCACGAATGCACTGAAGCCAGTCCTTGCCGCCCTCGCAGATGATCTCCGTCACGTTTGGGTCGTTTGATCCGGGCTGGTCCCACGCCGTGAGCACGACGCCTTGTGTGGTCTCAGCCGACCAGTTGCAGCTGGGGTTGGCAAGCCCGCACTCGCGCCAGCAATCGTTGAAGCCGGTGTTCTTCATGGGAGTCTTTCAAGGTGAGGCAGAACGCGAAGAGCGAGACCCCACGACGCCGGGGCCAGTCGGGTCCGTGCAATGAATTTATGCTTCGGCCACTCGTGCGGTACCCTCCTTCAAGGAGGGGAAGCGAGGCCCCCACCGTGATTCGTGCGGTAGTTCACAAAGCACCGGTCCCCCTAACGCGACTCTTGACTTGCCTACGTGAGTTGCGCGACGGGAACGACAGGAAAGCGCCAGACTGCGGGCGCAAGCGTCGCCACCGGGGAAGGGCGGCTTTCGCTGCAGAGCCGAATTCGGCGAACAGAGCCGTCCAACGGTCTTGGGGCGGCCCACGTCCTGTCATTGCCGCGTGCTCAAACCGAGTTAAAAACCGCCCCATTCGCCGCCGGCTGCCCCTGCGCCCGCTCGTACACACGAATGACGCCGCGCAGCCGCTCGCACTCGCGCTCCAGGGCGGCGACCCAGGCGCGGGCATGCTGGGCTTCGTTGTAGGCCTGCGTGTGCAAGGCGGCCATGCCCCAGCGGCTCTCGAACCAGAGAGTTAAATACACCGCGCGGGGCGCGTTGCCGCTGGCCTGGTAGCGCTGCAGCGTGCGCAGGCTCACGCCCAGGTGGCGGGCGATGTTCTTGCGCGGCTCCACCTGGTCGGCGAGCAGGTAGTCCAGGGGTGGCAGGCGGGCGAACGAAGGCGCGAGGAAGGGCATGGCAAGGCTCCTGCGACGATACGAAATGCGCGAGAGCCGGCGATGCCGACCCCGAACGCAATGACAGTTTGTCGCAGGCCAGCGTTAGACCGCGGCGCCCTTTTCTTCCTATGCCGTGCGGGCTTTTCCTGGGCAGAGTGAGCGCGTAAAACCCTCCACCTCCCCCCGCCGGATTGAAACCCTTCTACCGCCCTCCCCGCTCTGCCGCCTTTTCCCCGCAGCCTTCGACGGGGGCTCCGCAGGTCAATCAACATAATTGTGACTGCATAATTTTTCCCCGACTTTTGCCTGCGAACGGCTGCGTTGCCGCCCTGCGTTCATTGCGCTAGCGGCGGCGGCAGCCAGAAGCAGCTCGATGGGATCGAGCTAACGATTGTCGAAAGAGCCGATCGCCGATCGCTCGCTCAACGGGCGAAACCGCCGACAAAGGCCGCGCCGCCACCGCCCCACGTGCCCCAATCCACGTTATTCATCTCGTCGATCTGAGCCTCTCGCAGATCCTCGCTGTTCATGCGTTGTTGATATCGCATTTCCTGGTAGACCGAGTACTGGGCCGAGTTGCCGACCAGCGCCATTCCATTTGAGGAATCGCGCATCACGTAGTAGAGGCCTCCCTTGTACTTGACGGGCGTGACGGTGTCTTTGGGTAGTTTGGCGTAGAGCGCGGTCTGYTCAGGAGTGGTCGGTGAAACGATCTTGAAGCCCGCCGCGATTGCGATCTTGTCACGGTCCGGGTGGCCAGTTGCGCAGCCGGCSGTCATCGCAATCAATGCCASGGCGCAGATGCTCTTGAAGATGGTTGGAAGTKTTTTCATTGCTTTTCGYTTGGAGTTGGCGACAGGTGATTRGGCAGCGCAGCAGGCCGTTCTCTGTTCGATGCAGAATGCWCTGGGAGCTTGGCCTGCAATGTAACCTCTCTGCTGACGCGCACGCAACGGCCGACGCACTCGYCGACCCCCTCCTCCACAACCTGAGTGCGGGCGTCGCCGCCGTCGGCGAAGCCTGCGAGCAGGGTTCGCTTGAAGTCGATGTCCACGGCATGCTGCATCTGCCTGCCGTGACGGCCCTGCCTGAGGAGGGTGAGCCGCGGCGCTTGCGCGAGCTCATCGACAGGGAGATCGGCGACGTACAGTTCCCCGATGTCCTGCTGGAGTATCGATGCCCAGTGCAACTACAACGAGGCGCTCCTGGGCCACCGGGCGTAGTGCGTGAGGGGAAGATTGAAATCCTGTTTCGTCGCATCGGCGCGCTGCTTCAAGCGTGCTCGGAAGGATGCAGCCAGGTTGCGGCTCGTGCCAGTCCGCGACCCACACGACGATCGGCTGAGTCGGGATCACGTTGCGGTAGAGGTTCGGGAAGATCGGCGAGTCGTGCTTGCTGTCGGTGGTGCGATCGAAGCGCCGACGAGGCTTGATGCCCAGGGCCCTGGGTCTTCATCACGCGGGTGACCCGCTTGTGGTTGACCACATGGCCACGGCAGCGCGCACCAATCTCTCAGCGGCCAAGGAAATACCCGCGCGTGAGATCACCCTGCAATGAGCGTGTCGTCCCTTGTCTTTCGGAGAATGGGGGCGCACCTTCTCTTGGATCGCGCACAAGTTGACAGGCACTGGCGAGATCATCGATCGCATCACGACAGTTGGGGTCGTGAAGCCCAGCCCACCGCGGAAGAAGGAGCTTCGCCCTTCGGGTGAGCCTCAAACGAGTGTTGTGCCGGTGTGGGTGCGCAGCGCGGCAAGAATGTCGGGGCGCAGCACCTTGAGGCCGTTGTCGATGCCGAGCTTTCGGTAGCTCTCCCACTGGGCCTCGTCGAAAAACTGATCCGCGGTGGTCTGCTGCGGATAGTGCGGATCGGCCAGGGCGTATTCGAGAACATCCGCGGCCGCGTCCGATGGAACCGCCGGCTTGAACAGGACGATCCAGCAGTGTGGGGCCTTGTTCGGAAAGCTCGCCTTCAGCAGGACCGCTCGCTTGGAGAAGGTCGCCGCGAGCCCGGCCGTCGCAGTGCGCGGCAAGCACATCCACGCCCTGAACTCCTCCGGCATGCCAAACACTTCGCCGAGGACCTTGTCCGATGCAGCGGCAGCGTCGACCTGGAGCTCGATGCCGAAGTCGATGCGCACCAGACGAATGAGGATAGCCAGGTCGCCGAACTCATAGTCGCGGTCGGCACCGGCGTCGGTTGCAAAGGCGAAGCCGACGTTTCGCGAGGGCCGGAGCATTTCATAGAGAGCGATGTTCTCGAAGTGACCCCCGTCGGACAGGTATTGCCAGTCGCGCCGAAGCCCGAAGAACCTCGCTTGGAGTTCATCGGCTAGGTAGGACTGGGTCCGGAACAAGAATCGGCCCAGGCGAGCCATCCAGCTTGCGGTGGTTGACGGCTTGCTGGCGCCCGGACACTTCCACCACGTCCCGAGCCTGACGTTCGCCGCACCCAGCAGGAGCGAAAGCCCCAGCGATGTCTGTCTACCGAGCCCCGTCGAAGCGGCTGCGCCGGACGTCGAGATCCACTTGCCGACCGACGGCGTCGCATCGATGTTGCCGGTCGCCGCGTCGCGGTAGCCAAACCGGTCACCGCCAATCCAGTAGCACGGCGGCGAGACCGCCATGGGGAGACCTTTGCGGTCGCGTTGTACCAGTTGCTCTGCAGGGTCGACTGTGCTGTTCAGGGTGACGTTGATGAGGTGGAACGGGGCGAGCGAAGTTGGCAGTCCGCTCTTCGGGTCGACGAAGTCCTTCATCTCGACGTCGTCGCCTTGCACCGGCTCTGCCGCACTTTGGTCCTTCCCGCCTCTGGACGCGCCGCCGCGTTTCCCATTCGACGCGCCAAGATAGGCTCGGGTCAGGCGCGCGGCGTACAGAGTCTGCAAGCTCGACAGGTTGATGAAACTCGGGAACACCCCGGTCAGCAGGGCCAACCCAAGAACACAGACCGAGACGACGATGAATGTCATGCTGGTGCTAGTCGTGCGCTCGACATCGGGCATCTGTCCGCCCCAAAGAATCCACGCGAATGCGACGCTCCACAGGAGCGCGACACACAGGATGATCAATACGCCGGCCGCGCCGGCAAGCGTCATCAGGGGAATCCGGGACACGAGGCCCTTGGCTTTCGGAGCAGTCAGGAAGCTCACGCCACGTTTGACCAGCGCCGTGAGCACGCCTGCAATCCCCAGCGAAGAGGCAAGCGCCGTCACCGAGCCGCCGCGCACGACCAGCAGGTAGATGGATTGCCCGAGCGCCTCGAGGAGCGCCAGCACGGTGAGCGCGACCGCTAGCACCAGTGCGTTGCGCAGCCACCTCGTGAGGTGCACGCGTTGGGCAACGGCGGCGCTCTCCCCCCTCACAGCGGCGACAAGTAAGGTCGCGAAGTAGAACACCAGGCTCAGGAGAAGCAGGCCAGCAAAGGCCAAGGCGACCGAAGCCCGCTGCGGGACTGGGTCGTGGCGCGACAAGAACCATAAGATCACTGTCAGCGCAAGCGTGCCCCAGGCGGCGAGGCTGGGCAGAAATGCGCCTCGCTTTCCCGCCCACCAGTACGCAAGCCCGGCCGGGCAGGCCCACAGAAGGAAGATTGCGATGGGTATGTAGGCGGTCGGGCTCCACCACATCTCGAACGATAGAGGTGAGCTGAGTGGCGGCTGCGGCAACCAGCGGACGTCATATGTCAAGGCAAGCTGCCAGAGCGGCCCGCGAAGGACAGAGAGAACGGCGAAGGCAAGAACAAAGATCGTGCCGATGACGTACTGCACTGCGACCCAGTTCCGAATCGCCAGCGCTATGTCATAGGCCAAGTCCCCCGGGCCAGTGGGCGTCAGATACCGGCCGTTGTCACGCAGCCAGGCCAATGGGAATCGCACCCAGTCCGCCGCGGCGGCGGGGCGGTCCGCCTCGATTCTTCCGGGCGGCTCGACGCTGAGCACCTTGAATGCATGCTCGGCCGCGTGCGCATCGGCGTCGCTGGGCGCGGCCGGCTGGAGCCGACCTGGGAGGAACAGGCTGACGAGAAAGCTACCGACGTAGCCGCCGCCGCTCACAGTCGACAGATAGTCGATAGAGGACAGTAGCGAGTTGGCGTATGTCGGAGCGACCCCTGGGGCGACTGTCGATTTGGTGCTGAGTGTGATCGCCTGGATCACCCCCAGCGAGAAAGTTGCACTGCGTATGCCGCCACCAGAGAGAGCGAGAGCGCAGAACCGGGCGTTGGTGGCGATCGCGGCCTCGTTCTTGCCCTGCTCCAGGAGGAAGACCGCATGCCGTCTCGCCCTCACCTCTGCAACGGAGTCATTCGATTTAACCGCAGGCGTATCTCCCATGATCCGAACTCCAGGGCATGAAAGGCGCAGATTAATCGCGCTGACACGAGTCAATGTCGGCGTTCGACCGGCTGCCTCCTCCCCCTTGATGAGATCAGGGCAAGTCTTTGACTCGCTCAGGGAACCGCGACATCACGCGTGAGGCGCTCGGCCAGTTGTCAATTTTGCCGTCGAGCAAATACTCCGACACCGCCAATCCACATTTCAAGCCCTCTGTGCCGTCCTCCCCGACCTTGAATGCAAGCAGATGCCGTAGCCGTTATGGATCGAGGAAGCGGCCCCGCCGCCGGGAACTTCTCCTGTTCGTGCGCGAAGATCTGCTTGATCATGGGTTGCCAAATGTACGCTACAAGTAGTACTCACGATTGAGGAGGCGGCGTGGTTGCATGGGTGGCATCGTGCTGATGGCGGGCACGTTCAAGAGCCTTTTTCTTTTGCCTGCCAAGTTGTCCATGCCGTCTGTCACATCGGCGTGACAACGCACGAGAAAGAGGCGCGGACATGACGCTGAAAAAAAGCACCGGCCTGGGCGGGATCACGAACCTGTCGGTCTTCGCCCCGATCAAGTCCGGCATGGTGATAGGTTTCGACCCCGTGAGCTATCTCGAACGCTTGCGCAAGGTGCTCGACGCGTTGTTCTCCGCGCGGCAGAACACTCGCGAATCAGAGTTGCTGCAGCCAATCTTCCCCGATGTGATTGGGCAGTTCTCGATCATTCACCACTTCCGCTACGCCATCGTGCCGCCGGATCCGGCGGCGCCGACCCAGTCGGGCATCGGCATCTGGCGCCTGTCCCTGAACGTGACCTTCGACGGCGGCTGGGAGACCTACATGCGGGTGATCTACCGCGACATCGGCACGCTGCTCGACTTGCTATTCTCTCATTGCGAAGGCTATCCCGGCTCACGCACCTCGCGCTTCGAAACTTACTGCGCCTGGGTGCGCGCCAACGAGGTCGAGGCCGGCACCTTCTACGCCGATTCGGCGATGCCGCTGGGCGATCACCCCTATCTTGCGGCGGTGGAGAAGGCGCAACGTGAGCGTGGCGACCGGGTCACGCTCGACGCAGAGATCGCAAGACTCGCGGTGCCCTCCGCGGCAAGGCAACAGGCAGATGCGATGAGCAAGGCGACGGCCAACCGGTTAGGCACCCTGGTGCTGCCGCTACGCACGCTCAAGGGACTGTACCGGCTGTCGATCTATTTCCCCAGCGGCAACGCGGCCAACAACGACGGTGAAATGGGCACACTGCGCCGCTTCGCCCAGTCAATCCTGCAAGGGCCCCTGAAGGTCATGCAGGATCTCAACGCCAACCTTGGCTCGCCCCAGGAAAGCGCTATCTGGGCCAAGACGCGCGTGCAGCTTGCCGACGAGTTGGCCTGGCTCAAGGGCCCGCCCGCCGCGCCGGTCGCAGCTGTGGCGGCGTTGCCCTACAACCCAGCGCAACTGCAGGCCCACATCTTCGGCAGCGCTGAACTCATCACCCACGGCTGCGTGGTGTTGCTGCGCGTCGAGAATGCCCAACAGGCAATCGCGCACCTGGCCAGCCTGACCCCGAAATGCGGCCCGATGACGCCGGGGGGCATCGGCTACCTGTGCGGCTTCACGTATGCAGGGCTCCAGGCGCTTGCCATCTCGCCCGTGCGGCTGAACGAATTCCCACAGGAGTTCATCGAGGGCATGGAGAGCCGCTGCGCGGTGCTGGGCGACGTACGGGGCAATCACCCCGACCGCTGGCGCAGGCCAGTGGCCTATGGGCAGCAAGCCGGCGGCGGCCGACGCATTGACATGAGGGCAGTCCACATAGTCATCCAACTGCGCATGATCGACGCAACAAATACGTCATCCACCCTGCACCCCACGTTGAGAACCGCGGTGGACGCCCTGCAAGCCGCGGGCACCGGCTTGCGCGTGCTGGCCGTCGAGCCGACACGCAGCTACCGCAACCAGGCGCAACAGACCACGGGGCACCTGGACTTCGTCGACGGCATCAGCCAGCCGCAGGTCTATTCAAGCCAGTCCCCCGCGATTCCGGCGGTCGCGCACAGCGACCTGGTGAGTGCCGGCGAACTGCTGCTGGGCCATGGCAACGATCGAGGCGATGCGCCGAACCCGGCAATCGATCCCCTCCTGATGAATGGCACGTACCTCGTCGTGCGAAAGATCCGCCAGCGCGTCGACCACGTGGACAGTGCGATGGCGGGTCTCTCGGCCCCGCAGCGCGACGAGTTGCTCGCGCACATGATGGGCCGGCAGTCATCCGGCACGCCGCTGGCGCCCCTGCCCACCGGCGCCACCGGGCCGAACGATTTCAACTACGCGGCGCCCGTCGCGAGCGACGCCTGCCCGTTTCATTCCCACATTCGCCGTGCAAACCCGCGCGATGGGCGGCCCTATATCCCGCGCATCCTGCGCCGCGGCGTCTCATACGGCCCGAAGTCGACCACCGATCGCACCACCGAGCGCGGCGTGATGTTCCTGGCCTACTGCGCCAGCATCGCCGAGCAGTTCGAGTCGATCCAGCGCTGGATCGCCGGCGGCAACAGCAGCGGCGTGGGCTCGTCGCAGGGCGACCCGTTCTTGCGGGTGCCACAGGCCGGAGAGTCGTACATGTTCCGCTATTTCGACGGCAACGGCAGCGTCGCCAGGTTCACCTTCGACGACAAGCCGCTGGCGCAGCTCGAATGGGGCGTGTACCTGTTCGTGCCCCCGCTGGCCGTGCTGGCCAGCCTGAACTCCTATGTGGCCGGCCCGCCGGCGCCGGTCGCGCAGCAACCCTTGCCCCCGGTGGAAACGCCGGCGCAGCAGGAGGCCGCCGCGCGCGACGTCGTGCGGCAGCGCCTTGACGATCCTGACAAGGCGCCAGCCGCATGGGCGCTGGTCCGCGCGGGCGACGCATCGCTGCAGGGCACGCCCTATGGGAAACTCCTGGGAACGCAGGCGGAGGTGTTCAAGGCGCTGAAAGACCACGCCCGAAGCGAGTACTCGGTCGAGGGCTACGGCGTCCGCATGACCGCATCGATCGGGCTGAACCTGCTGGGCCTGGACCCGGGGCCCAAGCGCACCGAGCAACAGCCCCTCAATGCCGCGATCCTGTCCATCGACGAAAAGGCTGCGTACGACGCGACCGCGCCGATCGTGAAATCTCTGCTGACCCAGTTCCCCGACCTGCCCCCGTTGAATCCGGACGACCCGGTGCGGCGCCCGATCGATCTGGTCAGCTTCAGCGACTTCGTGATGGCGGCCTTGTGCAAGGCATGGATCGGGCTGCCCGACACACTACCTCCAGCGCCCTCCGCGTTCATGCAGACGGGCGGGCGCCTCGAAGAAAACGCCGGCATGCCCCGGTGTCCCGGGAACTTTGCGACCACATCGCGATTTATCTTTTCTCCGCATCCCCGCGCGGAGGTGCAGCAGGCGGGTTGCCAGCAGGGTCAGTCGGTACTCAAGGCCGTGAAAGACTGGCTCCAGAGTGGAGGCACGCCGGGAACGCTTGCCGCGACAATCAAGACCCAATTGGGACCCACCGTTTCCGAAGAGACGTATGCGCTCAGCCTCGCCGGCGTGCTGCTTGGCTTTCCGCCCACGGTGCAAGGCAACTTCATCCGCACGATGGAGACCTGGATCAAGGACGAGGCGCTCTGGCAGCACCAGCAAGCCTTGTTCGAATCGACCACCGGCGTCGACCCCACCTACGACGAAGCCAACGCCGCCCTGCGCGGCCCGCTCTTCGCCACGATGCGCAGACGCCCGGTGCCGGAGATGCTGTGGCGCAGTCCCGTCAAAGCCGGTGTAGTCAACCAGGACGACAACATGCGCGTCGTCCTTGGCCTCACGTCCGCGTTGACCGATCCCACCACACCCAACGAGCTGATATTCGGCCGCGACAAGGCGGGCGCCGCGCAACCCACCGTGCATGGCTGCCCCGGTTACGCGATGGCCATGGGTGTTCTGCTGGCCATGTTCGCCGGCCTGATGAACGCCGGTACGCTGCGATCGACGGGATCGCCGGTGCTGCTGATCCTCACGCCACCATAGGGCCGGTCAACGCAATTTCCGGCGGGACGGAAGCCGCGTCGATGGACGCACGCAAATGCATCGCGTGCGCGAGATGCCATGGCATGCTCATGCGCTCGAAGGCGCATGTGGCCTCGTCGAGTTGCGAGTTCAGGCGGTGCCCCTGATGGCACCACGCGATCTCAGCGGCGCACAGTTGTGTCACGGCGATCTCGTGCGCCGAATCACGCGCCCGCGCCGTCTTCATCGCCATGTCGAAATAGTGCAGAACTTGCTCCGGCCTGTGGGACGCAGCGGCGTCGCGGGCCAACGCGCGGTAACTCATGGCCACACCCAGAAAATCGCGCTGCCGGCCCCGTTGCAGCGCCTGCGCGGCGTGGCGGCGGGCGGCGTCGCGCCGCCCGGCATGGATCAGGCCGGCGGCCAGCCAGCCATGGTTGAGCGAGCGGAACAACGCACTCTCGCGCGGCTCCAGCCAAGCCGTGACGTCAATGATGGTCTGCAGGAATTCGGGCTGGCGCGTCAGCATCCAACCGGCGAAGGCATCCATCGCACGCGCCACCGACAACTGCGTGAGGCTGCGTGTCGCTTCGGCAATGCGGCCGGACTCCTCGGCGGCCGTACGCGCCTCTTCCCAGCGACCCTGCCACAGCAGCACCGCACTCTGCAGACCGTGGATAGTGGTGCCGATCTCATGGGAAGCGGAGGCGATGCAGCTGACCGCTTCCTCGAAACACTCGTGCGCCTGGGCGAACAGGCCACGGTCGCCCAGCACGCAGGCGCGACAGACCAGCGAGTAGGCCAGACCGACGTTGAGGTGGCGCCCGCTTCGGTGTAGGCGCTTGACGGCAATGGCCTCGTCCAGGAAAACCAGCGCGCGATCGTACTGCGCGGTGGCACCATGCGCCTCGCCCAGTGCCGCCACGACCTGCATCGTCAACTTTTCGTCCCGCGCAGCCTGCGCCTCGATCAGCGCCCGCTCGCAGTGGGCGATAGCGATCAGGCAATCGCCCAGCCCATAGCTGATGTAGCCGAGCCAATGGCGCGAACGTGCAATTGTCGCGACATCGCCATATCGCTCGGCGAGTTCGACTGCGCGAACGTACAGGGGAAGCTCGCTGCGCACCGGGTCGAACACACACACGCGACCCAGCCGCTGGACGATAGCGACCCAACGCAGTGCCACCTCGGGGCTCATGGGCAGCCGGTCGAGCGCGGCAAGCGCTACGCGATACAGAGAGCGCGCGCGGTCAAGCGCCGAGGCGGAGAGAGCCCTGTCGCCCGCCATTTCGGCGAAGCGCGCCGCCTGGACTGCGTCGCCGCCCGCATCGAAGTGCAAGGCCAGCGCTTCCAGGGCCTCGCCTCCGGATCCGACGGCGGCGTGCTGCCGTATGGCCTCGGCAATGCGCAGGTGCAACTCCTGGCGAAGATGCAGGCCCACGGACTCGTAGATGATGTCGCGCGTGAGGCCGTGCTTGAACCGCAAAGTGCCGGACATCTCACCGGGAAAGATGAAATCCTGCTCGGCCAAGCCCAACTGCAGTGGCCCGTCCGCACGGTGGCCCGTGATGGCTTCGAGCAGCCACGCGGGAATCACGTTGCCGATCACAGCGGCCACGCGCACCAGCTCGATCTGGGCCGCAGGCAATTGCTGCACGCGCGACTCGACGAGCCGGTTCAGCCACCCCGATCCCTGCGCTCGTCCCATGCGCCGCCCCGAATCGGCGCGTGCCGCCGAGTGGCACAACTCCTCCAGGAACAGCGGGTTACCGCTGGCATGACTGCAGATTTCCTCGACGACGAACGGATCGAGCCCAGGCATGCGGATCTCTATTGCGCGTGTCGCCTCGGCATCGCTCAATGGCATTAGCGCAAGAGTTTGGTCCGCGACCACGGTCCCTTGCGTGGCGGCGATCAGGCGCGTCGACAGCACGATCAGCAGCCGTCCATCCCGGCGTTTGCGCAGCGCGGCCAACACTTGGTGTGATGCATCGTCCGCCCATTGCCAGTCGTCCACGAACAACAACAGCGGCCGCTGCGCAGCCACCTGCGCGAACAACGCGTCAAAGCCTTGCGGCGTGTTGGGCGGCGCTTCGACGGCCAACGATTGCAACATGTGATGAAACGGTTGCAGTGGCTCGGCACGCAATTCGCTCTCGCAGTAGCCGCGCAGTACCGTGCAGCCGCGCTGCACGACCCGCCCCAGGAAGTGTTCGACCAGTCGCGTCTTGCCGATGCCTGGAGGCCCGGCAACCGCGACCGAGCGGGTGTGCCCGGCGATCGCATCGTCCATCGCGCGTTCCAGCAGAGCAAGCTCGGCACGGCGGCCCACGAATACGGTGGGGCCTTGGCGAGACGTGGCGGCGAAGCTCTCGGCCAGGCTGGCGCGGGCGTCCACGCGGTAGACCAGCAGCGGCGCGGCGCGGCCCTTGACCTTCAGCAGGTGCGGCGGACCGGTGAGAAAGAATCGACTGGCGGGTCCGAGTGTCTCCTCGCTGACCAGGATCTCGTGCGGACCTGCGGCGTCAGACAACCTGGAGGTGATGTTGGGCACCGGGCCGAGCAGTTCAAAACGGCCCAACTCGACATCGCCGCCGCTCATAAGCACCAGGCCGGAATGGATGCCGGTATGCAGGCGCAGCGTGCGGCTTTCCGGGAGCTGGGACCGCAGTTCCCGGATCCTCTGGTGCATCTCCAGGGCGGCCACGACCGCGCCCCGGCCGTCGTCTTCGCGCGTCACCGGATAGCCGAACATCGCCAGCAGCCCATCGCCCTGGACACGCACCACCATCCCGCCATGCCGCGGGATGGTGTCTCGGTAGACCTTACGCACCGCGTCCAGGATGGCAGCGTAGTGCTCAGTCTCGATGACTTCTGCGAGCTCTGTGGAGTCGGAGAGGTCGGCGAAGAGCAAGGTCAGATAGCGCCTGCCGAGCTCGATGCCAGTCAACTCGCCATGCGACTCGTTGTTCATGGGTTCCCCAGAACCGCAAGGGTCCGACGGAATCCGCCACAAGTCAATAAGCCGATTGATCCACCGGCCAAAGGGGGGACCGCCACATTGGGATCCGGGACATCACGATTGAATCCAGGGCTCAACCAGCAGCGGGTTTTCTCGATGCACCGAGGCAGCGACAGGCCTCGGGGCCATTTCGATGTGCGGGTCTTGGCCTAGATCCATCCGCCCCCCCTTTGGGACGAAGTTCAGTCGATTCTGGATGCCTCACGCCCTAGGCTGCCAAGCTGGCAGCTTGAAGGGCCGGTAGCCACGCTGTGTTGGCGAGTTTCGCGAAGCCCGCGGGGTTCGGGTGAAGCTCGTTGGCCCAATCCCCTGGCGAAAGAATGTTCCTGGTGTCGACGACGACGATCCTGTTCGGGAGAGATTTCCTCAGAGCATCCATGTTGTCGGCGCACCTGTCGATCAAGAGATTGACGCAACCCTGCTGCAGCGGAAGCGGGATCTGGGCGTCGTCAAACGCTGGCTTCAGCCAGGCTTCAGTTCCAGGAATTGCCGGTTTGCCCGTCGGGATCGCGTAGTCGTAGGTGTGAAGGAAGACCTTGACGTCCGGCGGCATCCTATTGAGCGCCCGGTGGATAAGAATCGCATAGTTCTCGAAGGTCTGCGCCATCAGCCAGTTCAGGGTTCCCTCATCGTCTATGCCGCCATCCCGAAAGCACCCCGCGGATGTCGTTTCACCAGAGCAGTCTTGCTTGAGCAGGGGCCGCATGTCTGACATTCCAGCAAACTCGTTGCCGCCGCCACTCAGGAATAGCGCTTGCGCCGACGGCGCCCAGAACTTCAGCAGCTGATTGGCAAGTGTCTTGTACTTGCCGCTGACGAAATAGCCAATCTCTGCGCCCATGTAGGCCACAGTCTTGCAGGAATGACCTTTCGTCGATAGAAAGTTGTTGATGTGATTGATGAGGGAGCCGCCGAGGAAGACATAGGAGAACCACGAGTCTCCCATCGCGATCGAGTCAGTTCCTGTGTCCTCGCCGACGGTGGCGATGTTCGGATAGTTTGAGATCGGCATGGGCTCTGGTCCTTAGGTTGAATAGAACGCTCGCGCGGCCTGGGCGGTTCGGGTCCACGTTATCCTGCTCGAAATTGCGAGGCGGATCATGACCACTTCTGCGGATGCGCAGCGTGTGGAAAGGCGCTATGGACAGGCCCGGAAGTCGTCCGACAGGTCGCGAGACTCAACGCTCACGCAGCCCCCGTTGCTCAGGTCGCTGCACAGCGCAGCACCTCGTCACTCGGAGTGCGTCGAAACGCCGGGGTGACCTGCACGGTGTCCTCAACGGGGTGACCCGCAAAGGGCTCCTCAAGCAAGTCGGCCGACGCCACGCCCGAGACCGAGCATTTGTTGGTCAGGGCCAGTGCCGAATACAGCTTGGCGGCCGCGACGTTGCCGATGGACCCAATGCGCTACACCAACAGGCGCACCGATGTCTCGTTATGGCTGGCCCCATTCCTACCAGACATACGGAATGACACGATGACGTACACGGCTTGCGTATTCGTTGTAGCCGGGAAGATCGCGGCGCAAGATCCTTTCTTCATCAAGAAGCCGCCAGAAAAGCACCGGCAGGACGAGCGGGACGAGACAGATCGTGAGCCACGAGCCAAGTGCCAGCGGCATGCCGATGAAAAGCCAGAGCGCGCCAGCGTACATAGGATGACGCACATACGCGTAGGGGCCGCTGTCGATCACTCTTTGATTGGCCGTGACACTGATGTTCGCTGCTGCGTAACTATTGACCTTCAGCACCCAGAAAATAAAGAGAAATGACAATACGATCACGATGTTCCCGACAAAGGACAAGTATGCGGGCACCGGCGAGACGCCAAAGCGGTAGTCGAGTGGAGGTAGGATGATAAAAACAGAAAACGCGAGAATGATGAGCGACACGATGATCTTCTGCGACCATTCTTTCTCATGCTGTGGTCCGGCATTCATGCGGCGCTCGAGAAGCGGCCTGTCGTGGAGGGCGAGATAGACGGTGAAGCCGATGGTCAAGACGGAAAAGACTGCGATGAAGAGCCAGCCTTGCCAATAATTCCACGTGCCCGCGGGCAAGAAAATAAAGGCAACGAATACGGCCATCCCCGCAACCCCTTGCGCGATGGCTTTCTTGTAGAGCGGATCCATAGACACGTGAATGGTATATCCGGCGCCTTCGAAAACCATACGCCAGGCACGGCGGCGTCCAGCCTGCCGCGCGGCACCCGTGCCTTCAACACCGCGACCTGGTGGGGCGATCGCCGCGGGCGGCCGTTCCGCGACTAGTTCCGAGCAAGCGCGCGCCTGATGGCCACGTCGGTAAGCCCGGATCCTTTTGATAGCACTATCCAAGCGCGCTTCGACGAGCTCATTGCTCAACGTTCGAAGCTCCTCCAAGCCCGATCCCCAAGGCGACGAACCAACCTATCCGGCGATGCAAATGCAGAAAGACCGAATTGGTAGATCCGTGGATGAGCCGCTCGCCCAATCGACAATGGAAATCGGAGAAGAGTTCGCTCTGCAGATCTTCGAGCGGCGGCTTTGGAGCGCTCAGCGGAGGCGCCATTGGAGGCGGGATTGGCTGGATCGCTGACGAGTTGCGCGACTTCGACGAAAAGGGTGAGGCGATCACGCAGGGCTGCACCATGACCTTCAGCGGCCGCTGGATCACCGATTCCAGCCACCAGCACAACGAGATCCACGACATCGTCAGCGCCCAGCTGATCGAATGCAACGATTGCCAGAACGACAAGACAGGATCGTAGACCACCAGCCTCATCGCCGCGGTTGGCATCGGCCGCCACCCGACCGGACGTGATCCCTGATCACACTTTTCTCACCAAGATTGAGGGTGTCATCGTGTGTCGGAGGCGTCAAGATCTACGTTGCGGCGACATGACACCGTCTCGAACCACCGCCGATCGAAGGCGGAAACCATGTGCACTAAGGAGCGATCATGGACTTCATCGAGCAGATCTTCGGCATCTCTCCGGATGGCGGGTCCGGCGCGTTCGAGTTCCTTCTGTTCGCAATCCCGATTGCAGGCCTGTGCTACCTCGCACTGAAGCGGCGCAACCGCAAGGATAAGGATAAGGGGAAGTGACGCCGTCAGACGATCGAATCACCACCTGCCCCGTGGAGGCCCGCGATGGCAACAAAGAAAACCGGCGGCGACAAACAGCCGAAGTCGAAGCCCGTTCCGCGCTCTGAGGGCTCGGCGCGCCTCGCCAGCAAATCGGCCAGCGTGAAGTTGCTGAACGAGCCACCGACAATCGAGCGGCCCAGGCGCATCCATCCGCGCCACCTGCTTCCCCTGGTGCGCGAAGGTACTGAGCGCAACGTCCACAGCAGCACGCGCGACGCACGGTTCTCTGCGCCCACGTTCGCGGCGGAAGCCCCCGGTGACGAAGTCCGGATCGTGGTCAACACGGAGCTCGGCCAGCCGGCGGCGAACCGCACCGCCTCCAATGTGGGCGAGCCAACGTGCGCCGTCAACGGACAAGTCGTGCTCTACACCGGCAACTGGTATGCGGCCCTTTCGCTCGACGGGGGGGCGACGTTCCAGTTCATGGACCCGGCTACGGCGTTTCCTGACCCTTCTCCGAAGTCCCGGTTCTGCTGCGACCAGGTGGCGCAATACATACCGCAGATCGACACCTTCGTCTGGCTCCTCCAGTACGGGCCGGACGAAGGAGACAACATCCAACGCGTCGCCTTTGCAACGACGACCGACGCGGCGCAAGGCAGGTGGCGGCATTTGGACCTCACGACGCAGGTGTTTGGCGTGCCCGGAGCGTTCCTGGACTTTCCCGACCTTGCAGTCGGCCGCAATGATCTGTACGTCACGACCAACATCTTTGGACCCGGGCAGCGGTTCGGATCGGGCGTGGCGCGGATTCGGATCGACAGCCTGACTACCGCAACCCCGGCCATGGACGGCCGGCCTTTCGTCTCGTTTGATCTGCAGAGCTTTCGGGTGGCGCAGAACTGCACAGACACGGGGTTCTTCGCCGCGCATGCGGATACCAGTACGCTGGCCGTGTTTGGCTGGCCCGAGGGCCAGTCAAAGCCGTCGCGTGTCGACGTGCCAGTGGCCCGCTGGATCGGCGGCAACGGCTACATGTCACGGACACCCGACGGCCGACGCTGGCTCGACCGTGCCGATCCGCGCCTGACCGGTGCCACGCTAAACCAGGGGCAACTCTGGTTCGCGTGGAGCGTTGACCGGCGCTCGAACCAACGGGCCCAGCCCTTCGTGCAGATCGCGCGCATCGACGCCACGAACTTCTCGCTGCTGGAGAACATCAACGTGTTCGAGCCTCAGTCGGCCACGTGCTACGGGGCATTGTCCAGCAACGCGACAGGCGACGTCGGGATCACCTATATGGTAGGCGGCGGCCCGCGATTTCCGACCCATGTCGTCGGCATCCTCACCGCCACGCGCAAGGACGTGGTCGCCGCGAGCGGCGAGCGCGGCCCACTCGACGATGAGGGCAAGGGCGAGTGGGGCGACTACTTGGCGATTCGTCCCGTCTTCCCGGACCGGCGCCTGTTCGCCGCCACAGGGTTCACGATGAAGGGCATCGGCAACGGGTCGAACCGCGATGTCACACCTCGCTTCGTCATCTTCGGGCGTGTGGGTGAAATCGACGCGGCGGTGCCCTTGCCACCTGTACTGCCCCTGCCCGCGACGGATCGCGGCCTCGACGACTTGTCCACGGCGTTCACGGACGTGAACCGGTTGCCGACCGTGAGCGACCAGGTCGCTGCCACTATCGAGGCCGCGTGCATGGCCGAAGGCGCGCGCGGCATGCCCGCCGACCTCGAGATGATGGTCCCGCTGCGCATCGTCACCAAGCCCGGCGTGGAGCGCTGGCCGTTGAAGACCGGAACCGATCGCGACACGGTGCTCGTGGGCAAGAATGTGATCGACGGCCACAAGCTGCAAACCGGCGTGGTGGACGCCACCATCGAAGAGCTGGACCGGATCCCGCGTCCGGCGGACATGCGGCCGCAGAGCGAGCTGTTCCCGCGGTACCAGGAACGCCGGCGCGGCCCGGTCGAGTTCACGGTGTGGCGCGTCGAGTGCGACATCATCAGCGTGAAGCAGGAGGCCGATGGCGACTATCACCTGGTGCTTCTCGGTGCCGGTGGCAAGCAGATGATTGCCGAGGTGCCAACACCGCGCGCACCGTTCGTCGCGGCCAATTGCCCCTGGCTCGAGAACATCCGGGTCGCCCGCCAGGCCGTGGACGACAAGCTGATCGCCACGCTATCGCCGCACGACTTCGTGCAGCTCGATGACATGCTGGTGCCGCGCGACGCGGTCATAGGAGCGCCGCTCCAGCCGCTCGCGTTGGAGCGGTTGCCACCTTCGTTTGTGACGCGGGATGCACTCGACGCGGAGGACATGCCCACGTTCGCCGCGAAGGTGAAGCCAACACGCACGCGCATCACAGGCGTCGGTTTTTTTGACAAAGTTCACGGCCAGACCGGGGTCTCTCCACTCAACGGCATCGAGCTTCATCCCATCCTGAAGATCGAATGGCTGTAGCTCGGGAGATCACTTCTTTGGCGACTTGCCTGCGCGCTTCGCAGGCACCGGCGGCAACGGGCGGCGCTCGTGGATCTTCTTGTCGTCTGGCGCCACCGGCGGTTCGGGGGTCAGGTCGACCTGAACGACTCGGAAAGGGGGGAGCGACGGAGCGACGGCCGCGCCGGCCTTGCTGCGGCGCTGCTGGCGCTTGCGCGAAGGCGGGCTGCTTGGCGCGGTCACTTCATCGCTCCAGACACTGTTCCAGGACCACACTTTCCCTGCCCTCGGACCGCGCAAGATCTCTTTCCCTCGACGATCGCGTGGACACTTGGCGCAGCGAGGGGAGGGACATGCGGACCAAACAGCATGACCATGACCTGTATGTCAAATTGATGCACGGTAGGGGGGTCCTTTGGGCGGCCTCGTAGGCTAGCATGTGCTCGCCCACACCGGTTAATAGTGTGTCGCTGCGAGTTCACGTTGCGTGCCACGAGACGCGGGTCAATGGGCCCAAGTTCAATGCCGCCACCATCGCATGTTCCGCACGGCGCGGCACCGGATGATCAGGCCGTTCTTCTACAGGAACTTTCCCCCCTCYAAGAACGGGGGGATTTTTTCCAGTCCGCTTCCTAAGCTGACCATCACACTCATGTCCGGCATGACGTAAGCCCCGGTAGTCATCTAAAGTCGTCGTCGTCGGCGGCGGCGGCGTCGCCCGCCCGCTCGATGTACGTCGAGAGACTGACGCTGGCGCTGCACGATCGCCTGGGCCTGCAACTGCTCGGGCGTGCGATCTGGCACAACCCGGCCAAACCACCGGCCCCGCGCGGCGCGCCGGCGCGCGAGCGTGATGCATTCGCGGGGCCAGTTCGATTGCGCTGAAGGCCAGGTCTCGCCCGCAGCTTCGACGTTCTACTCGCTGGCCTTTTGAGCGAAAGGCGAGACCCTGGCTCCAGTGTGCTTCGCATCGCTATCGCGACAGAACCAGTTCATCGCCATGCCGAGCAGCAGTGCAAAGAGCAACACCGGCCCGCCATGGTGCTGCGACAGAAACGTGGCTGCGGCGGCCACGACGACGCTGGCGAGCACGCCGGGAAGAGGTGGCGTCCGAGTGCCGGCCAGCCGGTCAAGGTCAATGTGGTCATTGGCGATCAGAAGATGTGTCGAATGCCGACGTCGTAGCCGGTGGAGGACTGCGCAGTCGGCACGGAACCGTTGATCGGCTTCGTGTAGAAGGCCGGCCCGCCCACCGTGAGGTCGGCGCCGTTCGAGTTGTCGATCCGTGCCACGGTCGCGTACAGGGCTGTGCGCTTCGACAGGTTGTGCACATAGCCGAGGGCGAACTTCTCGGACTTCGGGTCCGGCGAGAGGCCACGCGCCACCTGGTTCAGGGCCGTGACGTTGTTGTACTTCACCTGGGTATAGACGGCCCGGATCAGACCGGGTCCGACCGGCACCGTCGCGCCGATCAGTCCACCGTTGGCGCCCGGGCTGGTGAAGCCGAAGGCGTTGGGCAGCGGCGGGATGCCGGAGAAGTCGGTTTTCAACTTGTTGTGCGAGTACTCGCCGAGCAGCTTGACGACGCCGAAGTCGTACGTGGCGGCGATGTTCCAGATGCCGAGATTGGTCGTTGTGCCCTGGAAGAACTGGTCCCCGATGGTGCTTCGGCCCGCCGCCAAGGCGACATCCAGCGGGCCCTTGGTGTAGCCGAAGCGACCGCCGACATAGCGCCCGGCGCGCTGGCCGTTGGGCAGGTTCGGGGTCAGCGTGCCCGGGTCGTACTTGCTCGCCTCGTTGAAGGCATACATCACCTGGCCGTAGAAGCCCCCCAGGCTCGGTGGCAGGAAGTAGCCCACCGAGTTGGAGGCCCGAAGGTAGTTGGGGTTGCCCTGGAAGCCGTTGGCCACCTGGCCCGGGGAGTTGAAGCCGCTCGCGGTGGCGATCAGGTTGATGCCCACGCCGTTGGAGGTGAACGGATCGGCCACCGCGTCGTTCCAGAACGTGGGCGTGTAGTCCCTGCCGAGGCGGACCTCACCCAGGACGCCTGACAGGCTGACCGTCGAGCGGCGATTGAAGGCAAAACCGCCGCTGGGAGTGACGCCGTTGCCGGTGTCGTTGAGCAATCCGCCCTCGAGCCAGAAACTGGCCGCTGCACCACCCCCGAGATCCTCCGTCCCACGCAAGCCCAGGCGGCTGCTGGCGTAGCCGCCACTGTTCTGTCCTGTGCTGCTGGTCGTGACGCCGACGCCAAGCGGCGTCTCGGCCTTGTTCGAATAACTGCTGACCGTGGCGTCGATGACGCCGAACAGCGTGACGGAGGACTGAGCGGAAGCACCGCCGCCAGTGAGGACGGCGAAGGCAATCAGGGTTCTTTTCATTGGAGTCTCTTTGTTAATCGCCGCGCGTCGCTCAGGCCACCAGCACGGTGGAGCCGATCGTCTTTCGTCCTTCGAGGGCGCGATGCGCTTCGGCCGCATCGGCCAAGTCAAAGCTCTGCCTCGGCTCGCTGACGATCCGCCCGGCGAGCACGTGGTCGAACAGCTCCCGCGCCATGTCGAGCATGTGCTCGCGCGGCTCGATGTAGTGCCTCATCGCCGGGCGCGTGAACCAGATGGAACCCTTGGTCGCCAGCAGTCCCGTGTTGAAGATGACCGGGCCCGATGAAGTGCCGTTGCTGACCATCGTTCCGCGCTGCTGAAGGCTGTCGAGCGAGGCTTCCAGCGTGTCCTTGCCGACCGAGTCGTACACCACCGGCACGCCCTTGCCGTCGGTGATCTCGCGCACGCGCTGGGCGATGTTCTCGCGCGAAGTCACGATGGCGTGCGTGCAGCCGTGGGCCTTGGCGATGGCGGCCTTCTCGTCGGTGCTGACGGTGCCGATCATCGTCACGCCCAGCGCGCGCGCCCATTGGCAGGCGATCAGGCCGACGCCGCCGGCGGCCGCGTGATAGAGGATCGTCTCGCCGCCCTTCAGCGGAAAGACCTGGCGGAACAGGTACTGCGCCGTCATGCCCTTCATGATGAGCGAGGCGGCGGTGCGGTCCGGGATACCGTCGGGCAAGGGGATCAGCACCTTGGCAGGCATCACGCGTGCCTGCGAGTAGGCCCCCGGCGGGCCCACCAGATAGCCCACCCGGTCGCCCACGCGGACGTCGGTCACGCCGGGCCCCACGGCCTCGACCACGCCCACCGCATCGGTGCCGAGGCCACTGGGCAGCGCCTGCGGATAGAAGCCGGTCCGGAAGTAGATGTCGGCAAAGTTGACAGCGATGAAGCTGTGGCGAACGCGTGCCTCGCCGGCTCCGGGTTCGCCGACTTCGACATCCTCGAATTTCAGGACATCGGCGGCCCCGGTTTCATAGAAGCGGATGGCCTTGGTCATGGTGCGTCTCCTGGTGAATGCATGTGGAGATGCGATTCTTGCGGGACGGTCACCAAACCGGAAGCGCGACGTCCGTTATGGCCCATTTCGACAAGTCGATGTCCCCGGCAAGCAAGTGTCGATCGGCGGTGCGTCGGATACTGATGGCGTCGGCAACCCACTGTCCGACACGAGGATGAACTGGAGACAAAAATGAAACTGAAACGAGCTGCGCGCCCTGCCCTGGTGCTGATCGGATGGTCGCTGGCGCTCGGCGCCTGGGCCTTTGGCGACAAGCCCTTGAAGGTGATCGTTCCGGCGCCGGCGGGCGGAACAACGGACATCGCCGCCCGGGTGGTCGGGCAACAGATGTCCGTGGACATCGGCCGACCGGTGATCATCGAAAACCGGCCCGGTGCAAGCGGGTCGATCGGACTCCAAGCCATGCTGCAGGCCGCCCCCGATGGCGACACGATCGTCGTGGGGCCGAACAACTTGCTGGTGGAATCGCCGCAGGTGATGAAGGTACCGTACGACCCGCTGAAAGACATCGTCAGCATCGCCAGGGTGGCCAAGACGAGCTATGTGCTCGTGACGGGTGCAAGCTACCCGGCCAAGGACTTCCAGGGTCTTCTTGCCCATTTGAAGTCGCGCAAAGGCAAATCCAGCTTTGCCAACTACGGCAATGGCACGACCTCGCATTACTCGGGACTGATCTTCAGCGATCAGGCTGACCTGGGCATGCAGAACGTGGGCTATCCCGGATCGCCGCCCGCGCTTCAAGACGTGATCGGCGGCCAGGTCGACATGATGTTCGATGGCATGGCGACTTCCTTGCCGCTGATCAAGGGCGGCAAGCTGCGCGTCTATGCCGTTTCCGGGAAAAGCCGATCCGGGTACTTCCCTGACGTGCCGACCATGACCGAGCTCGGCTTTCCGGAGATCCAGTTCCAGGGACAGATCCGCTTCTACGGCTCCAGCAAACTGCCGGCCGACGTTCTGGCGAAGCTTCAGGCGATCGTCAAGAAGGCAGCGGATGCCCCTGCGGTGCAGAAGAAGCTGTTCGACGTGGGCCTGGAGCCTGACGTCAGCGTCGACACGCCCGCGATGCTCGCTGAAGACAAGGCGCTGTACCAACGCAACGCTGCCATCGTCAAGAAGTTCAACATCCAGCTGAACTGACGCGTCCAGAACCGGAGACCAAGATGAAACTGAAACAACTGGCACGCGCTGCCATGGCGTCGATCGGCTGTTCGCTGGCGCTGTGCGCCTGGGCGTTCGGCGACAAGCCCTTGAAGGTGATCGTGCCCGCACCGCCGGGCGGAACGATGGACGTCGCCGCCCGTGTGGTCGGGCAACAGATGTCCATCGACATGGGCCGACCCGTGATCGTTGAAAACCGCGCCGGCGCCACGGGGTCGATCGGACTCAGCACCATGTTGAAGGCCGAACCCGATGGCAACACCATCGCGATGGGGGCGATCAACTTGCTGGTCGAAGCGCCGCTCGTGATGAAAGTCCCGTACGACCCGCTGAAGGACATCGTGACCATCGCCAGGGTGGCCCAGACGAGCCGTGTGCTGGTGACCGCTGCAAGCTACCCGGCCAAGGACTTCCAGGGTCTTGTTGCCCAATTGAAGACGCGCAAGGGCCAGACCAGTTTCGCCAGCTTCGGTACTGGCACCTCGTCGCACTACGCGGGACTGATCTTCAGTGATCAGGCTGGATTGGGCATGCAGCACGTGGGCTACCCCGGCTCGCCGCCCGCGCTGCAGGACTTGCTGGGCGGCCAGGTCGACATCATGTTCGACAGCTTGCTGACTTCCCTGCCGTTGATCAAGGGCGGCAAGCTTCGCCCCTATGCCGTTGCCGGCAAGAGCCGTTCCCGGTACTTCCCCGACGTGCCGACCATGGCCGAACTCGGCTATCCGGACATCCAGTTCCCGGGACAGGTCAGCTTCTTTGGCTCCAGCAAGCTGCCGCCCGAGGTCCTGGTGAAGCTTCAGGCGGCCGTCAAGAAGGCAGCGGACGCGCCCGCGGTGCAGCAAAAGCTGATCGACCTGGGGCTGGAGCCTGATGTGAGCGTCGACACACCCGCGATGCTCGCCGAAACCAAGTCTCTGTTCCAGCGCAACGCCGCCATCGTCAAGAAATTCGACATCCAGCCGAACTGACCAGCATCACGCAACCTACGGGAGACCGAGCCATGAAGATCAGTCAAATCACGCCCGCCATCGGCGCTCAAGTCACGGACGTCCACCTCGGCGAGGCATCGCGCGACCCTGAACGCTTCGCGCAGATCAAGTCCGCGCTGCTGAAGCACAAGGTGCTTTTCTTCCGCGGCCAGGACATCACTCGCGCCGACCACCAAGCCTTTGCGCGCTGCTTCGGCAAGTTGGAGAGCCACCCGGTGCTCAACAGCGACCCCCAATACCCGGGATTGGCGCTCATCTATCGCAGCGACTCGAGGCACAGCTACGAGAACACGTATCACTCCGACGGCCTGTGGCGCAAGAACCCTTCGATGGGTGCCGTGCTGCGCTGCATCGAATGCCCGCAGATCGGCGGCGACACGATCTGGGTCAACATGGTCCAGGCGTATGAAGAACTGCCGGAGGAGATCAAGCAGAAGATCCTGAAGCTTCGCGCCAAGTCCAGCATCGAGCCTTCGTTCGGTGCCGTCATGTCCCAGGAAGACCGCATCAAGCTGGACCGGGACAACCCGCCGGCGGAGCACCCGGTCGTGCGCACGCATCCGGAAACCGGCGAGAAGGTTCTGTATGTCGGCAGTTTCACCACGCACTTCGTCAACCACAACACGCCGGAGAACATTCGCCACGGCATCGACAAGACACCGGGCGCATCGCTGCTGCTGAACTACCTGCTCAGCCGAGCCAGTATTCCCGAGTACCAGGTGCGCTGGTCCTGGCAGCCTGGGGATGTGGCCGTCTGGGACAACCGCAGCACTCAGCACTATGCAGTGAACGACTACTGGCCCGCACCGCGAAAGATGGAGCGCGCCGCCATCGTCGGCGACGTTCCGTACTGACTTTCCAAGGTCACTCCATCCACTTCGACATTCCCGATATTCACTTTTCAACGCGGAAAGAACACCATGAACTTCCTTGACGGCCACCTGTACCCCGAGAACCAGCAGCCTCTGATCATCACCGCCGCTCCCTATGCACCGGGCTGGATTCCCTCGGACTTCCCGGAAGACATCCCGGTCACGATGGAGGATCAGATCCAGAAGGCCGTGGATTGCTACGAAGCCGGTGCCACCGTGCTGCATCTGCATGTGCGTGAAGCCGATGGCAAGGGCAGCAAGCGCCTGTCCATGTTCAATGAGCTGATCGCCGGGGTGCGCGCCCGCGTGCCGGAAATGATCATTCAAGTGGGAGGCTCCATCAGCTTCGCGCCGGAAGATGATGGCTCGGCCGCCAAGTGGCTCAGCGATGACACGCGACATATGCTGGCCGAGCTCGATCCGAAGCCCGACCAGGTGACTGTCACCGTCAACACGACGCAGATGAATGTGACGGAGCATGCCGGTATAGATGACTTCAAGGGAGTTTCGCGAGGATTTCCACACCTCTATGCGACCTACAAGGACATGATCGTGCCCTCGAATCCCAGCTGGGCCGAAGAGCACATTCGACGCCTGACCGCGGCCGGGATTCAGAGCGAGTTTCAGTGCTACAACATCAACAGCTTTGAAACGATCGAGCGGATGATTCGCCGCGGAATCTACAAGGGGCCGCTGGTGATGAACTGGGTGGCCATCAGCGGCGGCATGGATCAGGCAAACATCTACAACCTGGCCAACTTCCTGCGTGCTGCGCCCGACGGCGCGGTGGTCACGGTGGAAAGCTCGGTGCTGAATGTGCTGCCCGTGAACATGATCGGGATCGCCTTGGGTCTCCACGTGCGGTGCGGCATCGAGGACGTGCTTTGGAACCAGACCCGCACGGGCAAGATGAGCTCCGTCGAGCAGATCAAGCAGTTGGTGCGTATCTCCGGCGAATTTGGCCGCCCCATCGCGACAGCGAAACAGGCACGAGAGATCATGAAGATCGGGGTCTTCTACGACACGACGGAAGAGACGCTTCAGGCCAATGGCTTCGCGCCCAATCGCAACGGTGGCAACCAGGGATTCCTGCGCAAACCGGCCAGCGACCTCGGCTGAAGCCCATCACTTGCCTGCTCCGGATTCTCCCGGAGCCGCCATCACAGCCGCTTGTTTGCTCCATTGCGAGGCGCTGCAGCCGAACAGATTGTGGAACCAGTGACTGAAACTGCTGGGATTGGAGAAGCCTAGCAGTTCAGCCACCTCGCTGAGCGGCAGGTCGCTCTCGCGCAAGTGGCGCTTCACCAGATCCGACCGCACCTGTTCGAGCAAGCCGCTGAATGTGACCCCCTCCGCATCGAGTCGGCGGTGCAGCGTGCGGCGATCGACGCGCAGGTGCCGTGCAATCTCCTGCGCGGTGCAGGTGCCACCAGGCAGCAATGCCAGGATGAGTTGGCGGCAGGTTTCCCGCACACTTTCGCTGCGATCCCTGAGGTCCGCTTCCAGGTATTTGCGCGCGAAGCCCGCCGCCACCGGGTCTCCGGGCTCGCGTGGTCTGGACAAGTCGGTCGCCAGGCAGACCAGGCCGTTGAATTCCTGGTTGAACTTGACGCTGCGTCCGAAGAATGCCCGGTGAGCGGAGACGTCCACAGGCGGGCGATGCGTGAAGCAGACTTCAAGCGGCCGCCAATGCGATCCGATCAAATCGCCCAGCATGCGAAACATGGTGCCCACGGAGAGTTCCACCGACTGTCGCATCTGCAGCCCGGGGCTTGGCAGCAAGTCTTCCCGGATGATGACCAGGCTGCCGGTGTCTTCGACACGGACGATCAGCGAGGCGTTCACCAGCTTGAGGTAGCGGCACAGCGTGTCGAGGGCATCCCTCGGCGTGGGCTCCTCCCTCAGCACCAGGCTGATGGGCCCGAGGGCGGAGAGCTTGCGCTGGGCCGCAAGACGCAGCGCCAGATCTTCCGTCTTGGTGGCACGCGCGGTGATCTCCAGCAACTCGCGCGCGGCATCTCTCGGAATCAGCGTCTCGGGGTCTTCCAGGAACTTGGCCTGCAGCCCCACGGTTCGCATGAACGCATTGGGGTCCCGGCCGAGAGACTGCACCAACTCGACGTAGCCGATCAAGCTGGCGCTGCGCACGAGTCGAGCGATATGTCTCATGGGGTGGGCGCGATTATCGTCCGGTCTCGCCCCCGAAGCGTGTCCCCGGGCGAGGTGGGCTTTCCCTGTTAACGTCGCCACGACCAGGATCACCGTGACCCCCATGACCTCGAACGATCTGGTGTCACCGGTCGCTACCGCCTCGATGGCGCTGGACTGCGCGATCGCTGCAATCTGGGCGTCGCCGATCGAGAGACGCTGTGTCCTGCTCCCAGAGCCTTTCCTGGTCAACGACGTGCTATGGCGCGACGGCGCGACCGCGCGCTATTCGTGCGCCCTTCATCCTCCCTATATCCGCCTTGATCACGGAGCACTCAGCGGAGCGCGCACGATATGACGAAGCGCTAGAGGCCTTCTCGCGGCCGTTGATGGAACGCAACCCGACCCGCGGCTGGAGCTTCAGCCCCGTTGAACGTCCAGCGTCGGCGGCTTGGCTACTTTGCGAGCAGGGAGCTTCAAGACGCTGCTCAGGTTCGCCGCGATGGCTGGGTGAAACGTTGCAAGGATCTTCGTGCCCTCGGCGATCCGGCTTCGCCATCCCTTACCGCGACCCATGATGTCGTCCGCCACCTCCTGAAGTGCGTACGGTGATCGTTCGAGGGCATAGGAAACGATGGATGCGACCTGTCCTGCATCCTTCGCAATTTTCGTGCGGAATGACTCTTCGCGCTCGGCCATCACCACGAGCTTGTGCAGCGCGTAGCGCAATGGCGAAGGAATGTTGACGATGAGCGCGTGCTCGCCGGAGATCACCGCCGTCTGCGTGGTCTTCTCAAGCGAGAACTCCATGAACTTGAGCGGCTGCAGGTTCACGTTCAGCGGTTCATGGCGATAGATTTTGTCGCTGCGGCCCGCAACCGTCAGAAGGTCGATGCGCATGTCGCCGCTCTTCGCATTGAGGTAGGTCGCCCCCTGCCCGGTGGTGATCGAGTTCGCGGGCAGGAGTCCCATCTGGAGCGAGGTGATCGCGTCGTGCACGTTGGCCTCGGCGTTGGTCGGAAGTGCGAGCGACACGTTCTTTCCCGCATGGGCGAAGTCTATATCGTTGGTCTTCCATCCGCCGTTCCACCGGACGCCTAGCATGTTGCCCATCGCGATGAAGGCATGGGTGCCGATGAGCACGCCGCCGGCATTGAAGAAGCCGTGCTCGGCGAGCCGATTGATCACTTTGAAGTGCTGATGCGAAACGTTCATGCATCCAAGCGACGTGCATGCGTGCGCTAGCCTCGCCAAGCCGTCATGGCCACGGGGCTTTCCTTCTGAGCGCAATCGGATCAGCTCGCGAAGCCGCTCGTCGTCGGGGCCGAGGTAGACCTGTTTGGTTTTCCCTTCCAGGTCGCGAAACTGCCAGTACCAGTATTGGATGCCTTTGATTTCCTTCTTGTTGAACGAGCCCGTCAAGTCGGCGATCGAACGGTCGAGCATTCGGGCCTGCGCCTGTTCGACCAACTCCGCAAAGTTGGTCTGCGCTGACATCGATAGGTCGTCGAAGAGGATTGGCTCTGCTGGCCTCATGGTTATACTGCGCCGATTGTTCTATGAAGTATAACAAATTCATCAGAAGTTATACTGCATCTTCTGCTCGGTGCAGTATAAAATGCGCACAACGCTGCGCGCCCTGACATGCGCACTGCGCGCAGCGTTGGTTGGTCCAGGCGGGGGCGTGGGGAAGTGGCGAGGAATTCCCACCCAGACCTCGAACGGCGCCTGTGTACCGATGCCGTGGACGCGCGGCGCAGATAGCAGGCACACCACGCGGGCGACGCGCTCGAGCTTGCCTGCCGCGACCAGTGGGGTGAGCGCCGCCGTAGGCAGACTCTGCCCGACCAGATCCCGCGCGCGAAGCAGTGGCTGTCTTTCTGCGAGGACGCGGACGGCTGGTTCGACCGTGAGGTCGCCGCTGGAATAATGCGTAGGCGCCAGCCCCAGGCAGCCGGCCAGCTCGCGCCGGTTGGCGAAGCGCCGCCAGCCGAACACCTCCTTGACCAACACCCAAGCGCCGTTAGGCCCGATGGCGCGCAACTGCGCCAGTTGCGCCACCAGCGGTTGCCCTCGATGAGCCTTCACAGACCGGCGGCGTCACCTCCGGCATGTCCCTGCTCGCTTCAACGCCGCCGCACCGGATTCGCCCGTGCGCACAGGCATCGATGCGGCGCCAGGCCTTGAACTGATCGAAGCTTCCGTCCGAAGACCAGGCGCAGACGCAATTCAAAAATTCGTGACTCCATGCCAGACATACAGTATAAATCGTTTACACCATTAATTGACATTGATGACAGCTTTCAATACCGCCCCGAATCAGACGGCACCCGACCACGCAGGGGCCCCCTCTGCCCGCGCCGAGATGGCCCTGCAGTCCCCGGAGGGTTTGCCCCCATCCGCCGCTCCTACGGTGAACGCGCCCAAGGCGCCGAGTCGCGCGCCACGCAAGGCGGCAACGCCGACGCCCAACGCCAGGGCCACATCGCCTTCGAAGACAGTGAGGAGGGCGCAAACGAAACGGGCGGCTCCGACAGTCAGCCAGGCTGCGACCTCCAAGAAGGTAGCCAAGCACCCACCCGAGCCGCTACCGAAAGCCCGGCCCACGGCGAAGTCGGACGGCGCTGCCAAGAAGCTCTCGTCCAAGACCGCCGAGAAGTCCATCGGCAGCAAGAAGGCGCCCAAGCCCAAGGAAAAGTTGGTTCGCGACAGCTTCACCATGCCCCAGGAAGACTACGCACTGATCGCCGGACTGAAGCACCGCGCCCTGATGTTCAAGCGACCGACGAAGAAAAGCGAACTTTTGCGCGCCGGCCTGCATGCGCTCCAGGCATTGCCGGCGGCAACCCTTCGCGAGGCCCTCGATTCGCTGACCCCCTTGAAGGTGGGCCGCCCCAAGCGGGGCGCCCCCTAAAGGACCCGAAATGGATTTTCACCGGTGATCGCCTTGGAGGGCCTCGCGTCCGTGACGCCCACGGACCTCCCTGAACTCGAGGAACTGCAAAAGCTCACCGAACTCGGCGCCCCGTGGATGGAGCGGCGCCTGCTTTGCGAGGTCGATGCGGGCGAGCGCCGCTTCCCGGTACACGCCTACCTGCTGGGCAGCAGCCGAAAGGACGCGCCGGCGGTCGGCATCTTCGGCGGCGTCCACGGCCTGGAGCGCATCGGCGCCGAGGTCGCGATCGCCTACCTGCGCAGCATTGTGATGCGCCTGCCCTGGGACGTGTCGCTGCAGCGCATGCTCGAGACGACGCGGCTGGTGTTCGTGCCGTTGGTCAACCCGGGCGGGCTGTGGCTGGGCACGCGCGCCAATCCCCGGGGCGTCGACCTGATGCGCAATGCGCCCGTCGACTCCAGCGAACGGGTGCCCTACCTTGTCGGCGGGCACCGGATCAGCGCCGCCCTGCCCTGGTACCGGGGGGCCAAGGAGGCCCGCATGGAATGCGAGAGCGCGGCCCTGTGCCGCATTGTCGAAGCCGAACTGCTCGACCGGCCGCTCTGCATCTCGGTCGACTGTCATTCCGGCTTCGGCCTGAGCGACCGGGTCTGGTTCCCCTTCGCCCACACCGGGCGCCCGATCGCGCACCTGCCGGAGATCCACGCCTTCACCGAGATCCTCGACCACAGCCTCCCGCACCACCGCTACGTGGTCGAGCCGCAGAGCAAGCAATACCTCACTCATGGCGACCTCTGGGACCATCTCTACCTGGGCGCCGCGGAGCGAACCGGCAGCGTGTTTCTGCCCATGACGCTCGAGATGGGATCGTGGCGCTGGGTGCTCAAGAACCCGCGCCAGTTCCTCTCGCGCAGCGGCATCTTCAACCCGGTGGTCGAACACAGGCGCCAGCGGGTGTTGCGGCGCCATGTCGGCTGGCTCGATTTCATCACGCGCGCGGTGTGCAGCCACGAGGGCTGGATGCCGGCACCGGCGCAGCGCGCGCGGCACCGTGCCGGCGGCCTGGCCCGGTGGTACGGCGCGCGGGCCTGAGCGGTAGCCGATGGAACGCTGGGTCCTGTTGCGCGGCCTCACGCGCGAAAGCGCGCACTGGGGTGTCTTTCCCGAGTTGCTGCAAGCGCAGTTGCCGACCGGCGCGCAAGTGCTCGCCGTCGAGATTCCAGGCAACGGCCGCCTGCGGCAGCTGGCCAGCCCCACGCGCATCGAGGCCGCCACCGAGAGCTGCCGCCAGCAGCTTCAGGCCCTCGGTGTCGCGCCACCCTATCGCCTGCTCGCGATGTCTCTCGGTGCCATGATCGCGGTCGACTGGGCCGACCGGTTTCCGGGCGAACTCGAAGGCTGCGTGCTGGTGAACACCAGCCTGCGCGTCTTCAGCCCCTGGTACCAGCGCCTGCGGCCGGCCAACTACGGCGCCCTGCTGGGCCTGCTGCTGAGCGCCGATGCCCGCCGCCGCGAGCAGGCCGTCCTGCGCCTAACGAGCCGGCAACCGGGCTGCGCCATCGAAGTCATTGATGAATGGACTGCCATTCGCGAAGCGCGGCCGGTCTCCGGCACCAATGCCCTGCGCCAGTTGCTGGCAGCGGCGCGCTACCGCGCGCCAACGCGGGCACCCGCCGTTCCGCTGCTGGTCCTCGTGAGCCAGCGCGATGGGCTGGTCGACGCGCATTGCTCGCGACGCCTTGCCCAGCAATGGAATGCCACGCTCGTCGAGCACCCAACCGCGGGTCACGATCTTCCGCTGGATGACGGGCCTTGGGTCGCGCAGCAGGTCTGCGCCTGGGAGGCAGACACGAATGCCGTCAAGTTCGACTCCCCCGCATTCCCATCGCGGGAACGCTGACCCGCCTCCCTGCTCCCCTCACAGGACAACCGACCTGATCGCGCAGTAGTGACTGGCTGAGCCGCCGATGACGAACAAGTGCCAGGCGCCATGCGCATGGCGCCACCCCCTGCGATTGCGGTAGAACACCGTGCCAAGCGAATAGCACGCCGCGCCTGCCAGGAGCCAGGTCACTGTGACGCGGTCCAACGCTGCAACGAGGGGGACCGCGGCCAGCAYGGCCAGCCATCCCATGCCCAGGTACCTGGACAGCGAAGGCGACGAGCCCTCGCTGACGCGGGCTTCGAGCCCGACCCCGACCAGAGCGACGGTCCAGACCGCGCCCACCATGGCCACGCCCTGCCAGCCTCCAAGCGAAACCAGGCCGAACGGCGTATAGGTGCCGGCAATCATCAGGTAGATGGCGCAATGATCGGCTCGCCGCCAAGTCTCTTTCGCAGGGCCCTGGGACGCATGGTAGAGCGTCGACGCCGCATACAACAGCACCAGGGTCAGGACGAAGATCGCAGCAGCGGCGCCGCGCACCGCATCCCCGGTGCCCGCAGCCTTGATCCAGAGAAAGGCGCCGCCGACGAGCGAGAGTATCAAGCCCAGGAGATGGCTGTAGCCATTGAATCGCTCCCCGTCAATGACGCGAAGGCTTTGGGCGGAAAAACGTGCGTTGTAGACCATCACTGCAAGATCAGATCGTGGTGCGATGACATTGGCATGACGCAAGCAGCATCTGACCGGGACGCAAGTTGTTCAGGGAATCGGTGCACCGCCTGTGGGTCCCGCCCGCTGGGCCGCAGGCCGCAGCTGGACGAGTCGTCAGGATTGGTGCTGCCCATCGTGCAAACGAAGCGCTGACGCAGGTCCTTTCTGTCACGGGTGAGAAAAAGTAAGCCATCCCGTTCGCCTTGGCTTGGAATGTGAGCCTCGACTGCGCAAACCCGTCAGTCCGATGATGCTATCGAAGAGCGGGAAAATGCCACATGTCCTTGCTGTCCGTCAGTCACGCGAATCCCAGCGTTGAGGAGGTGATCGCCTCCTACCGTGCCGCGCACTACTGCATCGAGCCGGCTGGTGCATCTGCCGTGATACTGCGCATCGGTGAGCGGTCGGCCGGGTTGGCTGCGCTATACAGCGAATTGGGTGTGGACAGCTGCGCATTCCTGACCGCTTCGAACCCGTTGGGAGTTGTCTTGCGCGATGCGGACAACGCGGTCGCGATGACTGCGCTGTGCGTTGATGTCCACGCGTTGGGCTTCGCGCTGTTGCCCGGCGTTACCAGAGATGGGGACCCTGCAAGCAGCTGGCCTGGCGAAGAGAGCGTTGCAGTCCTCGGCATCAGTCGAGACGCGGCGCGCGATCTGGGGGATCGCTACCAACAGAACGCCATCGTGTGGGCAGGCTCCGATGCTGTGCCCGAGCTGATCCTCCTTCGATAGCCCGGAGCCCACAGCAACGGCCATCGTGCTTCAGTTCAGTCAGAGCTGGACCTGCTCGTCAGAGGGCGGGCGATCGCCGCACCCAGTGCGCCGGCAACGCCTCCCAGCGCAACGCCTACCACCACACCGACCGCGCCGGCCATCGCGACGCCGATGGCGGCACCCGCGGCCGCACCGGCAATCACGCCGCCACCCACAAGCACCGAATTCGCCTCGCGCTGTGCTTCTTCGGGCTTCAGAGGAAACTGCGCCGCGGGCCTCGGATCCTGCGACGGAATGCCGTACCCGGGACGGGCCTGCTCGACGAGGTCTTCGTCGGCAGGTGCGGGGTTCCACGGCGAGGTGGCAGATGGGTTCATGTGCCTCTCCTAAGGAAGTCAAAGGCGCCCCCCAAGTTCGCTTTGGGGGCTTGTCTATCGGCGATCTCCGTGGACGATGAGCAGGTGACTCGCGGGGCGCGTGTCTTGCGTGTCTTCGACCGGAACGTCGTCTTCGTCTCCATCACCGGGGCCAATGAAGCGACCCGGATCGACCTCCAGGCGAGCATGAAACGCGCTGAGATGAAGCCGCAGGGCGGGCTCGAAGTCGGGCTGGGGCATGGCGAGCGGCATGATGGGTACTCCTGATTGCTTGTGCGAGCAAGGTATGTCGGTTGGCCTGCACCCGGTGTAGGAGCCCGCGCGCGGCGCAGCGACCCGATGGCTGTTTCGATGCGTCAATGGGTCCTACGAAATCACGTTCTTGTCCGTGGTGTCTTACAGCGCTTCACGGGGACATCGTCGTTGTCCGCACGACGATCGACGATCTCGGCATTCCTGCCCCACGGAGCGTGACCCCGTCGCTGACGCTGGAGCCCAAGGAGGTCGAACGGGTGGTTCGATGGCCTTCAAGGCGGCCGCCGGTTCAAGCTTGCGGCGGTTGTCGAGAGGTGCAGGAGGTCCGGCACTGGCCGGGATCGGCCTCATTGGATCGCCCGCGCCGGTGCACTTCGGGCACATCGCAATCGGAGCCAGACGCTGCCCCATGGTGGATTCCCTAGTTCGAAAGTGTTGACGGGAGGATGGGCGCGACAAACAATATACCAAACGAACGATTGTTTTTTTATGTCAGCCCAACGAAAGACCAGCCGCGCCCCACGCTCGGACAACCGATTGCCGGAGCTCCTGGATTCGGCGGCGCGACAGTTCGCCAGCCGCGGCTATGCCGCCACGTCGATGCGGGACATCGCCGTGGCGGCCAGCATGCTTCCCGGCTCGGTGTACTACCACTTCTCCTCCAAGGAAGAGCTGCTGGTCGCGGTCTACAGCGCGGGGGTCAAGGAGCTGGAGATTGCTGCCGCCGAAGCCGTGCAGAAGGAGTCCGACCCGTGGTTGCGACTCGAGGCGCTCTGCCGGGCGCACCTGGAAACGGTGCTTCGAGACAGCGACTACGCCCACGTGCTCATTCGCGTCCTGCCGGACGACATTCCGGGCGCGGCCGAGCGGCTGAGAGAACTTCGCGAGAGCTACGAAGACTCGTTCCGCGACGCAGTCGCGCAGCTTCCGCTCACACCCAGAGCAGACCGACGGGCCCTGCGGCTGATGCTGATCGGCGCGCTGAACTGGGCCGCGCTCTGGTTCAACCCCCAGGGACGCGACTCCCCACGCGTACTGGCAAGGAAATTCGTGGGGCTCATTAAGGAGACGCAAGATGACAGCACGCCCACCTAGGGTGATCGTCACCAAGATCGGGTTCGACGGTCATGACAGGGGCAGCCGCGTGATCGCAGCCTGCTTGCGCGACGCGGGCATGGAGGTGATCTACACCCCGCCGTGGCAGGAGATCGCCACCGTCGTGAAACTCGCGGTCGAGGAAGACGCCGACGTGCTCGGCGTCTCGTCCCTCGCCACGGACCACCTGATCGTCCCCAAGCTGATGACTGCGCTGAGGGAAGCCGGCATGTCCGATGTCCAGGTGATCGTCGGCGGCATCGTCCCCGCCAAGGACGAGGCCATGCTGCTGGAAGCCGGCGTCGCCCGTGTCTTCCATCCGGGAACGGCGCTCGACGATGTGGTGACCGATGTCATCGCACTCACCGCCAAACGTCGCCAGATGCAAGGAGAGTCCGCATGAACGCCACCGTCACGAACATCAAGGAGTCGCCGTCTTCCGAAAGCCATCGGCGCTGGAAGAACGAGTTCGCCCAGGGCGTCCAGGGTGACGCGACGACCTTCAACCGCTCCGGCATCGGCATCAAGCCGCTGTACACGCCGGCGGACTGGTCAGGCCAGGCCTACGAGCCATCGCTCGGCTATCCGGGCCAGTACCCCTTCACCCGGGGCATCTATCCGACGATGTACCGGGGCCGAAGCTGGTCCCAGCGGCAACTCATCGGTCTGGGCGTGCCCGAGGACTACAACCGCCGCGTGAAGGAGATCCTGGACCTTGGCGCCTCCGCCCTCTCCCTGATTCCCTGCAACTCGGTGTTCCGGGGCTACGACGCCGACGAAGTGCCTGCCGAACTTCTGGGCACGTGCGGCACGGTCATCAACCACGTCCAGGACATGGAGACCGCGCTCGACGGCGTCCCGGTCGACCGGCTGTCGACGGCGATGAACGACCCCTCCCCCTTCACCCTGCTGGCCTTCGAACTTGCCGTGGCCAAGCGTCGCGGGGTGCCGTGGACCCGCATCACGGGAACCTCGAACCAGAGCGACTGCATCTCCCACTTCGTCGCCAACCACATGTTCTTCCGCCTCGCGCTGCAAGGCGCGCGCCGGGTCGTGGTGGACCACATCGAGTTCTGCAACAAGCAGGTGCCGGGCTGGAACCCCCTCTCGATCGTCGGGCAGCACATGCAGCAGGCGGGCGCGACCCCCGCGGAAGCCATGGCTTTCACCCTGTGCTCGGGCATCCAGTACGCCGAGGACTGCATCGCCGCCGGGATGGATCCGGATCAGTTCCTCCCTCGCTTCACCTTCTTCTTCGACATCTCGATCAGCCTGTTCGAGGAAGTCGCGAAGTTCAGGGCCGGCCGGCGCGTCTGGGCCCGTCTGTGCAAGGAACGCTTCGGCGCCAAGGACCCGCGCTCCTGGCGTTTCAAGTTCCACGGCCAGACCTCTGGCGTGGACCTGACGCGCCAGCAGCCCCTCAACAACATCGCACGGGTCACGACGCAGGCGATGGCCGGCATCTTTGGCGGCCTGCAGTCGCTCCATACGGACAGCTACGACGAGGTCTTCTCCACGCCGATCGCGGAAGCCGCACGGATCGCGGTCGCCACGCAGAACATCCTGCGCGAAGAGGCCTACCTGACCGATGTGATCGATCCCCTGGGCGGGTCCTACTACGTCGAATCGCTCACCGACGACATGGAGCGCAAGATCGACGGGATCATCGCCATGGTCGACGAAGCCGGCGGGATGTACCAGGCGGTCGAGAAGGGCATCATCCAGCAGATGATCGGCGACTCGGCGCTGGCCTTCCAGAAGAAGATCGATGCGGGCGAGCAGACCATCGTCGGCGTCAACGCCTACCAGATCGAGGAAGACCCGGCGTCGTACCCCACGCTGGAGTATCCGGACCCGGCCCGGATGGCCGGCTACCTGTCGCAACTGGCGGAGTTCAAGAAGACCCGCGCCAACAGCGAGGTCCGCAAGGCCCTGACTGCGCTGGCGCGGTCGACGGAGTCGCGCAAGACCAACGTGTTCGAGCATGTGGTGGCGGCGGCGGAAGTCGGAGCCACGCACGGCGAGATCTGCGGCACGCTGCGCGAGCAGTTGGGCTTCGGCCAGCCGCTCACCCTGGTCTGAGCATGGCGAGCAGCGCATTCATCCAGACGGCATTGGCGGGCGATCGAAGGTCGATCGGACGGGCGATCAGCGCCCTTGAAAATGGCAGCGAGACGGCCTACGCGGTCCGCCAGGCCGTTGCGGGACGCCAGGGCCGGGCCCATGTGATCGGCGTCACGGGCCCGCCGGGCGGCGGCAAGTCGACCCTGGTCTCGGCGCTGATCCGGGGGCTGCGCGAACGCGGCCGGACGGTGGCGGTCGCCGCCGTCGACCCCTCCAGCCCGTTCACTGGCGGCGCGGTTCTGGGTGACCGCATCCGCATGGGCGATCGCCAGTCCGACGCCGGGGTCTTCATCCGCTCACTGGCGTCGCGCGGCCACCTGGGCGGGCTCGCCGTGGCGGCAGGCGACGTCATCGACCTGTTCGATGCAGCCGGCTTCGACGTCGTCATCGTGGAGACCGTGGGCGCCGGGCAGTCCGAGGTGGAGATCACCCGCTACGCGGACACCCGGGTCGTGGTGTGCCCCCCGGGACTCGGCGACGACGTGCAGGCCATCAAGGCTGGCGTGCTGGAAATCGCCGACGTCTTCGTGGTCACCAAGGCCGATCTGCCGGATGCCCGCAAGACCGAGTCCGACCTGCTGGCGATGCTCGCGCTGCGCCGTGGCCAGGCGTCGCCGCCGCCCGTGCGGAAGGTCTCGGCACCGTCCGGCGAAGGCATCGAGGACCTGGTCGAATGGCTGGATAGCCGGACGCAACGAGGTCTCCGGCACGAAGCGGGTGGCGTCAAGAAGGCCTACAGCCAGACCTCGACCTGCATCGCCGCCGACAACCTCGCGCAGTTGCTGGGCATCGAGCTGGTGGCCGCGTCCGTCGGCAGCACCACCGTGCGCATGAAGGTGGAACGCAGGCACATCAACTTCAACGGCAAGTGCCACGGGGGAGCGCTGTTCGCGCTCGGAGACATGGCGCTCGGGCTGGCGTGCAACTCCCACGGCCGGCTGGCCACGCTGGTCGACGGCCAGATGAGCATTTCCACGGCCGTGGATGAAGGCGACTGGCTGGTTGCCCATGCCAGCGAGGTGAGCCGGTCGCGAAAGATCGGCAGCTACCAGGTGCATGTCACCCGGGCGAAGGACAACGCGCACATCGCGCTGATGCACGGAACGGTCTACGTGCTGGACCGGCCCGTCGCGGCCGTTGGCGGAGACAGCCGGTGACGGCCGCCCCTCTCGCTGCGCCGCTTCGCGGGCGCGACCGGAAACGGATCAGGTCGCTCAAGCGGCCGGCCCGCGCGGGGAGCTCGCCGGTCGCGCATCCGGCGCTTCAGGCGCAGAGCCAGTTGATCGTGCTGGAGTTGCTGGAACGAAGCATCCGGTTCGGCCATCGGCGTCTGGCGCTTCAGCGGCTTCGGCACGCGGCGGATCTCGGCGCCCCCCTGCGCGACGACCACTGGCGCTATTGCCAGCAGGTGGCGGAGGCATCGAACGACAAGGACCTCGTCGCCCTCTTCGCCATGGCGCGGCGCCTCGCGAGCTAGGCCTTTCCTCCTTCGTCGCCCCGAAATCGATTGCGTGGAGTCCATGTGCAAACCACTTTTCCCCGTTTGATGTTGCATCAAGCCGCAGCCCGCCCGGACGCGCCGGCGATGCGGGAGAAGGCGTACGGCATCTGGCACATCACCTCCTGGTCGGCCATGGCGACGCTGGTCGAGGCCATCGCCTGCGGGTTGCTCCAGGCCGGCCTGCAGCGCGGCGAGCACCTGGTGGTTATCGGCACCAACCGGCCGCGCCTGTACGCCACGATGCTCGCCGCGCAGTCGCTCGGGGCCATACCGGTGCCGCTGTACCAGGATGCGGTGGCGGCCGAATGCGTCTTCCCCGTCAGCAATGCCGAGGTGCGCTTTTGCGTGGTGGAAGACCAGGAGCAGGTCGACAAGCTGCTTGAGATCCGCGAACAGTGCCCGCGGATCTCCCACATCTGGTTCGACGACCCGCGCGGCCTGCGCAATTACGACCAGCCGGGACTCGCTGCGCTCGATGCGCTCATCGCGGCGGGCGCGGTGCACGCCGGAACCCACCCGGCGCTGTTCCGCCAGCAGGTCGAACAGGGAAGCGCCGACGACGTGGCCGCCATGTTCTTCACCAGCGGCACCACCGGAAACCCCAAAGGGGTGGTTCACACGCACCGCGCCCTGATCGACCGCGCGCGCGCGGGCGCCAGCTTCGACAAGCTGAACGACAAGGACGAGGTGCTGGCCTACCTGCCGCCGGCCTGGATCGGCCAGAACATCTTCTCGTACGCGCAGTGGCTGGTGGTCGGCTACGTCGTCAATTGTCCCGAGAGCGGCAGCACGGTGATGATCGACCTCAAGGAAGTCGGTCCCACCTATTACTTCGCGCCCCCACGGGTGTTCGAGGGCCTGCTCACCAGCGTGATGATCCGGATGGAAGACGCCGGCCTCCTCAAGCGCCGGCTCTTCCACGCCTGCATGGCGCTGGCCCGCCGCGTCGGCCCCGCGCGCCTGGACGGCAAGCCGGTCGGCCTGCGTGACCGCCTGGCGTACCGGTTGAGCGACTGGCTGGTGTACGGCCCGCTGCGCAACAACCTGGGGATGAGCCGCGTGCGCGTGGCCTACACCGCGGGCGAGGCCATCGGCCCGGACCTGTTCAGCTTCTACCGCTCGATCGGCATCAATCTCAAGCAACTCTACGGCTCCACCGAGACCGCCGTGTTCGTCTGCCTGCAGCCCGACCACGAGGCGCGCGCCGACACCGTGGGCGTGCCTTGCGAGGGCGTTGAAATCAGGCTCAGCGACACCGGCGAGATCCTGGTGAAATCGCCCGGCCTGCTCAAGGAGTACTACAAGAATCCCGAGGCCACCGCCGAGGTTCTCAGCGCCGACGGCTGGTACCGCACCAGCGACGCGGGCTTCATCGACGCCAGCGGCCATCTGAAGATCATCGACCGCGTCAAGGACGTCGGCCGCCTCCTGGGCGGCGCCTTCGACGGTGCCATGTTCGCGCCCAAGTACGTCGAGAACAAGCTCAAGTTCTTCTCGCACATCAAGGAGGCGGTGGCCTTCGGCGATGGACGCGAGAAGGTCTGCGTGATGGTCAACATCGACTTCGAGGCGGTGGGCAACTGGGCCGAACGGCGCAACCTGCCCTACGCCGGCTACACCGACCTGGCGGGCAAACCCGAGGCGCACGAACTCATTCGCGCGTGCGTGGAGAAAGTCAATGCGGACCTGTCGCGCGACGCGTTGCTCGCCGGCAGCCAGATCAGCCGCTTCCTCGTGCTGCACAAGGAACTCGACGCCGACGACGGCGAGCTGACCCGCACCAACAAGGTCAGACGCGGGTTCATCGGGGAGAAGTACAGGCTTCTGGTCGATGCGCTGTACGACGGCAAGACCGAGCAGTTCATCGAAACGCAGGTGAAGTTCGAGGACGGCCGCTCCGGCAGCGTGAGCGCCCAGGTCCGGATTCTGGACGTCAAGACGTTCACGCCCATCGGCGCCGCCGCCTGAAGAACAAAGCCGTGACCCAGAAAACCATCGGCGACGTCATCCTTGACGTTCGCAACATCAGCCTGCGGTTCGGCGGCGTCAAGGCCCTGACCGACATCAGCTTCGACGTCCACGAGCACGAGGTGCGCGCCATCATCGGCCCCAACGGCGCCGGCAAGAGCTCGATGCTCAACTGCATCAACGGCGTCTACGCGCCGCAGGAGGGCTCCATTGCCTTCCGCAACCGGACGTTCAAGCACATGAACTCGCGCCAGGTGGCCGAGATGGGCATTGCGCGCACGTTCCAGAACCTGGCGCTGTTCAAGGGCATGAGCGTGATCGACAACATCATGACCGGGCGCAACCTGCGCATCCGCAGCGGCCTGCTCAGCCAGGCGTTCCGGAACCCCTTCGGCATCGGCACGGCCCAGCGCGAGGAAGAGAAACACCGCGCCTTCGTCGAGCGCATCATCGATTTCCTCGAAATCCAGGCGCACCGCAAGACGCCCGTGGGGCAGCTGCCCTACGGCCTGCAGAAGCGCGTCGACCTCGGCCGCGCGCTGGCGATGGAGCCGCAGGTGCTGCTGCTCGACGAGCCGATGGCCGGCATGAACATGGAGGAGAAGCAGGACATGAGCCGCTTCATCCTCGACGTCAACGACGAGTTCGGCACCACCATCGTGCTGATCGAGCACGACATGGGCGTGGTCATGGACATCTCGGACCGCGTGGTGGTGCTGGACTACGGCAGGAAGATCGGCGACGGCACGCCCGATGAGGTGCGCAGCAACGACGACGTCATCAGCGCCTATCTGGGCACTGGCCACTGAGACCCGGCGGAGACACACATGGCATTTTTTCTGGAAGCCCTTTCCGGCGGCCTGATGGCGGGCATGCTGTATTCGCTGGTCGCACTGGGCTTCGTGCTGATCTTCAAGGCCTCGGGCGTCTTCAACTTCGCGCAGGGCGCGATGGTGCTCTTCGCCGCGCTGGCGATGGCCCGCTTCGCCGAGTGGATTCCGAAGTGGCTGGACATCGACAGCCGGCTGCAGGCCAACCTGCTGGCCTTCCTGCTCGCGGGACTGTGCATGTTCGCGGTGGCCTGGGCGGTCGAGCGGCTGGTGCTGCGCCACCTCGTGAACCAGGAGGCCGCGACCCTGCTCATGGCCACGCTGGGCATCTCCTACTTCCTCGAGGGCCTCGGGCAGAGCCTCTTCGGCAGCAACATCTACCAGATCAACATCGGTATGCCCAAGGACCCGATCTTCCTCCTGGAGTCGAGCTTCGAAGGCGGCATCCTCGTCAACAAGGAAGATCTTTACGCCGCGGTGATCGCCGCCGTGCTGGTGGCCGGCCTGTCGCTGTTCTTCCAGAAGACCGGCACCGGCCGCGCGCTGCGCGCCGTGGCCGACGATCACCAGGCCGCGCAGTCCATCGGCATCGCGCTCGATCGCATCTGGGTCATCGTCTGGTGCGTGGCCGGCGTGGTGGCGCTGGTGGCCGGGATGATCTGGGGCTCCAAGCTCGGGGTGCAGTTCTCGCTGTCGACCGTGGCCCTGCGCGCCCTGCCCGTCATCATCCTCGGCGGCCTGACTTCGGTGCCCGGCGCCATCCTCGGCGGCCTGATCGTGGGCGTGGGCGAAAAGCTCTCCGAGGTCTATCTCGGCCCCCTCATCGGCGGCGGCATCGAGATCTGGTTCGCCTATGTGCTGGCCCTCGTGTTCCTGCTGTTCCGTCCCCAGGGCCTGTTCGGCGAAAAGATGATCGACCGCGTCTGAAGCGCGTTCGACGACGCGCGCCGCGCGTGCATCCCGGCTCACTGCCCAGAAGACTGTTCGAGACCAACGATGTTCTACAGAGAAAACGGCCAGCTCAAGACCTCCTACCGGGCCGACCAGCAGATCCTTCCCATCGCGCAGGACCGCTGGGCCATGGGGGTCCTGCTCGCGATGGCATGCCTGGTCGTTCCGGCCATTGCGAGCGACTACGCCCTGATCGCCATCGCGGTCCCCTTCCTCATCATGTCGCTCGCCGCGCTCGGCGTGAACATCCTCGTCGGCTACTGCGGGCAGATCTCGCTGGGCTCGGGTGCCTTCATGGCCATGGGTGGGTACGGTGCGTACAACTTCCTGGTCCGGATCCCCGACATGCCGCTCATTCCCGCGCTGCTGCTCGGCGGCCTGTGCGCGACCGTGTACGGCGTGCTGTTCGGCCTGCCCAGCCTGCGCGTCAAGGGCCTGTACCTGGCCGTGGCCACGCTGGCCGCGCAGTTCTTCAGCGACTGGATGTTCCTTCGGATCAAGTGGCTGACCAACCACTCGTCGTCCGGTTCGGTCTCCGTCTCCGGGCTCCAGATCGCGGGCTGGTCCATCGGCTCGCCGGTCGAGAAGTACCTGCTGTGCCTGGGGTTCGTCCTGGTCTTCTCCCTGCTCGCCAAGAACCTGGTGCGAAGCGCGATCGGCCGGGAGTGGATGGCCATCCGCGACATGGACGTGGCCGCGGCGGTGATCGGCATCCGTCCCATGTACGCCAAGCTCACGGCCTTCGCGGTCAGCTCTTTCATCATCGGCATCGCCGGTGGCCTGTGGGCCTTCGTGCACCTCGGCGCCTGGGAGCCGGCGGCCTTCTCCGTGGAGCTCTCCTTCCGCCTTCTCTTCATGGTCATCATCGGCGGCCTGGGCTCCATCATGGGCAGCTTCTTCGGCGCTGCCTTCATCGTCCTCCTCCCCATCTTCCTGAGCCAGGCGCTGCCGGCCCTGGGTGCCCTCTTCGGGGCCCACGTGTCCGCGGCAGCCATCTCCCACGCCGAGTCCATGGTGTTCGGCGGGCTCATTGTCTGGTTCCTGATCGTCGAGCCCCACGGGCTGAGCAAGCTCTGGATGCTGGGCAAGCAAAAGCTGAGGGTATGGCCGTTCCCTCATTGACTGGCGGGTGAAGAGAGATCGATTTCGGCCGAACAAGTGCAAACAACAGGAGACACGATGAAAAAGACAATGGCAATCGCCGCCACCGTGCTGGCCGCGGTGATGTCGGCAGCTTCGGCGCCGGCAGTGGCACAGGACAAGCAGCAGTTCTTCCCGCTGCTGACATTCCGGACCGGCCCCTACGCCCCCAGCGGAACGCCGTGGGCCAACGGCTTCGTCGACTACTTCAAGCTGGTCAACCTGAAGGGCGGCATCAACGGGGTCCGAGTCGCCTGGGAGGAGTGCGAGACCGGCTATGCGACCGACCGCGGCGTGGAATGCTATGAGCGCCTGAAAGCAAAGAACGGCGGCGCCACGGTGTTCCAGACCATGTCGACCGGCATCACTTTCGCGCTCACCGAACGCGGCGCGGCCGACCGGATCCCGATCCTGACCCCCGCCTACGGCCTGAGCGAAAGTGCCGACGGCGAGGTGTTCAAGTGGAGCTTCCCCATCGGCGGCACGCACTGGGCATCTGCCGACACGCAGATCCAGTATGTCGCGCAGAAAGCCGGGGGCCTCGACAAGCTCAAGGGCAAGAAGGTCACCCTGCTCTATCACGACAGCCCCTTCGGCAAGGAGGCGGTCCCGGTCGTCACCGCCCGGGCGCAGATGCACGGCTTCGAACTGACTTCCATTCCGGTGCCATCGCCCGGGGTCGACCAGAAAGCCGCCTGGCTTCAGATTCGCCAGAGCCGGCCGGACTATGTGCTGCTCTGGGGCTGGGGCGTGATGAATTCCACGGCGCTCAAGGAGGCCCAGTCGACCGGCTACCCACGCAACCGATTGGTGGGGGTCTGGCCATCGGGCTCGGACTCGGACGTGAAGGGCGTCGCGGGCGCGGAAGGCTACAGCGCCGTCCTGATCCTGCCCGGGCCGGGTTTCGACTCCAGGATTGCGAAGGAAGTCCTGGAGAAGCTGCACGGCAAGGGAAATGGGTCGGGGCCGAAGGAAGAAGTGGGCGAGGCGCTCTACATGCGCGGCCTGATGAACGCGATGGTCGCGGTCGAGGGCGTTCGCCGGGCCCAGGAGAAGTTCGGCAAGGGCCAGGTGATGACGCCGGCGCAGGCACGCTGGGGCTACGAGAACCTGAAACTCGACGAGAAGCAGCTTGCAGAACTGGGCATCGCCGACGTGATGCGCCCCATCGCCACGACCTGCAAGGACCACATGGGGCCGTCCGCGGCGCGTGCCTACACCTGGAACGGGACCCGGTGGGATGTCAGCTCGGAGTGGCTCCATGCGGACCCGAGCGTGCTGGGGCCGCTGCTCAAGACGGCTGCGGACAAGTACGTCAGCGACAAGAAACTGGCCCCCCGAACCCCCGACGACTGCAATTCATAGGCAGCTTCGCGAAGCCGGCGCAGGCAGGCCGGCCACGGCCCCTGCCTGCTCTTCGGGATCCCATTCAATGAAAAGCATCGTTCTGAATGTCAATGGCATCGAGGTCATCTACAACCACGTCATCCTGGTGCTCAAGGGCGTCTCCCTGACAGTGGCCGAAGGCCAGATCGCAGCCCTCCTGGGCGGCAACGGCGCGGGCAAGACCACCACGCTGCGCGCCATTTCCAACCTGCTTCAGGGCGAGCGCGGCGAGGTCACGAAGGGCAGCATCGCGCTGCGCGGCGATCGGATCGAGAACCTGTCCCCGGCCGAGCTGGTGCGCCGCGGCGTGGTGCAGGTGATGGAGGGCCGTCACTGCTTCGCCCATCTCACCATCGAGGAAAACCTGATGACCGGCTCGTACACGCGAACCGACAAGGCAGAGATCGCGCGGAACCTGGAGAAGGTCTACAGCTACTTCCCGCGCCTGAAGACGCGGCGCAGCTCGCAGGCCGCCTACACCTCCGGCGGCGAGCAGCAGATGTGCGCCATCGGCCGTGCGCTGATGGCGAACCCCAGCGTCGTGCTGCTCGACGAACCGTCGATGGGACTCGCACCCCAGATCGTCGAGGAGGTCTTCGAGATCGTGAAAGACCTGAACCAGAAAGAGCAGGTCACCTTCCTCGTCGCCGAGCAGAACACCCACATGGCGCTCAAGTACGCCGACTACGGCTACATCATGGAAAGCGGCCGGATCGTCATGGACGGCAGCGCCGCGATCCTGCGCAACAACGAGGACGTCAAGGAGTTCTACCTGGGCATGGGTGGCGGCGAGCGCAAGAGCTTTCGCGACATGAAGTCCTACAAGCGGCGCAAGCGGTGGCTCGCCTGACCCTGCCGTCGCACTTTTCCTGTACCCACCAACATCAACAGAGAACTTTAGATGTACTTGCCCCTATGTATCTAAAGGTTTCATACTTTGAGATAAGCATCATAGAGGCCAGACGACAATGAGCAAGAATTTTGCAGGCATGACATTCACCCGCGCGCGGTGGGCCGCCGGCTTCGCGCTGGCCGCCTGCATGCTGGCCTTGACGGCCGTCCATGCGCAGGTCAAGGTGCTGGTGAACCCGGGCGACCAGGCCGAGCAATCGCGCGGTGCCACCATGACCCTGTGGCGCAACGCGATCGAGCAGGCACTGCGCAAGGAGCGCGTTGCCGATGTCGCCATCACGGGTTCGGCCGACATGACCAGCGACCTGAGCGCCACCCGCGCGCGCCTGCCGGATGTCGTCGTCGGACCGGCCCACCTGATCGGCTCCGCGGTGCGCTATGGCTACACGCCGGTGAGCGCGGTGGATGTGCGCTCGCAGGCCGTGCTGGTGGTGCCCGCCAACAGCACGATCGGCAATTTCCAGCAGGCCGCCGGCAAGCGCCTCGGCCTGCCGCTGCAGGACAGCCTGGTGACCTACCTGCTGCGTGGCGAGGCGATCGCCGCGAACACGACGATGAAGCGGCACTTCCGCGACCTGTACGAAACGCGCTACCAGGACGCCCTGCTGGTGTGCCTGCAGATCGGCCGCTGCGACGTCGTCGCTGTCGAGAAGGCGACCTTCGACAAATGGGTCGCTGCCGGTGCGCCGGTGAAGATGGTGATGGAGTCTCGCGATGTCCCGGGCCTGAGCGTTGCCATCAAGGAAGGCTCCAAGGTCTCAGCCGACATGCTGCGCGCCGACCTGGGCGATGCCGCACCGGGCACCAAGACCACGCGGGTGTCGGCGCAGGACTTCACGTACGTCTCCACCCTGGGCTACTTCACGCCGCGCGAACTCAAGGGCGCCAAGGTGGTCGACGCCAAGACCGTGGCCACCCTGCTGTCCAGCCGCAGCGCGAAGTACATCGACACCCGCAACGCCGCGGAATTCAAGGAGGCGCATGTGCCTGGCTCGGTGCTGATCCCCTACGTCGAGAAGTCGGCGAAGGACCCGGATTTCGCCGCCAACCTCGACGAGTTCAACGTAGCGGAACTGGGCCCCGACCGCAACGCCGAACTGGTCTTCGGCTGCAACGGGCCCGAATGCTGGAAGAGCCACAAGGCGAGCATCGCGGCGCTGAAGGCCGGCTACACCCACGTGAACTGGTTCCGCGGCGGCCTGCCCGAATGGCGGGCCGCGGGCCTGGCCGTGGACTCGGCGGCGAAGTAATCGCCGCACGGCGAGCGCGTAGTATCGGTTCCGACTTTCTTCCACCTCACACCCCTGATTCGAAAGAGCGTTTCTCATGACCAATCTGCCGTTTGCGCCCAATCCGATGCGTCGCGCGCTTCTCACCGGGACCGGCGCGGCCGTCACGATGGCCGCCGTCGGACCGTGGCGAACGGCCTTCGCCCAAGCTGCGGCCGCGCGGCCCCTGCCGGCCTTCGCGGCCTTCAAGGATGCGGGCGCGATGATCGTCCACAGCGCCAACACGATCGAGATGCGGCGCGGGCCGGCCGGCAACGGCGCGCTGACCACGGTCAACCAGCTCTACGTGCGCAACAACCTGGCGCCGCCGAGCGCCGAGATCGTCGCCAAGCCCGACGACTGGACGGTCCAGATCGAGGGCGTGCGGCGGCCGAAATCGCTCAGCGTGCGCGAGCTCAAGACCATGGGCACCGAGAGCGTGACCATGGTCCTGCAATGCAGCGGCAATGGCCGCGGCATGTTCCCCTCCAAGCCCAGCGGAACCCCATGGCAGACCGGCGCGGCCGGCTGCATCATGTGGACCGGTGTCCCGGTGCGCAACGTCGTGGCGGCGCTCGGCGGCATCAACCCGGGAATGAAGTTCCTGACCGGCACCGGCGGCGAGGTGCTGCCGGCCGGCATCAGCCCGAAGTCGAGGGTCGAGCGCAGCGTGCCGGCCGCCGTCTACGAGGACGCCGTGCTGGCCTGGGAGATCAACGGCCAGCCGATCCCGCTGGCGCATGGCGGCCCGCTGCGCCTCATCGTGCCGGGCTTCACCGGCGTCAACAGCGTCAAGTACGTCAAGCGGGTGGCTTTCACCGCGGCGGAAAGCGACTCGTCGATCCAGCAGACCGACTACCGCATGACGCCGACCGGCGAGGCCTCGCAGCGGCCGACCGACCCCTCGGTGTGGCAGATGCCGCCGAAGTCGTGGATCAACACGCCGCTGGCCGGCGCCACGGACCTGCGCGCGGGCGAGGAAGTCGTGGTGCGGGGCGTCGCCTTCGCCGGCGTCAACGCGGTCAAGCAAGTGGACGTCTCGATCGACGGCGGCCAGAACTGGCAGCGCGCGGCGCTCGTCGGGCCCGACCTGGGCCGCTTCGCCTGGCGCCAGTTCGAGCTGCCCGTGCGGCTTGCGGCCGGCAAGTACGTGCTGGCCAGCCGCGTCACCGACGTGCGCGGCAATGTGCAGACCGAGAACCGGGTCGAGAACAAGGGCGGCTACCTGAATTCGAGCTGGCGCGACCACGCCGTCTCCATCTCGGTGGCCTGAACGCCATGCGTCATCGCTTCTGGGGGGCCGTCGTCCTCGCCGGCCTGTGGATCGCGGGCGCCCATGCCCAGCCGGCCGCGGACGAAGGCCGCAAGCTCTTCCTGACCGGCGCGACGCCGGCCTGCGCCCTGTGCCACACGCTCAAGAAGGCGGGCGCCACGGGCCAGATCGGTCCCGACCTCGACGAACTGCAGCCGGATGCGGCCCGCGTCGAGAAGGCGATCCGAAACGGCATCGGCCCGATGCCCGCGTTCAAGACCTTGACCGACGAGCAGATCCGCACGCTGGCGCGCTATGTGGCGTCGGCGACCGGCGCGGCGCCCTGAGCGCTTTGTAGCGCGGCGGCCGCGGGGTGCCTATTTCGACGTCGAAGCCGCCGCTTCCATCCGTTTGCGAAGTTCGGCCATGGTCGACTCCAGGACCGTCGCCGGATTGAAGCTCGGCGGGAACGATCGCGGCGGGAACTCCTTGAAGGTCTCGGCGAACTTGAACACCTCCTCCATCAGGCCATACACCTGGCCGACGTGATTCAGCTGCCAATCCCAGAACGTGTTCGAGGTGATGTCGGCCCGCTCGAAGGGATCCTGGAACAGGTTGAAGATCTTCTGCAGCCGCAGCTCCGTGAACGGCTCCGCCCACACCTGCATCGTGCCTGGCACGCGCTGCTCGGCGCAGACGTACTTGTAGGCGCCCTGCCGGATCGCCACCAGCAGGCCGTCGTCGTCGGTGTAGAAGAACAGATCGCGCGCGCTTTTCACGCTGCTCTTCTTGCCCGCGGTGCCGCTCACCTTGCGCAGGAAGTCGGACTGGTCGTGGCCGTCGAGGTGAACCTTGTAGGTGTTGCCGTTCGCCTTGTAGCCCTTCTTGAGCTTTCCGACGATGTCGGGCTCGCCGGCGATCGCGCAGAGCGTCGGGATCCAGTCGTTGTGGCTCATCAGCTCGTTGGTGACCGTGCCGGCCTTGATGGCGGCCGGCCAGCGAGCGAGACAGGGGACCCGGAAGGCACCCTCCCAGTTGGTGTTCTTTTCCGAACGGAAGTGCGTCATGGCCGCGTCCGGCCAGGTGTTCATGTGCGGGCCGTTGTCGGACGAATACACCACGATCGTGTTGTCCGCGATGCCCATCTCGTCCAGCGCATCGAGCAGCGTGCCGATCGTGTCGTCATGTTCCATCATGCCGTCGATGTACTCGCTGTCGCCGTGCTCGTAGCGACCGCGATGCGCATCGCGCACGTGCGTGCGCAAGTGCATGCGGGTGGAATTGAACCAGACGAAGAACGGCTTGTCCGCGTCGTTCTGGCGCTTCATGAAGTCGATCGCCGCGGCCGAGGTCTCGTCGTCGATGGTCTCCATCCGCTTCTTGGTCAGGGGACCGGTGTCTTCGATGGTCTGCTTGCCGATCTTGCCGAAACGCGGGTCGACCGTCAGGTCGTCCTTGTCGCTTGCCTTGCACTTGAGAACGCCGCGCGGACCGTACTTGGCGAGGTAGGCCGGATCTTTCGGGTAGTCGGGCAGCTCCGGCTCTTCTTCGGCATTCAGGTGATACAGGTTGCCCAGGAACTCGTCGAAGCCATTGACCGTCGGCAGGCTCTCGTTGCGGTCGCCGACGTGGTTCTTGCCGAACTGGCCGGTCGCATAGCCCAGGTTCTGGAGCAAGCCGCCGATCGACGGATCGAGCTGGCTCATCCCCATCGGCGCGCCCGGAAAGCCGACCTTGGTGAGGCCGGTGCGCAGTCCATGCTGCCCGGTCAGGAAGGCCGCGCGACCCGCGGTGCAGCTCTGCTCGCCGTAGTAGTGGAGGAATCGAACGCCCTCTTTCGCGATGCGATCGATATGGGGCGTCTCGTAGCCCATGATGCCATCGCTGTAGGCGCTGATGTTCGTCACGCCGATGTCATCACCCCAGAGGACGAGAATGTTGGGTTTGCCGCCTGCGCCTTGTCCTGACTTTGTCGCCATCGAATACTCCTTGCGTTGATGTCGATCCCGAAGAGGGGAGATGCTGTCGTTGGCCATGGGCGTCGCCGATGGCCAGGAAGAAGCGCTCTCAAGCGCTTCCATAGGGCAGACTAACCTCTTCGTGCCAATCTTCAAATTGCACTTTGGTGCAACGGCGGATCGAGCAAGCCCACGGTGTGCCGCGCGATCATCAGTTCCTCGTCGGTCGGTATGACCCAGGCCGAGCAGCGGCCGGCGGCGCGGCTGATGCACGGGCCGCCGCCGTCGTTGGCGTCGTCGTCGAGCTGCATGCCGAGCCAGCCCAGTCGTGCGACGACGAGGCGGCGGATATCGGCGCCGTGCTCGCCGATGCCTGCCGTGAACACCACCGCATCCAGGCCACCCATGGCTGCCGCCAGCGACCCGATCTCGCGCACGATGCGGTAGACGAAGAGCTCGATCGCGAGGCGGGCGCGCGGCGCATCGCTGGCGCGCAGCACGCGCATGTCGCTCGAGACGCCGGAGACGCCGAGCAGACCCGACGCCGTGTAGAGCAACTTCTCGATGGCCCGCGCATCCATGCCGCGCTCGTTCATCAGGTACAGCAGCACCCCGGGGTCGATCGCCCCGCAGCGCGTTCCCATCGGCAGTCCGTCGAGCGCCGTGAAGCCCATCGTGCTGGCCACGCTGCGGCCGCCCTGCAGCGCGCACGCGCTGGCGCCGTTGCCCAGGTGCAGCGCGACCACCCTGGCCGACGCCAGTTCCGGCGCCACTTCCGGCAGTCGCGCCGCGATGTATTCGTAGGACAGGCCATGGAAGCCATAGCGGCGCACCCCGCTCGCGTACAGCTCGAAGGGCAGCGCGAACATCTGCGCGACCTCGGGGTTGCTGCGGTGGAAGGCGGTATCGAAGCAGGCCACCTGAGGCACGCCGGGCAGCGCTTCGAAGGCCAGGCGGATCGGCGACAGGTTGTTGGGTTGGTGCAGAGGCGCCAGTGGCGACAACGCGTCGAGCTGCTGCAGGACCTCCGGCGTGACGAGCACCGGCTGGGCGAAGGTGGCGCCGCCGTGCACCACGCGATGGCCGACGCCGCGCAGCACGATGCCCGGCACCCGTTCGCGCACGAAGCCGATCACATGGTGCAGCGCCGCGTCGTGCCCGAGCGCCGAGCCGGCGTCCCAGGCCCGATGGCCGATCTCCTGGCCCGCCGGATCCCTGACGGTGAATTCAGGCGCCGTGTCGAGCCCGTCGACCAGGCCGCGCAGGACCAGGCTCAGTGCCTCGCCGCGCATTTCGTACAGCGAGAACTTCAGGCTCGACGAGCCTGCGTTGGCGACCGCGACCATGTCACCGCCGGGCGTTGCAACAGACATTTTTCTCATCCTCCGGGAAAGCACGACACTTATAACCCCGACCCTGTTCACTGGAGCACCCATGGAGCCTTCGTCCGCCGCCGCGCATCCCCACTACGACCGCCTGATCGCCGCCGCGCGCGCCCTGCCACCGTTGCGCGTCGCGGTGGTGCACCCGGCCAACGAAGTGGCGCTGCAGGCGGCGCTCGAGTCGGCCCGGCTGGGCCTGGCCGCGCCGCTGCTGGTCGGGCCGCGCGCGAAGATCGAGGCCGCCGCGCGTGCGCTCGGGGCCGGGCTCGAGGGCATGCGGATCGTCGACGCGCCGCACAGCCACGCAGCCGCCGACATGGCGGTCGCGCTCGCGCTCCAGGGCGAGGTCGACGCGCTGATGAAAGGCAGCCTGCACACCGACGAACTCATGGCCGCCGTGGTGCGCCGCGAAGGAGGCCTGCGCACCTCGCGACGCATCAGCCACTGCTTCGTGATGGACGTGCCGGGCCACGCGCAGCCGCTGATCATCTCCGACGCGGCGATCAACATCGCGCCGACGCTGGAGGAGAAGGTCGACATCGTGCAGAACGCGATCGACCTCGCGCATGCCCTGCGGATGCCGGCCGTGCGCGTGGCGCTGCTCTGCGCGATGGAGACCGTGAATCCCAGGGTGCCGTCGACCCTCGACGCCGCGGCGCTGTGCAAGATGGCCGACCGCGGCCAGATCACCGGCGCGCAACTCGACGGCCCGCTGGCCATGGACAACGCGATCGACCCCGAGGCGGCGCGGATCAAGGGCATCGTCTCGCCGGTGGCGGGCCTCGCCAACGTCCTGATCGTGCCCGATCTCGACGCCGGCAACATGCTGGCCAAGAGCCTCAGCTTTCTTGCCGGCGCCTACGCCGCAGGCATCGTCCTGGGCGCGAAGGTGCCGGTGATCCTGACCAGCCGGGCGGACTCCGAAGCGGCGCGGCTGGCTTCGTGCGCGGTCGCCTCGATGCTGGTGAAAGCGGCGCGCGAGGGCTCGATCAAGGCGGTCGGCTGAAGAGGGCCCGCGCGCATCGCTCGCGCCGCGATGCGACCTACCGGACTCTCGTGACCGTCACGTTCACCGCGCCATGGTTGTTGAGGTAGGCGAACCAGGCGTCATTGGCGAACAGGAACAGCTCGGGCTCGACCTCGTCGCTCTGGCCTTCGTAGGTCCACACGGCGTGCTTCCCGATGGGGAACAGATGGGCATCGTTGCGACCGATCGCACCGATCAGCTGGAACCACCGGCCTTCCTTGCAGCGCAGCGCCCAGCGCGCCATCGACTGGGCGAAGCTGGGCTGGATCCTGCCGTCCGCGCTCGATGCCAGATGCCAGTCGAGCCATCGGCTGTCGTCCGCCGCGATCTCGTAGGTGGCGCCGGGCGAGAGCAGGACGCCGGTCGGGTTGTAGTGATTGCCGCTGGCGATCGAAAGCGGCCCGGACGAGTCGCCGATCGCGAGATGCATGGTCATGGTTGTCCCCCTTCGCAGGTCTGCCCCCCGACCGCACACGCCGCTCGAAGTCGCCCGTCGTCCGTCCTCGAGGACGACAGYGGYGCTGTGTGACGCGGCAGTTTACTCTTCAGGGCCCATCTTGTGCGGCCTCGGCGGCAGCTTCGCCTCGATCGCGTCCCTCGGGCGGCCGATCCAAGTCCGCCCGGCCTTTTTCCACCGGGCGGAATGCAGCTCAACGCTTTTGATCAGGCTGCTGGGGGGTGCTCGGGTTGCCTTGACCGGGCTGCGGCTTTCCTGGGTCGGTTTGCTGCTGCTGCCCGGGGCCGCTTGGTTGATTGCCCGGTTGATTCGGCGCGTTCTGTCCTGGTTGGTTTGCCATGTGTTACCTCTCGAGTGTTCGGAGCAACGTCACTCCGGATTTCAATGTAGGAAAGCCTTCTTCGTGCGTTCGTAGGCCCGTCATCAGCCACTGCGTAGGACAAGTGTCTACGCGACGCCGCCTACGCCGGCGTTGATGGAGCGCTGTCCTACAGCCGATCGGCATCCTCGGCTCCATACTGAAAATTCAGAGAGGAGATCCTCAACGAAGAACGGAGATTTCTGAAGTGAACACACTGACCGACGAAGACCACGAAGCGGCGCTGGACAGCCACCTTGTGTCGCGCGTGCCGCGGGACTGCACGGCGTGTTGCAACATCCTCCGCCATCTGCAGAATCCCGCCGACTTTGAATCCTCCGACAGGATTTCATTGCGGGACACGGGCAAATGAAAGCATCACCAGGAGCGCGCAGCTGGATGGCGGCGGGCGTTCGCCACGAACTGCTCATGCGCGCGTTGCCCGCTTTGCGACACGAGATGGCCGCCCCCGTGGCCGCAATTCGCATGGCGGTCCTGCTGATGAAGCACCAGCTGGCAAGTGCATCCACGGTCGACCCTGCGGCTCTGGCAGCGCGGGCGGCAGGCATCGAGGACCAGGTCGCGGCGCTCCCGGCCGGCAAGCAGTTCCTGCGCGGTTTGGAACTCTCGAGCGATGGGGAAAGCATCACGCGCAGCGACCTCGTGGCGCAGGGGACTGCGCTCATGCGCGTGGCTTTCGATCTCCGCGGCATCAGCCTCCGTGTCGGCGACGAGTTGTCGAGCCAAGGCGGGCCGCGATTCCCGAACAGCGCTGCACTGCTCTATATGTTCCTGGGCGCGCTCGGCTATCTGAACGACAACGCGGAACATGTCGACGCGATCTGTATCGAGGCCGAGGGTGTCGATGCGTTGCGCTTCTCTGCGCGGCATGGCGAAGCACCCATCACCGATTCGCCGGATGACGCCCATGGCGCGCCGCGTGCGCTTGCCATCGATGCCGTCGCGCTGCAATTGCTGGCGGATGGGCTGGGCTACGCAGCATGGATCCTTCCCGATTCGGTGCATTTCGCGCTGAGGCCTGTGCCGCATCCTGCCGAGACTCGCGCGGCACCGGCGCTAGATCGCCCGGAGCAGTCAGCCCGCGGGTCCGGCTAGCGCGCGTCTGTCCTTCTCAGCCGCCTACTTCAGGCTTGGCAGCTTGTCGGCTGAGATATGGGTGAGTCGCCCCCGAGCGGCAACCCCGGACTTGAGGTCTGCGCCAGCCGCCTCGGAGATCTCGGCCGCATGATCTGCGAACACTTCCAGGCACTGCTGTGCATTCAAGTTCGTGTCGCCGGCCAGATCGGCCAGGGTATCCGGGACGACAATGAATTCAGCACTCCCGTCCTCAGACTCTGCCTCGAATACCACGCCGGTGCCGCGCAAACTGATCTCCCATCGAGCGTTGGTGATGTTCGTCATTTCAACCTCCGGTGTTTGGAAGACCAGTATGAACCAATCCACCCAGGTCACCCGCACTCGATCCGCAACGTCGCGCGGCTAAGTCAGCTTGTCAATGCGATGTCTCGCTTCGGCAGTGGCCTCTATCACCGCGGCGGCCTCAGACCTGTGGCCAGGCTGGACTTGCTCAGCGAACAACAACTGGCCGTCGATTTCAAATCGCCAACGCCAAGTCCCAATTGCCCGGGTCGTGGTGATCACCACAGTGTGGCCTTTGTACTCGAAGCGTTTTTTCAACGTCTGCATGTGAGTCATCCCTGCTCTGAGCAAACAGTATGGAGGTGCACCCAATCCCCCTCTCGCAGCGATGTATCGCACGGCGCTTGACGGCAGCATGGCGCACTCGCGGCGCGTGATCCCCCAGGGCCTCGGGATCAGCTTCTCCGGCACCGTGTGGGGTTCGATCCTCCGCGCGTTCACCCGATTTCGACCAGCACCCTTGCTTCGTGCTCGGGATCTGGGGCGGTCATGCCCCTGGGTGCGGCGCAGGACTGACCGGCGCGCTGTCCGCACACAGGTGGTCGACCAGGCTGCGCGCGGCAGGCGACAGGGCCTCGATCGACCGCACGCAGACCATGAGCTGCCGCCGCACCCAGGGCTCGTCGAGCGCCACGGCGCGGATGCCCAGGGACGACAGGTAGAGGCGCGCGCTCCGGCGCGGCAGCACGCCGACGCCCATGCCGGCCGCCACCATCAATGACATGGCGTCGTAGCCGCTGACCTGGATACGCAGGCGCAGCGGCAGGCCGATCTCCGCCGCCGCCTTGTGCAGCTGGTTGTTGACCGCGCTGCCCGGATGCGCGCCCACGAACTCGTACGCCAGCGCCTCGCGCAAGCTCGCCTTCCTGCGCCGTGCCAGCGGATGCTCGCGCGGCACGATCAGCACCAGTTCGTCCTCCCGGTACGGCAGCACGGTCAGCGCTTCGCCATAGGAGCCCGCATTCAGGATGCCGATGTCGGCCGTGCTGTCGGCCACGGCGCGCGCGATCGCCGAGCTGATGCGCTCCTGCAGATGCACCTGTACCAGCGGCGCCGTCGCCATGAAGCTGCGCAGGTCGTCCGGCAGGAACTGGGTGATGGCCGAGATATTGGCAAAGACCCGCACGTGGCCGCGCAGGCCGCTCGCATAGCCGGCCATCTGCTCGGCGATGTCGTCCAGGCCGTTGAGGACGCCGCGCGCGAGACCGAGCAGCGCGTGCCCGGCGGCGGTGGCCTGCGCCCCCTTGTTGCTGCGCTGGAACAGCACCGTGTCGAGCGCGTCCTCGAGCTCGCTGAGGCGCTTGCTCACGGCCGCCGGTGCCAGGTGCTCGCGCAGCGCGGCGGCGGCGATGGTGCCCTCCTCCATGACCGCCACGAAGAGGCGCAGAGAGACGGGATCGAGCTTCATGGAGCAGCCATTACACACCATCGCGATCCGCGATGGCAGCCTCGCCAATCACCGCTTTGCAGCGTGCCGGGGGCTGGCCATCATGCCTACCCCATGAACGCTGCTTCCCCCCTCCCGCCCCTTTCCTCATCCGCGCCCGCGGCGTCCGCTGCCCTCGCCGGCCTGCGGGTGGTCGAGATGGGTCAGCTGATCGCCGGCCCCTTCTGCGGCAAGACGCTCGGCGAGTTCGGCGCCGACGTCGTGAAGATCGAGACGCCGGGCAGCGGCGACCCGCTGCGCAACTGGCGCATGCTGCAGGATGGCACCTCCGTCTGGTGGCAGGTGCAGTCGCGCAACAAGCGCTCAGTGGCGATCGACCTGCGCTCGCCCGAAGGCCAGGACATCGCCCGCCGGCTGATCGGCGAAGCCGACGTGCTGATCGAGAACTTCCGGCCCGGCACGCTCGAAGGCTGGGGCCTGGGCTGGGAAGACCTGCGCCGGACCAACCCGGGGCTGGTGATGCTGCGCATCTCGGGCTACGGCCAGACCGGCCCCTACCGCGACCTGCCCGGCTTCGGCGCCATCGGCGAGGCCATGGGCGGGCTGCGCCACCTGACCGGCGAGCCCGGGCGGGTGCCGGTGCGCGTGGGCGTCTCGATCGGCGACACGCTGGCGGCGCTGCACGGCACCATCGGCGTGCTGCTGGCGCTCTACCACCGCAAGGTGCACGGCGGGCCCGGCCAGGTGATCGACGTGGCGCTGCACGAGGCGGTGTTCAACGTGATGGAAAGCCTGCTGCCCGAGTACAGCGCCTTCGGTGCGGTGCGCGAGGCGGCCGGCAGCGCACTGCCCGGCATCGCGCCGTCCAACGCCTACCGGTGCAGCGACGGCTACGTGCTGATCGCGGGCAATGGCGACAGCATCTTCCGGCGGCTGATGGAGACGGCGGGGCGGCCCGACCTGGCGGCCGCGCCGGATCTGCAAGGCAATGCCGGGCGGGTGGCGCGCGTCGACGAACTCGACGCCGCGATCGCCGCCTGGACGCTGCCCCAGCCTGTGGCCGAGGTGCTGAAGCGGCTGGCCTGCGCCAACGTGCCGGCCGGCCGCGTCTACACCGCGCAGGACATCCACCAGGACCCGCACTACCGGGCACGCGACATGATCCTGCGCCAGACCACGCGCGACGGCCACGAGATCGACGTGCCCGGCATCGTGCCCAAGCTGTCGAACACGCCCGGCAGCGTGCGCTCGTCGGCACCGCGGCTCGGCGACGACACCGACGCCGTGCTGCGCGAGGCCGGCCTGACACCCGAACAGATTTCCCTGCTCCGCGCGAAAGGCGCCATCGCATGAATCCGCAAGACAGCTGGACCGGCGCACGCCGCCGCATCCACATGCAGGAGGTCGGCCCGCGCGACGGCCTGCAGATGGAATCGGCCTTCGTGCCGACCGCCGACAAGATCGCCTTGATCGATGCGCTGTCGGCCGCCGGGCTCGCGAAGATCGAGGCCACCGCCTTCGTCTCGCCCCAGGCCATTCCCGCGCTGCGCGATGCCGAGATCGTGCTGCGCGAGATCGCCCGCACCCCGGGCATGGTCTACACCTGCCTGGTGCCGAACGTGCGCGGCGCCGAGCGCGCGGTCGAAGCGCGCGCCGACGAGCTGAACCTGGTGATGTCGTGCAGCGAGACCCACAACCTCGCCAACCTGCGCATGACCCGGGCCCAGTCCTTCGCGGCGCTGTCGGAAGTGATCGCGCTGGCTCGGCAGGCCGAGGTGCCGGTCAACGTGTCGCTGTCCTGCGTGTTCGGCTGCCCGATGGAAGGCGACATCGACCCGGCGGCGGTGCTCGACTGGGCGGAGCGCTTCATGGCCGCCGGCGCGCGCGGCATCACGCTGTGCGACACCACCGGCATGGCCTTCCCGACCCAGGTGGCGCAGACGGTGCGGGCGTTCCGCGGGCGGCTGCCCGACGCCGAGCTGACGCTGCACTTCCACAACACGCGCGGCATGGGCCTGGCCAACGTGCTGGCTTCCATCGACGCGGGTGCCGACCGCTTCGATGCCTCCCTCGGCGGGCTGGGCGGCTGCCCCTATGCGCCCGGGGCCAGTGGCAACGTGTGCACCGAGGAGATCGTGCACGCGCTCGAGCTGATGGATTTCGACACCGGCTGCGACCTGCCGCTGCTGCTGCGGGCGGCCGAGCGGTTGCCGGCGTTGATCGGCCACGACATCCCGAGCCAGATCGTCAAGGCCGGCCGCAGGCTCGACCTGCACGCGCCACCGCCCGACTTCGCGCTCTGGCGCGACCGGGCCCTGGCGCGCGATGCCGGCCCGGCGACCTGAGACATCGCCTTTTTCAAAGATCACAAAAGGAGACTTCCATGACAACCTCGCACCACATCTCTCGCCGCGCGCTAGGCCTCGCGACGATCGGCATCGCGGCCTTCGGGCTGGCCCCGGCGCTGCACGCGCAGGCGCCGGCCGGCTATCCCAGCCGGCCCGTGATGCTGCTGGTGCCCACGGCCGCGGGCGGCACCACCGATATCGCGGCGCGCATGCTCGGCGTGCCGCTGGGCAGCGCGCTGGGCCAGACGGTGGTGGTCGACAACAAGGGCGGCGCCAACGGCGCCATCGCGGCGGTGGCGGTGAAGCGCGCCGAGCCCGACGGCTACACGCTCCTGATGCAGTACTCGGGCTATCACGTCATCACCCCGCTGGTCAGCAAGCAGGCGCCGCAATGGGAGGCGAAGGACCTCACGCCGGTGGCCAACGTGCTGTCGGCGCCGCAGATCGTCGTCGTGCGCGCCGACCTGCCCTTCAAGACCATGGCCGAGCTCGTGGCCTTCGCGAAGGCGCACCCCGGCAAGCTCAACTACGCCTCTTCAGGCAACGGCTCGCTGCAACACGCGACCGGAGCGATGCTGGAGCAGCAGGCCGGCATCAAGCTGACCCACATCCCGTACAAGGGCACCGGCCCGGCGCTGCAGGACCTGCTGGGCGGCCAGGTCGACATCACCTTCGGCACGGCACCGCCCTTCGTGCCGCACATCCAGTCGGGCAAGCTGCGGGTGCTGGCCACCACCGGAAAGACCCGCCTCGCGAGCCTGCCCGAAGTGCCGACGACCGCCGAGGCCGGCCTGCCCCAGCTCGACGCCACCTCGTGGTTCGGCGTGTTCGCGCCCGCCAGGACGCCCAAGCCGATCATCGACAAGCTGACCGCGGAGATCGCGAAGACCGTGTCCACCCCCGCCTTCAAGCAGAAGGCGCAGGAACAGGGTGCGACCGCCGACTACCTGAACCCGCAGCAGATGGACGCGCTGGTGAAGGCGGAGACGGTGCGCTGGGCGGAGGTCATCAAGGCGGCGCGGATCGAGGCAGACTGAGCGCCAGCCGCCCCGGTGTGCAGGTGCGCGAACTCGCCGACGCCCGGTCGGCAATGCTTCGACAGCCGGAGGGTCTTCGGGCGCGAATACCATGGCCATCATGTCGCACTCATCCGGTTTCCGACGCACGGCCGCATGCGCCATGGCGCTGGTCGCCGCCTTGCTCGCGGGCTGTGCGAGCGACCCCTCGCGCGTGCAGCCCGGCGCCGGCCGCGACCAGGTGCTTGAGCAGCTGGGGCCGCCCACGGCCGTCTATCGCACCCCGACCGGCGATCGGCTGCAATATTCACGCGGCCCCGCCGGCTTCCAGGTCAGCAACGTCGACCTCGACACCTCGGGTCGCGTGCGATCGGTCAGGCAGGAGCTCGACGAAGGCCTGTTCGGCAGCACGATCCGGCCCGGCGAGTGGCGCGTGGAGGACGTCCTCTTCACCTACGGGTCACCGTTCGAACGCACGCGCGTGACCTCTTTCGACGGCACCGTGTGGTCCTGGCGCTACCTTCACATCAACAACCGGCGGCTGCTCTACATCTACGTCGACCCCACCGGACGGGTCGACCACTACAGCGTCGGCGACGATCTGGAGCGCGAACGCTGGCGTTGGTAGGCCGGATCCGGAATCCGACCAGATCCCGCGGGCCGCCGTCTCGCGCACATAGTCCGAAAAACCCCTCGCCGGCCGCCTCAACGCGCGCTGCACGCCGTCGGCGACCGACGCATTGCGCCCATCCAGCACCTCGGTGAAGAGATAGCGGATGAGATCGGCGAAGCCTGGCGGCAATGGCGCCTGCTGCAGCGCGGCAATGTAGTCTTCCATCGGCACTTCGACGAAGTCGATCCGGCGCCCGGTGGCGCGGCCGATCTCGGCGATGGCGTCGGCGAAGGTCCACAGCCGGGGACCCGTCACTTCATAGAGCTGGCCCGCATGGCCGTCTTCGGCCAGCGCCGCGACCGCGATCTCGGCGATGTCGGCGGCGTCCACGAAGGGCTCGCCGACCGCACCCACAGGCAGCGCGACGACGCCCGAGAGGATCGGGTCGAGCAGATAGCCTTCGCTGAAGTTCTGGCAGAACCAGCTGGCCCGGATCAAGGTCCAGTCGACGCCCGAACGGCGCACGATGTCTTCGCAGCGCTGGGCTTCGGGCTCGCCCCTGCCGGACAGCAGGACGAGCCGCGTCACGCCGCTTCGCACCGCCAGGTCCGTGAAAGCCTGGATCGCGGCCGGCGCGCCCGGCGCCGCAAGGTCGGGGTGGTACGCGATGTAGGCCGCATCCACGCCTTCCAGTGCCGCGGGCCAGGTCCGGGCGTCGTCCCAGTCGAAGCCGGGCACGGCGGCGCGCGAACCGATGCGCACGCCGAGGCCCCGGGCCTGCAGCCCTTGCGCCACGCGGCGGCCCGTCTTGCCCGTGCCGCCGAGGACCAGTTTCAAGACTTCTTTCATGATCGTCTCCTGAGGGTGGGTGGAAGAAGCTCCGATGTTGGCCGGGGATGCGGACCCGGCGGTTGCAGGCCGTCGCTCGTTCATGCCCGATCGTCCAAAACGATGGACGCGCCGCCGCTGGCGCGCGGATACTGCGGCCATGCTCGACGCCATGACAACACCCGCCGATCCGCTGGGCGAAGCGCTGCACTTCCTGCGCATGAGCGGCACCTTCTATTGCCGCTCGGAATTCACGGCGCCGTGGACGCTCGGGCTGCCGGCGATGGACAGCTGCCTGATGCTCCATGTCGTGACCTCGGGCGAGTGCCGGCTGGAGATCGACGGCGCCGAACCCTGTGCTCTCCGGACCGGCGATCTCGCGCTGGTGCCGCACGGCGAAGGCCACAAGCTGAGCTGCGGCGCGGGCGCCCTGCCCAGCCAGCTGTTCGATCTGCCGCGCGAACTCGTCAAGGACCGCTATGAAGTCCTGCGGCATGGCGGCGGCGGCGCGGCCACCTCGATGATCTGCGCCGCGGTGCGCTTCGACCACGCCGCCGCGCATCGGCTGCTGGAGGCCCTGCCGCGCGTGATCCGCGTCGATGCCTGGGATTCCCCCGAGAAGGACTGGCTGCAGAGCACGCTGCGCCTGATCGTGGCCGAGGCCCAGGAACTGCGCGCCGGTGGCGAGACGATCATCACGCGGCTGGCCGACATCCTCGTGATCCAGGCGATCCGCGCCTGGCTGGCGAGCGACCCCGCCGCGCAGACCGGCTGGCTCGGCGCGCTGCGCGACCGGCAGATCGGTCGCGCCATCGCGCTCATCCATCGCGACCCGGCGCGCCACTGGACCGTCGAATCGCTGGCACGCCAGGTCGGCATGTCGCGCTCGGCCTTTGCGGCGCGCTTCACGCACCGGGTCGGCGAGCCCGCCATGCAGTACGTGGCGCGCTGGAAGATGCATGCGGCCGAAGCCTGGCTCAAGGATGAAGAGACGCCGCTGGCCGAGCTCGCAAGCCGCGTCGGCTACGAGTCCGAGGCCGCGTTCAGTCGCGCCTTCAAGCGCTTCACCGGCGTCTCGCCGGGGTCGGTGCGGCGCGCCACGTTTCGCGAAGTTCGGATCCAATCGACCTCATGACCTCCCCTCTCCCTTCCGGAACCGAACCCGAGCCCGCGCCCACGGAGCCCGCAGATCCTCGTCTGTGGCTCGAGGAGGTCGAAGGTGCCGACGCCCTGGCCTGGGTCCGCCAGCGCAATGCCCGGACCCTGCGCACCCTGGCGGCCAGCGACGAATTCGCCAGCACGCGGGCCGCGGTGCGGGCGGTGCTCGACTCCGAGGCGAAGATTGCCGAGGTCTCCAGGCTGGGCGACCTCTATTACAACTTCTGGAAGGACGCCGCCCACCCGCTGGGCCTGTGGCGGCGCACCACGCTGGCCGAGTACCGGAGCGCGAATCCGGCCTGGGAGACGGTGCTCGACCTCGACGCCCTCGCCGCGGCGGAGGACGTCCACTGGGTCTGGCACGGAGCGACGGTGCTGCGGCCGGCCTTCCGCAAGGCGCTCGTGAGCCTCTCGCGCGGCGGATCCGATGCCGACGTGACGCGGGAGTTCGACCTGGTGGCCAAGGCCTTCGTGGCGCCCGAACACGGCGGCTTCTTCCGCCCGGAGTCCAAGGGCGGCCTGGGGTGGATCGACGACGACACCGTGTATGCGTTCGCCACCCTCGGGGACGGCGCCTCCACCACGTCGGGCTATCCGCGGGTCGCCCGGCGCTGGACCCGGGGCACGCCCCTGGAATCCGCCCGCACGGTGTACGAGGGCCTGGCCGACGACATGTACATCTCGGCCTTCCGGATGCACACCCCGGGTTTCGAGCGGGACTTCGTGTCCCGGTCGCTCGCGTTCTACAGTTCGGAGCTCCTGCTGGTGACGAAGGGCGGCCAGTTGCAGAAGGTCGATGCCCCCTTGTCGGCCGAACTCAGCGTCAGACGGGAGTGGCTGCTGATCGAACTGCGTGAACCGTGGACCGTGGATGGCCGCAGCTACGCCGCCGGATTCCTGCTGGCGACGCAATTCGATCGTTTCATGCAGGGCGAGCGCGACTTCGCCGTCCTGTTCGAACCGGGCCCGACGCGCTCGCTGGCGGCAACGACCTGGACCCGCAGCCAGCTGGTCGTCAACGTGCTCGACCACGTGAAAAGCCGCCTGCACGTCCTGACGCCGCCGGCCGCCGGCACCGGGCCCTGGGAGCGCAGCGAATTCGTCGGCGCCCCGGCCATCGGCAGCGTGCACGCGCGAGCGGTCGAAGCGGACGAATCCGACGACGTCTGGCTCACTGCCACCGACTACCTCACCCCCTCGACCCTGTCGCTGGCGACCGTGGGCCAGGCGCCCGAGCTGCTCAAGTCCATGCCGGCCTTCTTCGATGCCAGTGGGCTGGCGGTCGAGCAGCACTTCGCCGCCTCGGACGACGGCACCCGCGTCCCGTATTTCCTGGTGGGCCCGGCGGACCTGGTGCGCGACGGCACGGCGCCGACGCTGCTGTACGGCTACGGCGGCTTCGAGATCTCCCTGACCCCGGGCTACTCCGGTGCGCTCGGTCGGGCCTGGCTTGCGCAGGGCGGCGTGTACGTGGTGGCGAACATCCGCGGCGGCGGCGAATACGGGCCGCGCTGGCACCAGGCAGCGCTGCGCGAGAACCGCCACCGCGCCTACGAGGATTTCGCCGCGGTGGCGGACGACCTGGTGGCCCGCCGGATCACCTCGCCAGCCCACCTCGGAGCGCAGGGCGGCTCCAACGGCGGGCTGCTCGCCGGCATGATGCTGACCCGCTACCCGGAGCGCTTCGGCGCGGTGGTCATCGAGGTGCCGCTGCTGGACATGCGGCGCTACGCCCGCCTGCTGGCCGGCGCCTCCTGGATGGCCGAGTACGGCGATCCCGACGACCCCGCGCAGTGGGCCTTCATCCGGACGTTTTCCCCCTATCACCTGTTCGATGCGCACCGCGCCTGCCCGCCCGTGCTGTTCACCACCTCGACCCGGGACGACCGGGTGCACCCGGCGCATGCCCGGAAGATGGCGGCGGCGATGATCGAGGCGGGCAAGGACGTGACCTACTACGAGAACATCGAGGGCGGCCACGGCGGCGCCGCGAACAACGAACAGGCCGCCACGATGCAGGCCCTGGCCTACCGATTCCTGTGGGAGCGGCTCGGCCCCCGCGACCACCAGCCGCTTCGCCGCTAGACTCCACGCAGTGTGCGCGACTCGCGCATCCACCCCTGATCGCAGGAGGCACTTGCCCCATGGCGGAGTCCCGGTCCCGGCCACTGTCGATGCAGGCGCTGCGCGCCGGCACCGACCTGCGCGAACCCTTCGAGCGCGTGATCGACAGCGGGCTGCGCCTGAATGCGTCGTGCAGCGAGAGCGAGCTGCACCGCGTCCTGGTCGACGAGGCGGCGGAACTGAGCGGTGCGCAGCGGGTGCTGCTGGTGCTCGAGGCCGATGGCGGCCCGCGCATCGCCGCGTCGATGCTGCCGCCAAGTGAAGATGCCGCCACTGTGCTGGCCGCGATCGAACCCTGGCTCGGCGAAACCCGCCGCACGCACGCCGCGAGCCTGCGTCATGGGCCCGAAGGCGCCGCCCCCCTGCTCCAGCGCTCGTGCCTGATCGCCCCGCTGGTCGCGCAGCGCGAGCTGCTCGGCCACCTCTACGCGGACATCGAAGGCCCGGCCGGTCGCTTCCATGGGTCGGACCGCGAGTTGCTGAGCCGGCTGGCGAGCCAGGCCGCCGCGGCCCTGGCCCACATCCGCTCCCGCGAGCGCCTGGAACGCCAGGTGGCCGAGCGCACGGCCCAGCTCGCGCAACGCGCCGGCGAGCTCAGCTTCATCAACAGCATCCAGCAAGGCATGGCGGCCGGGCTGGAATTCCAGGCCATCATCACCATGGTCGGCGACAAGCTGCGCGAAGTGTTCGATAGCGGCGACGTCAGCATCCTGTGGTGGGACGACAAGACCAACCTCATCCAGGCGCTGTACCGCTACGAACACAACCTGCCGCTGCCGCTGCCGCCGGCGCGGCCCTTGCAGCCGGACGAACCGGCGCAACGGCTGCTCCACACGCGCCAGGTCGGCGTGGCGAACACGCGCGAGGAGCAGACCCGGGCCGGCCTCAAGCCGGCCCCGGGCACCGATTGGGCGCTGTCGATGGTCGCCGTCCCGATCGTCGGCAGCGACCGCGCCCTGGGGATCATCGGGCTGCAGAACCACGAGCGCGAATACGCCTTCGGCAGCAGCGAGATCCAGCTCCTCGAAACGGTGGCCGCGAGCATGGGCGTCGCGCTCGAGAACGCGCGCCTGTTCGACGAGACCCAGGAGGCCCTGGCGCACCAGACCGCGGCGGCCGAGGTGCTGAAGGTCATCAGCGGCTCGCCGACCGACGTGCAGCCGGTGCTGGACACGGTGGCCGAGCGCGCCGGCCAGTTGTGCCGGGCCGAAGGCAGCCGGGTCTGGCTGGCGGTCGGCGACCGGCTGCGCGCGATGACGAGCTATGGGCCGGCGTACGGAGGCGACTCGGCGGGCCTGGAGCTGCCGCTGCGCGCCAGCTCGATCGCCGGGCGCGCATTCCTGGAGCGCCGTTGCGTGCATGTCGAAGACGTCGTGCCGCTGCTCGCCACCGAGTATCCGGACGTGCGCGAGCTGCAGGCGCGCAACGGCTTCCGCACGGTGCTGGCCGTGCCGATGCTGCACGACGGCCGGTCGGTGGGCGTGATCTCCCTGCTGCGCAACCAGGTGCGGCCTTTCGCGCCGGCCGAGATCGGGCTCGTCCAGACCTTCGCCGACCAGGCGGTGATCGCCATCGAGAACGTCCGGCTGTTCAACGAGACCCAGGAGGCGCTGGAACGCCAGACCGCGACCGCCGAAGTGCTCCAGGTCATCAGCGGCTCCATGGAGAACGCGCAGCCCGTGTTCGACAAGATCCTGGAGAGCTGCCAACGCCTGTTCTCCGGTTCCCAGATGGGCATCTCGCTGATCGGGTACGACGGGCAGGTGCACCTGGGCGCGCACCGCGGCTCGGCCCGCGAGGCACTCGAGAAGTACTATCCGCGGCCCATCGACCACACGCCGATCGGGCAGGCCATGGGGGGCCCCGACATCGTCCACATTCCGGATGCGCTGGCCGAACCGCAGCTGCCCCAGTTCATGCGCCAGGTGGCGGAGAAGGTCGGTACCTACGCGATCATGATCGCCCCGCTGATGTGGGAGGGCCGCAACATCGGCTCGATCCACGTGACCCGCCAGCCGCCGGGGCCGTTCGCCGAGAAGGAAATCAAGCTGCTGAAGACCTTCGCCGACCAGGCCGTGGTCGCCATCCAGAACGCCGCGCTGTTCAAGCAGGCGCAGGAGGCGCGCGCCGCGGCCGAGGCCGCCAACGCCGCCAAGAGCGCGTTCCTGGCGACGATGAGCCACGAGATCCGCACACCGATGAACGCGGTGATCGGCATGAGCGGCCTGCTGCTCGACACCACGCTCGACGCCGAGCAGCAGGACTACGTCGCGACCATCCGCGATTCGGGCGATGCGCTGCTGACCATCATCAACGACATCCTCGACTACTCGAAGATCGAGGCCGGGCGCATGGACATCGAGTCGCATCCGTTCGACCTGCGCGACTGCGTGGAGACGGCGCTCGACCTCGTCAGCACCCGCGCGACCGAGAAAGACCTCGACACGGCCTACGTGTTCGAGGGCGACGTGCCGGCCGCCGTGAGCGGCGACCTCACGCGGCTGCGGCAGGTGCTGCTGAACCTGCTGAGCAACGCGGTGAAGTTCACCGAGACCGGCGAGGTGGTGCTGACCGTCAGCGCCGAGGCCGCGTCCGCCGGCAAGGTGACGCTGACCTTCGCCGTGCGCGACACCGGCCTTGGCCTGTCGCCGGAGGGCATGGGCCGGCTGTTCCAGTCGTTTTCGCAGGCCGACTCCAGCACCACCCGCAAGTACGGCGGCACCGGCCTGGGCCTGGCGATCAGCAAGCGGCTGGCCGAGCTGATGGGCGGAACGATGTGGGCCGAGAGCAACGGCGTGGGCAGCGGCTCGACCTTCTTCTTCACCATCGAGGTGCCGACCGCGCAACTGCCGCCGAGCCGGCGTCGCGACTTCATCGGCGTGCAGGCCGAACTGCGAGGAAAGCGCCTGCTGATCGTCGACGACAACGCCACGAACCGGCGCTTGCTCTCGCTGCAGACCGGCCGGTGGGGCATGGACCCGCGCGCCACCGAATCGCCGGCCGAGGCCTTGCGCTGGCTCGGAGAAGGCGAGCGCTTCGATCTCGCGATCCTCGACATGCACATGCCCGAGATGGACGGCATCGACCTGGCGCGCCGCATCCGCGCGAAGCACGCGGGCCTGCCGCTGGTGTTGTTCAGCTCGGTGGGCCGGCGCGAGGCGGGCGACGCCGAATCGCTGCTCGACGCCTACCTGGCCAAGCCGATCCGCCAGTCGCACCTGTTCGACACGCTGGTGAGCCTGCTGGCGCCCGACGCGGCCGCCAAGCCCGCGGCCGGCGGCCCGGGCAAGCCGCAGATCGACCCGTCGATGGCCGCACGCCATCCGCTGCGCATCCTGCTGGCCGAAGACAACGCGGTGAACCAGAAGCTCGCGATGCGCCTGCTGCAGCAGATGGGCTACCGGGCCGACCTCGCCGCCAACGGCATCGAGGCGGTGGAATCGGTGCAGCGCCAGGCCTACGATGTGGTGCTGATGGATGTGCAGATGCCCGAACTCGACGGACTGGACGCGACGCGGCAGATCTGCACGCTGCTGCAGGCGGCGCAGCGTCCGCGCATCGTGGCGATGACGGCCAATGCCATGCAGGGCGACCGCGAAATGTGCATGGCCGCGGGCATGGACGACTACCTGACCAAACCGATTCGCATCGACCGGCTGGTCGAAGCGCTGACCAGCGTGCCGGCACGAAAGGACCGAACGACATGAACACCACCGACCAGCGCGGGGGGCCCATGAGCGATGCCTCCATCGACCGCGCGACCTTCGCCGAACTGCAGGACACCGCGGGAGCCGATTTCGTGAAGGAGCTGGTACAGACCTTCCTCGAAGAAGCGCCGGCGATGCTGAAGGAACTGCGCGACGCCTTCGCCACCGGCAACACCGACGCCTTTCGCCGCGCGGCGCATTCGCTCAAATCGAACAGCCTCACCTTCGGCGCGCTCGCGCTGGGCGCCATGGCGCGCGAGCAGGAGCTTGGGGGCCTCGAGGCGGCGCGGCGATCGGATGCACTCGACGCGCTGGCGGCGGAGTACGCGCGAGTGGCTGCGGCCCTGGAGGAACTGAGCCATGACTGACTTTCGCCATGCACCGGCCCGGCTGCTGGTGGCGGACGACAACAAGGTCAACCGCCTGCTCATGGCCCGCAGTCTCGAACTGCAGGGCCACAGCGTCCACTGCGCCGAGAACGGACGCGTCGCCCTCGAACTGCTGCGGCGCGAAGCCTACGACCTGCTGCTGCTCGACATGGAAATGCCCGAGATGGACGGCTTCCAGGTGCTGGAGCAGCTGATCGGCGATCCGCAACTGCGCGACCTGCCCGTGATCGTCACCTCGTCGCTCGAGGGCGTGGCCGACATCGTGCGCTGCATCGAGCTCGGCGCCGAGGACTATCTGCACAAGCCGGTCAATGCGGTGCTGCTGAAGGCCCGTATCGGCGCCAGCCTCGAGAAGAAGCGCCTGCGCGACCAGCAAAAGGAGCTGGTGCGCCGCTTCGCCACCTCCGAGGTCGTGCAGGACCTGGAGCAATCCGGCTTCGCGCTCGGTGGGCGGCATGTGCATGGCACCGTGATGTTCTCCGACATCCGGGGCTTCACCGCGCTGGTCGAATCGCAGCCGCCCGAAGAGACGATCGAACTGCTCAACACCTACTACACGCTGATGTTCGACGCCATCAACGGCCACGGCGGCGTGGTGAACCAGATGGTCGGCGACGGCCTGATGGCCATCTTCGGCGCCCCGCTGCCGCTGCCCGACCATGGCGCGGCCGCGGTGCGCGCGGCACTCGACATGGTCGAGATGATCGACCTGCTGAACGTCGAGCGCACCGCGGCGGGCAAGCCCGCGATCCGCATCGGCGTGGGCATCGCCACCGGCGACATGGTGGCCGGCTACACCGGCACGCAGCAGCGCGCGACCTACACCTGCATCGGCGATACCGTGAATCTTGCCGCGCGCCTGGAGGAACACACCAAGCTCGCCAAGCGGACGATCCTGCTCGATCCGGCGACCTGCATGGCGCTCGGTGGACGCATTCCGGTCGAGTCCCTCGGCGCGGCGTCGATGCGGGGCAAGGCGACCGCGGTCGAGGTCTACGCCGTCACCGAGGCGGATCGGTCGAGGCCGACAAGCTGAAGCATCGCCCGCCGATGTCACAGAATGTGATTCGTGTCCACCAAACCTGGGGGTGGGGCGTTCGGGCACACTAAGGCCCTTTCGCCCATCCTTCGGAGAGTTCCGTGAGCTTCACTGGCCCTGCATTTGTCAAATGGGCGTTTTCAGCGGCCCTGGCTGCCGCTGCCCTTTCCACCGCCGCTGCGGCGCATGCCGAGGTCAATGTGTCCGTCGGCGTCGGCGGCCCGGTCTACTACGAGCCGGCTCCGGTCTACGCGCCCCCGCCGCCGGTCTACTATCAGCCGGCGCCGCCGGTGTACTACCAGCCTGCGCCTCCGGTGTACTACCAGCCGCAGCCGCCCGCCTATTACCGTCCGGCACCGTCCTACTACGACGGCCCTGCCTACGGACCGGGTTACCGGCAAGGCCCACCCCCGCGGCCAAAGCTGAGCGACATGCAGCAACGCGCGCTGGACAACTGCGCCCTGCTGGCGCCGCGCGAGCAGCCGAGGTGCCGCGCCACGGTGCTGTCGACCACCCGCTGAGCACGACGCCGCGATCCGCCCCGCCATGGCGTGAGGCACCGGGGAACCGCGAGACCTCAGGCCAGCCTGTTGCGCAAGCGCAGCATGCCGAGCCCGAGCAGCACGAAGGCAGTGCCCGAGATGCGCTGGAACAGCCGCACGCGGCGGACGTCGCAGAAGCTGTGCTTCATGGTCCGCGCCACCAGCACGTAGAACGCGTGCGACAGCACGGTGAAGGCCGCGAAAGTGGCCGTCAGGACGAAGAACTGCTCGAGCACCGGCGCGCCTGGGGCCAGGAACTGCGGGAAGAGCGCCGAGAAGAAGAGGATGCTCTTCGGGTTGGTCAAGGCCACCGTCAGGCCATGGCCGAACAGCCTGAGCGGCGCATGCGCTCCGGAGTCCCCCGCGGATCGACGCGTGTCGGCGAAGGCATTGGCGCCGCTGCGCCACTGCCTGACACCGAGATAGACGAGGTAGGCGGCCCCGGCCAGCTTGAGGGCCATGAAGGCCGTGGCCGAACTGCTCAGCAGCACGCCGAGGCCGGCCATCGCGATGGCCGACACCAGGAACACGCCCGCTGCATTGCCGAGCGAACCCCACATGGCCCGACGCGGCCCCACCGACACTGAATTGGACACCGCCAGCAGCACGGCCGGGCCCGGCGTGAAGGCCATGAAAAGCGAAACCCCGCAAAAGACGAACCAGCTGGACCAGGTCACCATCACTCCTTGCAACGCTGCCGGCGCGGCGGCGAAATCAGCCCGCCATTGTGTTCAGGATCGGCATTTCCGCGCTGACCGAGGGCCATGCCTTGGCGAGGGGACAGGCTCTCAGAGCTTTTCCTTCACGAATCCCGCCGCGTTCTCGTCCGCGCCGGGCTTGCCCTCGTCCGAATGGGGGTTGGTCGGATCGGTGTCGGTAGGAAATTCCGGCTCGACCGGAAGTTGCGCGGGATCGTCCTCGGAAGGGACTTTGGGGGTCGTCATGGGCTTGGCTCCTTTTGGCGGCAAGGAAGTCTCATTGTGAGCCGCTGGCTGCAGGAAAGTGGCCGATCTGCCGAAGCGCCAGCGGCGTCTGCCGGATCGCCAGGGAACCCGCCGAAACGCGACATCCTTGGCACTTCCGTCTGACGGGCATCGCCGGGACACTGGTCCGCATCGAGACCGGAGGCCTGCCATGCAAACCCACCCGACCACCGTGTACCTGAGCGCTCCGGAGATGATCCGGCTGGTGCAGCGCAAGGGGCTGTGCGCCTGCATTGCCGGCGTGGCCGAGCGCATCGAGCGCGAGTTCCTGCGCTGGAACGCGTTCGACAAGGTCGCCCGCGTCGCCTGCCATTCCGACCTCGGCGTGATCGAGCTGATGCCGATCGCCGATGCCGCCCGCTTCGCCTTCAAGTACGTCAACGGCCATCCGGGCAATCATCGCCATGGCCTGCCCACGGTGATGGCCTTCGGCGTTCTGGCCGACGTGGACACAGGGGCCCCCCGCCTGCTGTCCGAACTGACGCTGACGACGGCCATTCGCACGGCCGCCATGTCGGCGCTGGCCGCGCGCCGCCTGGCACGCCCGGGCAGCCTGCGCATGGCCTTGATCGGCAACGGCGCGCAGAGCGAATTCCAGGCGCTGGCGTTCCGCGATCTTGTGGACATCCGCGAAGTGCAGCTCTTCGACACCGATGCCGCTGCCACCGCCAAGCTGGCCGCGAACCTGCGCGGCCAGGGTCTGGCGGTCCGCCTCTGCGGCAGCAGCGCCGAAGCGGTGCGCGGCGCCGACATCGTCACGACTGCGACGGCCGACAAGACCCGCGCCACCATCCTCACGCCCCCGATGATCGAGCCCGGCATGCACATCAATGCCATCGGCGGCGATTGCCCGGGCAAGACCGAGCTGCACCGGGGCGTGCTCGAGGCAGCGTCGGTATTCGTCGAGTTCGAACCGCAGTCGCGTATCGAGGGCGAGATCCAGCAGATGCCCGCGGACTTTCCGGTCACCGAGTTCTGGCAGGTGCTCGCGGGCCACCGGCCGGGTCGCGTCGATGCCTCTCAGGTCACCGTGTTCGACTCGGTGGGCTTCGCGCTCGAGGATTTCGCCGCACTCTCGTTCATGGCCGAGACCGCGGCCGAGCTGGGTCTCGGCGAGATCATCGAGCTGGTTCCGCAGGCCACCGATCCGAAGAACCTGTTTGGCTTGCTGCAGGACAAACGGCCGCCTCGTGGGCACCGAAGGGCCCTGCAGGATCCAAGCCTGCATCATTGACGGTGCCCGATATCCGGCGGACCCTGGCCGTTTGGCCGATGGGATCAGCACGCCGGCCGCCGTGACAGCGCTGGCCTCGATGAGCTAGCATGCACTACCACGCGAAAGGCGAAGGACGGCATGACGAAGTTCTGCAGTTCCTGCCACACGCCCAACCGGGATGCGGCCAAATACTGCCGGGGTTGCAGTGGCAGGTTCTCGGGCCACGATTCGCCTGAAGTGTCTTTCGACAGCACGCTGCGCGATCCCGTTGCGCAGCCGAAGGCAGCGCCCGTCCGGGCAGCGTTCGCAAGAGCTGCCGAGCGACCGCCGCCAAAGGCCCGCCTCCCTGCGCGCACCGGCTCGATCGGCGCACCCCCGCGCCTCGACGTCTCCGTCTTTCTGCTGCTGGCCGTGCTGCTGGCGATGGGCGGCATCTTCGTACTCTGGCACTCGAGCCGCCTCGCGAGTCACAGCCCGCCGCCATCTCTGCCACCCACTTCGCAGCAGATGGAGGCGCCTGCCCCGTCACTTCAGCTCGCGATCGCTCCGGAGCCTGTCGTTCCGGCTTCGACGGCGGAACCGGTCACGCCGGCGACGACCCCGGAGCCGATGCCGGCGTCGCCACAGAACGAAGCCGCGCCGCAGACGCCGCCAAATGAACCGGCGCCGCCTCCTCCGTCCAGCCTGGTGGCAAGCCCGTCCGAGCGCGCACCGGCGGCAACTCGCCCCTTGGCGACTCCCGACCCCGCCCCCGCCAAGGGCAAGGCACTCGAGGGCACCAGGGACGTGGACCTGGCCAAGGCGCGCCCACGCGCGCCGGTGCGACCCATCGCTGTACCGCCCCCCTCGCTTGCGGTGCGCGTATCGGCACCGGATCCGAGCATGCGCATGGCCAATGTCGACGCCACCAGGCCTGTGCCCAAGCCCAGCGTGCCAGTCCAGACCGACAAGGCGCCTGCGTCGAACGGCCCGCGGGGCTGCGACCGCTACAACCCCTATGGCGAAGCCCTTTGCCTGAACACGCCGGCGAGCCAGGGAACACAGTCGGCCCAGGGCCCGGCGGCCGGCTCATCGTCGGGGCCAGGCGTTGCGGCCCTTTCGAAAACGTCGCCGGCCACGACCACGTTCGCTGTGGCTGTTGATGCAGGCGGAAGCGGCGCTGGTGGGGGTGGTGGCGGAGGCGCTGGTGGGGGTGGTGGCGGAGGCGCTGGTGGGGGCGGCGGCGGCGCTGGCGCTGGCGGCGGCGCTGGTGGTGGCGGCGCTGGTGGTGGTGGCGCTGGCGGTGGTGGCGCTGGCGCTGGCGCTGGCGGTGGAGCTGGCGCCGGTGGTGGCGCTGGCGCCGGTGGTGGAGCTGGCGCTGGTGGTGGAGCTGGCGCCGGTGGTGGAGCTGGCGCTGGAGCTGGCGCTGGAGCTGGAGCTGGAGCTGGAGCTGGGGCTGGTGCCGGTGGCGGCGCCGGTGCTGGCGGTGGCTCGGGCGCTGGCGGCGGTCCCGGCGGTGGTGGCGGCTCCGGCGGCGGCGGCGGTCCCGGCGGTGGTGGCGGCCCCGGTGGTGGCGGCGGCTCCGGCGGTGGCTCGGGCGGCGGCAGTGGTGGCTCGGGCGGCGGCGGTGGTGGCTCGGGCGGCGGCAGTGGTGCCGGCGGCGGTTCAGGCCGATGATCACAGCCGCGCGTCAACATGCCCGAAGGAGGTCAACATGTCTACCGACAATGCGATTGCCGTCTGGCCCGAGAGCGCTTCGCAGGCTGACGCTTATGTGCAGGTGGGGGACGTCGTCAGCCTGATGCTGAATCGCAAGGGTGTGGCGTTCGGCACCTGCGAGTTCTGCCAGACCGTGAACCATGGCGGGGCCTTGCGTTGTCGCACCTGCGGCGGCACCCTGACATCGAGTCACGAGGAAGAAGACGCCGCCGCCCCGGTCGACCGGCCTGAACAGGCCACCCCTCGCGAACGCCGCGAGTTGTCCGATGCACGTGCGCTGTGCAGCGCACTCCGGCTGGTGTTGGTGCCCTCGCTGCTGCTGTTCACGGCCTTCGCCTCATGGCATCAGATCCGCACCGCGGCCAAGCCGCCGCAGACGAGCGCCACCGTCACCCTGCAAGGATCGCCGAACGCGTGGTCTCAGCCAGCCAACGGTCTCGCCGCGCGCGACCGCCACACGATGGGGCGCGCGGCGTCGAGCCCTTCGCGGCTCCAGCCGATCGCCCATGAATCCAGCGAATCAAAAGCCGGGGCCGCGCTCCCGACGACATCGAAATCACCATCGAGCCGTCCGAAGCCGATCTCCTCGACCTCCAGCAGTCGCGGCGAGCGCGATTCCCTGGCGGCCTGCAGCGGGCGGCACTTCATCGCGCGTGCCGTCTGCGTCAACACCCAGTGTGCAGAGCCCGGGATGGGACAGCTGCCGCAGTGCAAGGAGGCATTGAGGCAGCGACGAATCGATGAGTCGCGCCGGAATCCGACACTGATGGGATGACCACGCCTGGCCATCGGGCGCAACTTCGAGGCCACGGGCCGGTGATCCAGAAGCTGGTGCAGGTGTCGGGGGCGAAGGTGGATTGAGCGGCGGCCGGACGGCGAGCGATGCGCTGGCTGGCCAGTGTTCAGCGAACATCCGCGTCGAACCAGCTGTTGCGCCTCCATGACATCGATGTCCCGCCGGAGCCAGCACAATCGCACCCCTTCGGCGACACCGTCACTGCGTCGGCGTGGAAGAAGAAGCCCAGCTGGAGCGCCACGATCTGGGGCGCCAGACCAGCGTCTGCGGTCAGTCGTGCAGGCTCTTCGCGATCAGCTCTCGCAGCATCGACAGCGCGGGCGCGTCCGTACGCCCCGCGAGTGTGATCAGCCCGAAATGCGCGCGGGTCGCTATCGCGGGCCTCACAGGCAGTTCCACCAGGTCCGGCGCGGCCGCGCGGATCGCGAACAGAACCGCGTCGCTATCGCGCACCACCTCGACCAGACTCGACAGTTCGTTGCAGCGCAAGCTCACGCACTCGTCGGGATGCCCCTGCGGACCGTAGGCGACGACCATCTCGCGCACCACTTCGTCGCCCAGCGGAGTCGAGGCGATCGGGTACTCGCGCACGGCATCGAAGCCGATCGCGCCGCGCTTGCGCGCGAGCGGGTGGCCACGCCGGCACATGAAGGCTCCTCGCATCTCGGCCACTGCCTCGACACGCAGGTCCGTCGCCGGCCGGAACGCGCGCATCTCGTGCACCACGGCATCGAGTTGCCGGTTGCGAAGCGCCTGCACGAGCCGGTCTCCGTCGCCGCGAAGGATGTCGACGCGGATCGACGCGCCGCGCTGCGCCATGTCCGTCATCAGCCGCTTGGTCAGCAGTGCTCCCGGCCCCGCGCCGAGGCCGACGCGCAGCGTGCCGGTGCGGCCGCCGAGCTTGCGTCCGCCGGACGCCGCGAGTTCGTCGGCGTCGAACACGAGCTGACGGGCCCGCTGCAGCACCTCGCGCCCGAAATGAGTGAGCTCGCTGCGCCGCCCCACGCGTTCGAACAGCCTCCGGCCCAGTTCCTCCTCGAGTGCCTGGATGCTGCGGCTCAGCGCCGGCTGCGTGAGGAAGAGTGCCTCGGCCGAGCGCGTGAAGGAGGCGGTCTCGGCCAGCGAGATCAGGTGCCGCAGTTGGACCAGTGTCATCGCCGAAGCCGTTGGGTTGCCATGAGATCAAATTATGGCAAAGCGAAAAACAATGCATTGGACTTTGGATCGGCAACCCCCTAGATTGCGGGTGCCGTACTTCGAGGCCGCATTCGGGCGCTCGAACCCGCACGGCGCCCAACAATCACGATCACCGAGACGTCCGATGCCCCTGCCATCCTTTCGCCAGCTTTCCCTTTCCATCCTTGTCGCGAGCGCCGTTGCGCCGGCCGCCTTCGCGCAGACGCCCACGCCGCGCATCGCCGCGCTCGTCGACGGCATGTACCCGCAACTCGATGCGATCTACAAGGACATCCACGCCAATCCCGAGTTGAGCTTCAAGGAGACTCGCACGGCCGCCAAGCTCGCAGCAGAAATGCGCGACATCGGCTTCGAAGTGACCGAGAAGGTTGGCCGCACCGGCATCGTCGCGATCTACAAGAACGGCCCGGGACCCACGGTACTCGTGCGTACGGAGCTCGACGCACTGCCCATGGAGGAAAAGACCGGTCTCCCCTACGCCAGCAAAGTCAAGGCCGATTGGAATGGCCGCGAGACCTTTGTCGCGCACAGTTGCGGGCATGACATCCACATGGCAAGTTGGATCGGGACCGCACGAACACTCGTTGCGCTCAAGGACCAGTGGAAGGGCACGTTGATGTTCATCGGCCAGCCGGCCGAGGAAGCGGGTGGCGGCGCCAAGGCCATGCTGGCCGACGGCCTGTTCAAGCGCTTCCCCAGGCCCGACTTCGCTTTCGCTTTGCACACGAACCCGTCGCCCTACGGTTTCGTGGGATACCGCGTCGGTGCCATTACCTCTGCTGCCGATGGTCTCGAAATCACGTTCAAGGGACGTGGTGGACATGGGTCGGCGCCGGACAAGACCATCGACCCTGTCGCGATCGCTGCACACTTCATCACCGACGTGCAGACCGTGGTCAGCCGCGAGAAGGACCCGGCCGAGTTTGGTGTAGTGACCATCGGATCGATCCAGGGGGGAACCGCAGGCAACATCATTCCTGATTCAGTCGTTCTCCGCGGCACGATCCGCAGCTACAAGCCCGAGGTGCGCGAGAAGATGCTGGATGGCGTTCGACGCACCGCAAAGGCTGCGGCAGCAATGGCCGGCGCGCCTGACCCCGCGATCGATCTCGCAGACGGTGGAGCGGCAGTCATCAACGACGAGGCAGTTGTTCAACGTACTGTCGCTGCACTCAAGTTGCAGCTGGGCGCTGCAAAAGTGGTGCAAGTTCCTCCAATCACGGCAAGCGAGGACTTTTCGGAGTATGTGAATGCAGGTGTGCCGTCGATGTTCTTCTTCGTCGGCGTGAGCGACCCTCAGCAAGTCGCCGAATCGTTGAAGCCTGGCGGCAAGCCATTGCCGTTCAATCACTCGCCTTTCTTCGCTCCGGTTCCGGAACCTTCCATCAAGATGGGGGTGCAGGCGATGACAACGGCTGTGCTGGCCGCGATGAGCAAGTGATGACGCTGTGATCGACCAGAGCCGGTGAATGCGACGACCCCGGACGGGCGGACCGCTAAGCCGTCACGGAACTGGACTTGGATCCCCACGCGGCGTAGCATCGTTTTTCCCTTGCCGCCCGAGCCGCGGCGACAAGGCGATCTTCGTGCGGCTCCCATGGAGGTTCGTATGAGCTATCACCTGGAAGGACGTCTCCTGGAGGTGTGCAACTGCAATGTGCTGTGCCCCTGCTGGATCGGCGAGGACCCTGACAACGGCACCTGCGACACCATCATCGCGTGGCGCATCGACAAGGGAACGATCGACGGCGTCGACGTGGGCGGCAACACCATCGCGGCCGTGGCGCATGTGCCGGGCAACATCCTGCAAGGCAACTGGACCGCGGCGATCTTCGTCGACGACCAGTCGTCGAAGGCACAGGAGGAGGCGCTGCTCAAGGTCTACACCGGCCAGGCTGGCGGGCCGATCGCCGACCTCGCCAAGCTCATCGGCCAGGTGGTGTCGGTCGAGCGGGCGCCGATCCGCTTCACGGTGAACGAAGGCAAGGGCGAATTGGAGATCGGCAAGAACTACTACGCCGAACTCGAGCCCTATCGCGGCGCGACCGGCGGTCAGACCACTCTCTCCGACACCGTGTTCTCGACCGTGCCGGGCGCGCCGGTATTCGTCGGCAAGGCCCCGACCTATCGTTCCAAGAACCCCGCCCTCGGCATCGACGTCGACATCAAGAACCACAACGCCCTGCAGAGCACCTTCGTCTTCGACGCGTGAGCGGTGCCTCGATGAGTGCCACCGCGGGTGCCAGGTCGGCGCGCCCAGCGCCGAGCGGTGCCTCCCGTCACCGTCGCGTGTTCCTGGCGGTCCTGGCCGCGCTGATCGCGTTCGCATGGCTGGTGTTGTGGGCCTGGACGCGCAGCCCGTACGGACGCTATCTCGAGCACGACGACTGGACGTCTTCGGGACCGGCGGCGTTTCTGTGCCGTGCCGTTCCGGCCGGCGGTGTGGTGGTACCCCTGGTGCTCTACGCCGCCGCCTGGATCTTGATGACGGCCGCCATGATGCTGCCGACGACCCTGCCCTTGTTCAACGCCTTCGACCGGTTGACGGCCCAGCGCCCGGACCATGGGCGCCTGCTGATGCTGCTCGGCCTCGGCTACATGGCGGTGTGGGGCGCCTTCGGGCTGCTGGCGCATTTGCTTCACGCCGGCGTGCTGTCGGTGCTCGCGGCGGCGCCCACGCTCGCCGGGCATGGCTGGCTGATCGGCGCCGCGACGATCGGCTTGGCCGGCGCCTTCCAGTTCAGCAAGCTCAAGCACCGCTGCCTGGACAAGTGCCGAACGCCCTTGAGCTTCGTCATCGAGCATTGGCGCGGTCAAGCCCAGGCGCGTCAGGCCTTCGCCCTCGGCGTGCACCACGGCCTGTTCTGTGTGGGCTGCTGCTGGGCGCTGATGTTGTTGATGTTCGCGCTCGGCACCGGCAGCCTCGGCTGGATGCTGCTGCTCGCCGCCGTGATGGCGATCGAGAAGAACCTTCGCTGGGGCCGGCGTCTCAGTGCGCCACTCGGATTCGCGCTGCTGGCCTGGGCCATCGTCCTGGTGGCCACCCATGCCTGAGGCGCGCGGCGGCCTGCCCGCGCTGCGGACGATCCTCCTGACCGCGGCGGCCATGCTCGCCTTCGCCGCCAACTCGTTGCTGTGCCGGCTCGCGTTGCAGCAAGCCAGCATCGATCCGGCCAGCTTTTCCAGCATCCGGCTGGTTGCCGGAGCGCTGACGCTCGCCGTCATCGTGCGGCTCAGGCCGGAGCGGGCATCGCAGGGCCGGGTCGACTGGCTCGCCGCTGCGATGCTGTTCGCCTATGTCGCGTTCTTCTCCTTTGCCTATCTCAGCCTGTCCGCCGGCACCGGTGCGTTGATTCTGTTCGGCGCGGTTCAACTGACGATGTTCGGCGTGGGACTGCGCGCCGGCGAGCGCTTCGGACCGATCGCGTGCATCGGTCTGCTCCTGGCCGTCGCAGGGCTCTTCTACCTGGTGTCGCCGGGTGTCGCCGCGCCGCCGCCGCTGGGTGCCGCCTTGATGGCGATCGCCGGCGTGGCCTGGGGCGTGTACTCGCTGCGCGGCCGCGGAACCGCGGACCCGCTGGCCGCGACGGCGTCCAACTTCGCGCGGGCGGCGCCGCTTGCGCTGCTGCTGAGCCTGCTGTTCGCCGCCAGGGCGCAGGCGGATGCCGGCGGGGTCGCCCTGGCGATCGCCTCGGGCGCACTCACCTCCGGCATCGGCTATGTCATCTGGTATGCCGCCCTGCCCGCGCTGTCCGCCATGCGCGCCGCCACCGTGCAGTTGTCGGTACCGCCCATCGCCGCATTCGGTGGCGTGCTGTTCCTGTCGGAGGCGATCACGCCGCGCCTGGCCGTCGCCTCCGGGGCGATCCTCGGCGGCATTGCGTTGGTGCTCGCCAGCAGGTCCCCCAAGGCGCGACCCTAGCGCGACAGGCCGGCGACTTCGGCCTTGTCTGCAGGGCCCCGCTCAGCGCGGTTCGACGGCCGGCGGGTCGGCGCTGTCGAGCCACGCGTTGACCAACGTATAGGACACCGCCAGCAGGACCGGGCCGACGAAGATCCCGACCAGTCCGAAGCCGAGCAGCCCGCCGATGACGCCGGCGAAGATCAGCAGCAGCGGCAGGTCGGCGCCGCGCTTGATGAGCATGGGACGCAGGAAGTTGTCCATGGTGCCGACGATCAGCGTCCACACCAGCAGGAAGATGCCCCAGCCGGTCGAGCCGTTCCAGAAGATCCAGATCGTGGCCGGGGCCAGCACCAGCGTCGGTCCGAGTTGGACGATGCACAGCATGAACATCACCGCGGTGAGCAAGGCGGCAAAGGGCACGCCGGCAATGGCCAGGCCGATGCCGCCCGTCACGGCCTGGACGATGGCCGTCACCCCCACGCCCAGCGCCACGCCCCGGATCGCCTTGCCTGCCAGCACGACAGCGTCTTCCCCGCGCGGACCGCCAAGCCTGCGGCCGAAGCGCCGAACTTCGGCGGCCGCCGATTCGCCCTGGGCGTACATCACGCCCGCAATGACCACGGTCAGCAGGAACTGCAGCGTCAACGCACCCACGACGCCGGCCTGCGAGAACAGCCAGCCCGTGACGCGCGAGGCATAGGGGGTGACCTTCGCCTCCAGGCCGGAAACGCCCGAGGCCACGAGTTCGTCCCAGGCCAGCACCAGCTTCGGCCCGACGAAAGGCACGCGGCCTAACCAGTCGGGAAGCTGTGGCGGCCCCTTGCTGATCTGCGACTTGAACCAGGCGACGACTTCGTCGGCATTGGCCGCGATCGTCGAGATCGCCATGGTCAGCGGCAGCACGAACAGCAGCAGCAGGATCAGCAGCATCACCAGCACCGCCAGGCTGCGACGATTCCACAACCGGGCCTCGAACCACAGCAGCGCCGGCCAGGTGGCGACCACGACCATGACGGCCCAGATCGTGGCGCCGAGGAAGGGGCGAAGGATCCACAACGAGGACCCGATGAGCAGGACGATGGTCAGCACGCCGAAGGTGATCTTGGCGAGGTCGGAGCGAGTGTCGATCATGATGTTTCACTTCCTTTCGGAGGCCTCGCAGTGCGCGCGACGCTCTTCCGTATCAAGGCGTGCCGATCGTAGCCGAGGTCGGGCCGCGGCCCTGCACACACTCAGGAGGGCTTTTTCTTCCCCGTCCCCGGGGCGGGGCGAAGCCTCGCCAGCTTCAATGCCTCAGCGCCCATCGAGCCAGTCCAGCGACCGCCTGTCGACCAGCGAACGACTGAACATTTCGCAATGGCCGAATGGGCAGGACGGGTTCGTCGCGTAACGCCAAGGCTCGATCGAAAAGCTCGATCTGCTTGCGGTACAACGTGACCAGGCGCGGGTCGACCGGCCGTCCATACAACGGGTGGTAGGACTTTCCGTGGCAGCACGAGGCGCGGAGCAGCAACTCGTGCGCTCTCGCACGGTGCCCCTTGGCCAAGGCCGCGTCGCCCTCGGCCGCCAGGCGGCCGCCGGCTGCGGTCCAGGCCCGGTGGAATGCATCGTCGTCGCCTTCGCCGACGACGCGCGCCACGGCCTCGATCTCGCCGTAGTCCGGGCCGCCATAGGGGATGTATCCCAGCGGCCAGGTGCCCAGGCGTTCATGCAGCGTGTCATTGAATAGCTGTCCCATCGGGTCTTCCTCGAAGACCAGAGAGCCACGGACGGCCGGTGGCTCTGGTCGATGTTCGATTCTGCGGCAGGGATGGGCATGCACGACGCCGGGCCATGTTGCGCATGAAACCCCCGGGCTTCACGTCGGCGACGCGCTGCAGATCTGCGTCATTGCGCTGATGTCCGGGATCGGCGAGCGCTTGGCGGAGAACCACTCCTTCGACCAGCGCGAAGCCGACGCACTGCCGAGCTCGAGGCCGTCACGCAGCCACCCGGCCACCTGGATGGACGACTTGTCGCGCTTCGCACCCGCATCGGCGACCGGGACCGGGCGCGCCGGCGGCGTGCTGATCGGGCACGAGGCGGCGGGCACCGCGTCCCAGCGCTTGAAGGTCTCCTTGTACTTGACGCCCGATGCCGGGACCGCATTGACCACCGCCGACGGACCGCTCTGGCCCACGTGGCCGAGGCGGTTGGTGATCACCGGCTCGGGCATGGCATAGCCGCCCGCGCCGTAGAGCGAGCCGCCGGCGCGCGCGTCGCAGGTCGACGGGCCGGGCGAGTAGCTGGCGTCGTTCACCACCACCGAGTAGTTGGTGCAGCCCTGCGTCGGGCAGGGGAAGTAGGTCTCGAGCTCGTCCGCTCCCGGGCAGGCCGGGTCATCGCCCGGCTTGCCGCTGCAACTGCCCACGGGCGCCGCCCCCTTGGCGTTGGGGCTGTCCTGCACCACGTAGAAGAACAGCATGCCGGTGGCGCTGTCGAAGTAGTACTTGTCGAAGGAGGCCGGCGTGCCGTCTGCATTCGTGATGTCGGCGATGCTCGAGGCCGGGCTCAGGGTCTTTCTGGGGAAGACACACACGGCCTGGCCCGCCTGGTCCCTGGCCTCCTGCAGGCCGCCGCAGCCGGTCTCGGGCCGCAGCATCACGCCCTCGGCCGGGCAGCCCTTGCCGCCCCCGGCCATGTTGGTGCCCGGGTTCTGCTGGTCGAGGTTGAAGCAGTTCTGGCCGTCGTACAGGCCCGACAGGCGATTGAAGCTGCGCCGCACCGCCAGGTCGTTGAAGTTCACGCCGTTGCCGCCCCAGGACTTGTAGCCGCGCGTGATCGTGAAGGCGCCGGTGGGCGGAACGCTGGGCGAAGTGCCCTGGGCATTCGAGTAGCAGATGCCCACCCGCACGTGGAAGGGCTTGTTGCCCATGTCCGACTTCACCGCGTCGGTGAGGCCGACGCGCACCATGCCCGGCATGCCGGTCGAGGGCGCGCTGGCCTTGTGGCCGGCGTCGCTGCTGGGCGCGGTGCGCACCGTGTAACCGGTGCCGCTCGCGACCTTGGGCTCCCAGATGTCCAGCCCGTTGCGGCTTTGCAGCACCATGCGCTGATGCTCGCCCGCGTCGGTGGAGTCCTTGACGAAGACCATGTCCTGCCAGGACTCCGGCGTCGGGTACATGGCCTCGAATTCGAGCGAGGCCATGTTGCCCGGCGAGATCATCGAGGTGGCGCGGCCTTCGTACTGCTCGTCCTGCGAGCCCGTGGCCAGGCATTCGTCGACCGCGTTGCCGGTGCGGTTGAAGGGCAGGTTGTTGAGCGAGATCGGATACTCGTCGGGCACCCGCACCCCGTTCGCATCGACCACCTGCAAGCCCGTGAGGGAGCCGTCGAGGTCGATCACGGCGGTGTTCTTGTCGCCGTCCTTGAAGGTGTTCACGTTGACCCGCTCGGTGTAGATCTGGTGGCGCAGGTCGACGTTGTCGAAGCTCAGCGCCTTCACGACCGTGGCCGTGGGATAGGCGCTCTGGTTGGACTGGAACCAGCCCAGCGCGGCATCGCCTTCGTAGCTCGTGTAGGCATCGAGGTCCGGGAAGTTCGGCTGCTTGCTCCACACGAATTGCTTCAGCGCCGTGCGATCCTCCACCGTAAGGGAATCCGTGATGTCCTTGCGGAAGTTCACGAAGTGGTTGCGGATCACCCGCACCGGTCCGTCGTAGATCATGTAGCCGGCCGAATTCCAGCGCGGCGACGGGTAGCCCTTGTCCATGATCTCGTTGGCCCGCGGGTTGCGGTCGACGCAGCCGTAGCCGTCCCCGCTGGTCGGCGGGCAGGGTCCCCAGCGGTCGACGTTGTTGGTGCTCATGCCCACCATCACCGAGTCCTTCAGCAGCGACCACACGCCGGGCCCGTTGCCGTCGGGGCCGCCCGAGCTCACCAGCGTCACCGATTCCCGGTTGGTCGCGAAGCGCCCGGTCTCGACCGCGTTCCACATCGGCCGCACCCAGACGCCCCGGTTGCGGATGCGCGTGGCCGTGAAGCCCTTGAAGTGCGAGATCACGTTCTGCCCCGAGTCCGTGCCGTCGGCGGTGGGGAACATCTGGCCTGACTTCACCGGCAATTCCTCCTCGCCGAACAGGCCGTCGAAGCAGCCATGCGCCCGGTTGTTCAGGAAGGAGCCCAGGCGCTCGAAGCGCTGCTTGCCCGTCGCGGGCGGCACGTACCAGTAGGCCTTGCCGGTGCCCTGGCAGCCGGCGATCGAATTGCCCTCGATCCGGGTGCCGGGGTTGCCGATCCAGAAGCCGCTCGACTGCTCGACGTACATCAACTTCGAGTCGGGCGCGCAAGGGGCTTCCTGCGCGAACACCAGCGCGCCCGGCACTCCGGGGTCCGCCTTGTAGCAGCTGCCGTGCATGGGGTTGGCCTGACTGTCCGTGTTCGGCACGTTGAGGCTGTCGTACTCGTGGCCCGCGACCTTGACCAGGTTGTCGCCTTCCCACCAGTTCTTCACGAGTTTTTCCTCGTCGTCGGTCCTCGGCACCTTCGCTTCGTCGATGCCGAAGTGATGGCTCATCGCGCCGATGCCCAGGTTGCCGATGAAGCTGCCGCCCTGCTCCTGGGCCAGCTCCTGGTAGAAGAGGTGGCCGACGGCGCGCGCGCAGACGTTGTTGGTGATCGCCACGCCCTGGCTCATGTGCACCGTCACGCACTTGTTGTAGCTGTGGTGGATGCTGTTGCTGTCGACCAGGTGGGGCCCGGCCTGGCCGGTCATGTGGAAGTGGATCGGATAGCTGCCCAGGCGTGCCTTACCGAACTTCTCGAGTTCCACGCCCTGGATCTTGGCCTCGGCGAAGCCGGCCAGGATGCGGATCTCCCCGCCCCAATGGGCGTTCTGGTCCTTGGCATCCGCGCTCGCGGTGGCCGGCGTGCGCGCGCTGAAGCTGATGCTGCGGCTGATCAGCCCCACCTCGCTGCGCTCGTCGACGCCATAGTTGGTGCTGGCGTCGGCGCCGTAGTTGGCCTCGGAGGGCAGGCCCGGATCGGCACCGCCGAAGTGGTAGTGGCGCAGCGGCTGCGCCAGCGTCAGCAGGCTGCCGCTGCCCGCGGCCTCGACCGATGCGATCTGCACGAACTCCGACTCGAAGGGGCTGAAGCTCGAGGTCGCGACCACGATCCAGTCGCCCGCCTGCCATCCGCCGCCGTCGCCCTTGCGCACGTCGGCCGCCAGGTACAGCCGGCGTTCGCCGCTCGCGGCCACGGGCGCGCCGATGCCCTTGTCGGCCGCCTGGTAGCGGATGGGGCCGGCGGGACGGCTCAGATGCGTCCAGCTGACACCCTTGGGCGCCGCGCCCTTGGCGCCGTACAGGCGCAGGATGCCGCCCATTCGCACTTCGATGCCCTTGTCGGAGCCGCTGTCGATCGCCGGGTCCGAGGGGATCTGGGAGCCCGTGAAGGTGACTTTCACGCGGCCTTGGGGATCGCCGTCGTTGCCCACCGGGCAGCTCTCGGTGCCGATCGACAACGTGCCCGCCACGAGGATGCCGGCGGTCTCGACCTCGAGCGTGCCGCCGGGAATGATGTGCGGCACCGCGAGCTTGCCGTTGGCCGCGATCGTGATCTTGCCGAGCGCGTTCTTGTCCTTGTCGGTGAACGACTGGTCGATGACCACGCGCGGCCCGCAGCCGCCGTCGCCGCCGATGGTCACGTTGCGCTTCGCGTCGAACGTGCAGGACGAGAGCGGGACCGTATCGCCTTCATCCTTGGAAAGAAGAAGGCTCTTCGCGCTGCCGCCGCTCACGCCGTCGAAGGCCGTGGCGCAAGGCGCCGCGACCCCTTGGGGCACGGTGGCGAGCAACGGATAGCCTCCGTTGGATCCACCGCAACCGGCCAGGACCGTCAAGGCCAGCAGCAAGCTGCTGCGAACTGCAAAACTGAGCATCTTCATTCCTCCAAAAATCTTCGAGAGTCCACCGGACCGGATGGAACGGGCTAGGGCGTTTTCGTGAACACCCCGCGCGCGATGTCCTGGGCGTAGTACTCGATCTGCAGGCTCTCCGACAGCCCCGAGACGCCGGGCCTGAAATCGATTCTGGAGAGCGATCCTGGCTCGGCGTTCTCTCCGAACAGATCGAAGACGAAGGTGTTGCCGTTCCAGTGCCGCAGCGTGAAGGTCCTGGCGCCCGCCGGCCCCATCTTCAGGACCAGGCCGCCGCCGTTGGCTTCCACCACCGCGCGGCCGTAGTAGTTGTTGGCATAGGTGCCGGTGTAGGCGTTGCTGCCCAGGGGGGCCACGGGCTGGGCCGCCGGCTGCTGGCCGACCAGCGAGCCGTCGAGGGCATACAGTTCCGCCATCCTGGCCCCGTAGGCGACGTACCAGTCGCGCGAGACCTGGCCGAACTCGACCAGGTCGTCGAAGGCGGCGTTCAAGGCCTCGGCGGCCCCCACGGGCGCCGCGTTGGTGAGCGTGACGATCGCGACCCCCGCCGACGGGATCATCGAGAAGGCCGTGCCCGCGCCGAGCAGGAAGGCGCCCGAATGGCCAAGCTTGACGCGCCCGGAGGGCGAGGTGCCGACATTGAAGCCGTAGCCATAGAAGCCCGCGCGCGCCGACGCACTGGTGGACGGCGAGGACACGATCTGCGCGCTGATCGCGGGCAGCAGGGCCTCTGCCTTGACCACCGGGCGTCCCTCGTACGACCCGTTCTGCAGGACCAGCGACATCCAGTGCGCGACATCGTTGACGCTGGAGCTGACACCGCCCGCCGGCGACTGCGCATCGGGCCGGCGCTGGTACAGCGCCTGGTAGCTTCCATCGCGCTTCACATGGCCCGAGGCCCGGTTGCCGCGCTGCATGAAATCGGCGAAGCGGGAACTCGTGGACGTCATGCCGAGCGGCTGGTAGAGCGTGCGCTCGGACAGCGTCGCCCAATCGAGCCCGGCCGCCGTAGCCGCGGCCTCGGCCCCGGCCGTCAGGCCGAAATTCGTATAGGTGTACGTGGTCCGAAAGGGCTGCAGCGACACATAGCGCAGGCGCTGCAGCACCTGCTGGCGGTCGTAGCCGAGGTCCTCGAGGTGATCGCCGACGTGCGGCCCAAGGCCGGAGCGATGGGCGTAGAAGTCGCCGATCGTCACGTGCTGCGTGGTCCAGTCGTCCGACAGCGCGAACCCGGGCAGCTGGGTCGCGACGGGCGTGTCCCAGGACACCGTCTCCTTGCCCACGAGCCCGGCCACCACGGTCGCGCCGATCGGCTTCGACATCGATGCGAGTTGGAACACGGTGTCCGCATCGACCCGTTCGGGCGAGCCGATCCGGCGCACTCCGAAGCCCTTGGCATAGACCGTCCTGCCGTCCTTCACCACGGCCACCGCCATGCCCGGAATGTTCGATCGGCGCATGATGTCGGCCGCCAGTTCGTCCAGCTTGGCCACGGCGGCATCGATCTGCCCTGCCGGAATGGGGGTCGCGTAGGTCTCCGAAGGCGACTGCGACCCACCCCCGGCCGGGCCGGCATTCGCCGGTGCGGGCACGAACACCACCCCGCCGTCGCCGCCGCCGGCGCCGGCGCAAGCGGCCAGGGCGAAGCTGGCGCCCAGAACCACCGCCTGCGCACCCCTGCGCATGGGACTTCTTGCAGACATCGAGTTTGTTGTTTTCATTGATGCGTCCGAGTTCGGACGCGCGATTGTGTCTGCGTTCGTGGGGTTGTCCAAATTACGGATGTAGCGACCCCGGCGCGCGGATATCGACCCACGCCTGGGCCTGGCTGAGCTGCTGCGCCACCCGTCCGTCCTGATGACCTTACCGCCGAGGGTTTTAGCACTCTTCGAACGAGCCCTATCGACATCCCGCGATCGGGATTGGGCAATCCATTGGGCAGGCACAGCACCACGTAGTGGTCCTGCAATGCATCCAGCACGCCGACTCATCGAGGTCGGGGCGCTCGCTCATGCAGTGCCTATGAGGGGATCACGGCGACCGGGCCCTGCAACCGCACACGGCACCGGGGGGGCATCTGGGGCACGCCCTCTGCATGGGGCGAGAAGATCGTCAGCAGGCGCGCATCGTCTTCGCAGTCGCAGTTCAAGGCCGGTCCGCATTTCGTCGGAAATGGTCGAGCCCGCGGCGTAGCGGCGGGGCGCCATGTGCGCCATATTGGCCCCGACGGAAATGGCCGATGATCGCTGCATGCCCGAAATAGGCCAGCCTCGCGCAAGCACCCGCATGACCAGCGCCACCGCCGTCGTGCTGCTGGGCCTGCGCGGCCTGCGCTCCGTGCACGGCGGGCCCTTCGATCTCGACATCGGACGCGGCGAATGCGTGTCGCTCATGGGACCTTCGGGCTCGGGCAAGAGCCTCCTCATGCGGCTGATCGCCGACCTCGACCCCGGCACCGGAACGGTCTGCCTGCATGGCCGCCAGCGAAACGCCTGGAGCGCGCCCGAATGGCGGCGGCAGGTGGTGTACCAGGCCGCGGAGCCGGCCTGGTGGGCGCCCACGGTGGCCGCGCATTTCGCCTCGGACAAGGTCGACGCCGCCCGTGCCATGCTGGGCGAACTCGGCCTGCCGGAGGCCATCCTCGATGCCGAGGTCGCTCGCTTGTCGACCGGCGAGCGTCAAAGGCTGGCGCTGCTGCGTTCGCTTTCGCTCCAGCCCGCGGTGCTGTTGCTGGACGAGCCCACCGCCGCCCTGGACGCCGCCTCGACGACGGCGGTGGAAAACCTGCTGCGCCGTCGACTGCAGGACGGCCTGTCGATACTCTGGGTGACGCATTCACGCGAGCAGGCCGTGCGCATGGGCACACGCCACTACGAAATGCACGACGGGCAGGCTCGGCTCTCATGAACACCGTCACCGTCCACCTCCAGGCGACCGATGTCGCGCTGGCGGCCTTGCTGGTGCTCGCCAATGCCTGTGCCTCGATCGTGCTGCGGCTGCACCTGCACCGGCAGGTCCTCTGGGCAGCCACGCGCATGGTGGTGCAGTTGCTCCTGGTGGGTCTGCTGCTGAAGGTCGTCTTCAGGCTGGGGTCGCCGGCGCTGACCCTGCTCGTCGTGCTGCTGATGATCTGCGCCGCCGCGCGCGAAGTCGCGGTGCGTCCGGAGCGGCGCTTTCAGGGGTGGCGCAACTACCGCATCGGCATCGCGGTGGTCGGGGTCTCGAGCCTGGCGACGGTCGTCCTGGCATTGATGACCGCCATCCGCCCGGAGCCCTGGTATGACCCGCGCTACGCCATCCCGCTGATGGGCATGGTGCTGGGCAGCGTGCTGAATTCGGCGAGCCTCGGGCTGGACAGCTTCGTCGAAGGCGTGACCCTGCGCCGACAGGCCATCGAGGCCCAGCTGGCCCTGGACACGCCAATCCGCAGCGCGCTGGCCGAGTTGACGCGGTCATCGATCCGGCGCGGCATGATTCCGATCATCAACCAGATGTCCGCGGCCGGCATCATCACCTTGCCGGGCATCATGACGGGTCAGTTGCTGGCCGGCATGGATCCCGTCGAAGCGGTCAAGTACCAGATCCTGCTGCTTTTTCTCCTCACCGGGGCGGGCGGCCTGGCGGCCGCCGGGGCGGTGTACCTCGCGGCGCGCGCCATCACCGACGAGCGCCAGCGGCTGCGCCTCGACCGCCTAGGCCCCGCGCGGGGAGCCCCTCGGCCCGCGGGACTCTCGCGCTGAGGCGGGCCGGCTTCGCCTCCGGGACACCGCCATTCCTCCTCGGGCACATTCAGATTGCATTCATGATTGCAATCTGGAGTTACAGTTGGGCCGATCACCCAGCGGCCAGTTGAAGGCGACGGGTTGCGACCTTGCCGATCTTCGACGAGCGGGATTCACCCGGAGCCAAGGAGTACGACGAATGCGTCTGTCTTCTGTAACTCGACCTCACGCGGGCCACTGGGTCGTGGCAGCCGCCGTCCTCGCAACGGGTTGCCACGGCTGGGCGCAGTGCCTGCCGTCGATCTCGCCAGCCTGCGCATCCGTCCCGCCCATCCCCCTGGGTGCGCGGCCCGAAACCGGCGCCTACTACGGCAACCAGCACCAGTCGGGCGTTCTGTTCGTGCACAGCCTGGAGGACCGCCAAGGCGGCTGGGGCTGGCAGCCCCGGACGGACACGGCGGAGCCACAGCGCGGGGTCTTCGACCTGCGAGCGGGTGGCACCGGGGATCGAATTCGCGGCGACACCGGCGGGTTCGACATCGACAGCAGGACGGCATGGGTGCAGGGCACGGCGACCCTTGGCCAGTGGTCGCCGTTCGGACGCTCCGACCGGATGCACTTCGGCGCCATGTTCGGCTACGGGGGCACGCGAAGCGACGCACAGGGCGTCCCGGCCTACTTCCAGTCGGAGGGAAACACCAGCGGCTACAGTGTCGGCGCCTTCGGCACCTGGTATCAGGATGACCTCACCCGCACCGGTTGGTACAGCGACCTCTGGGGCCAGTACGCCGTGTTTTCCGACCGCGTCCAGACCGTGTTCCGGGAACAGGTCGACTACAACTCCCACGCCGGAATCCTGTCGGCCGAAGGCGGCTACGTCGTCCGCCTGCAAGACAGCAGCTGGTCGCTCGTGCCGCAGGGCCAGTTCGTCTATGTTCACAACCACACCTACAACGTGACGCAGGTGGATGGACTGCAGGTCGACGGCGCCCATCGTGGCGGCTGGCTGTCCAGGCTGGGCGTCCGCGCGGAACACGAGGCCTTCGGCTGGGCAGGTGCCGTCGTTCGGCCGTCCGTGACCTTGAACTGGTGGCATGACGCGCTGGGCGACGAGGTGGTGGTCGACAACGTGTCGACGCGCTACCTCTACCCCTCCAATCGATTCGAATTCAAGGCCGGCGTCGACGCCAGATTCCAGGGGGGATGGATGGCCTGGGGCAATGTGGGCTGGCAAACGGGCAGTCAGTCGTACCAGGCCTGGACCGTGCAGGCCGGCACCCGATTCGTCTGGCGATGACGCGGGGACAGCCCTTCTCGTGCGCGCTCGGGATGCGTCGCGCGAGGGTAGGCACCCCCAGTGAAACGCCCCTGAACCGCCGAGTCAGCGATGCGGTTCAGCTTGCCTTCAGAACCGCAGCCTAGAGTTGACGGCCATGTTCGATCGGCTGTGTCAACTCATTGCAAGACAGTGCCTGTGGTGGTGCGCGGCCGGCGTTGCACTGGTCGTCCTGCAGCCCTTCCTCTGCGCCGACTCCGTCCAGGGCCGCGTGGATGCCCGGGGGCTTCGATGAAGCAGCTCGATCTCACCCTCTTCGCCTGGATGGCCGCGGGCCATGAGCCCAACGCGTGGATCCTGTCGGTCGCCGCCCTGATCGCGGTCTGGGGCCCGTGGATCGGCGCAGTGCTCGTGGCCTGGGCCTTTGCGCGCCAGCCCGCTCAACGCGGCTACCTGGTGGCCACCTTGTGCGCGCTGGCGGTGGCCGCGCTGCTGGCGCATTGGATCGCGTCCGCACTCGGTTTTCCGAGGCCGTTCATGACCGGCCTCAGCCCGCCCTATGTTCCGCACGGAGCGCGAGGTTCGCTGCCGAGCGCGCACGCTTCGGTGATGTTCACGCTGGCGCTGGCGCTGCTCGTGCGTCCCGGTCTCCGGCGCATCGGACTGCTGGCGACCGCTGCGGCATGCGCCACAAGCTGGGCCCGCATCTACGTGGGCATCCATTTTCCGCTGGACATCGCCGCAGGCGTCCTGCTGGCGATGGCGATCGTGTCGATCCTGAGCGCCATCTTCATCATCGGCCGCCACCTGGCGGCGGTCGCCGACCGACGAAGGATGCCCGCATTCGCACCACCGAAGGCGGCCGACAAGTCGGCCGGCTGAAGGAGGCATCCGAATTCGCGGGCGGCGCCGAGCAGCGCGCCCTTCGGATCGACCGGATCCGCCGCGCCGCGCCGCGCCGCAAAGATTGCCTCAGATCAATACGCGCGCGCCGCGCTTGACGTAGCCTTTCTTCCCTGGCGCTGTTCAGCGCCTCGCCGCATGACAAGGAGCGCTGAAATGTGCATGGAATTGCTGCAGAGGCTCGCGAATGCCCGACTCCCCCTCACGATCGTCGAGCCGGAACAGATCGACAAGGTGCGAAGGCTCGATGCCGCGAGCTACATCGCAGGCTTTATTCCGCGGATTCATCTCGACACCGATCGCCGCGCGCGGCAGGATCCCGCCAGCGTCATGCAGATCACCGCACGCGGCTACGACGCGCTGAAGCAGATGGCAAGAAGCCCGGAGGCATCGCCATGATCGGGATCGACACTGGCATGAAAGCGAAGATCACCCTCCCCGACCCGGCGCTGCGCCGGCAAATCCTCGCCGCGCTCAAGCGCGACGGCAGCACGCGCGACGTCGATCTCGAGGTCGACGTGTCCGATGGCGTAGCGACGCTCACCGGCCGCGTGGAAAGCTGGGCCGAGAGACTGGCGGTCGAGCGCGCCGCCCATGCGGTCAGAGGTGTGCGTGCGCTGGTGCTCGTGCTGGACGTTCGGGCCGATCCGGCGCATCAGCATTCAGATCGTCAGATTGCACTGGCCGCCGTCCATCGTCTGAGGTGGAACGGCGTCGTGCCCGCGGAGAACCTGCTGCTCGAAGTCCAGGAAGGCCTCGTGACGCTGCGCGGCGAAGTCGAATGGGATTTCCAACGCTCGATCGCCGAAGACACGGTGCGCAGCGTCAGCGGTGTTCGCGCCGTGCGCGACAAGCTCAGCCTGAGGCCCCGCAGCGCGGCGGCAACGCTGGCCAGGCTGATCCAACGCGCAGGCCGTCGGATCTGAGCGCGCCATTCGTCGGGATGCCACGTGATCGCGGCCGTCACCACCACTGTCGCAACGGCCGAGCAGGCGAACGCGCTCGCCACCACCCTGATCGAACGCCGCCTCGCCGCCTGCGCGCAGCTCACGCCGATCGAGAGCGTCTATTCCTGGCAGGGTGAACTGCACCGCGAGCCCGAAGTCCGCGTGCTGTTCAAGACCACGGTGCGGCTGCAGGCGGCGCTGATGGCGGCCATCGCGCAGTGCCATCCCTACGAGGTTCCGGACATTCACGCCCAGACACTGGCAGCCGTGCACCAGCCCTATGCGGACTGGGTGGCTGCCAACGTGGAGAGCGGGTAGCAGTCCGTGCACGCATCCCGAACGCGCCGGCGCAGCCAGCGGCGCGCGAGGTCGCCATCCCGTTTCCACGCACACCACCAGGCGAGCGGCCGCTTGGCCCGCGTTCCCTCGTGAACGCCACATTTCAGTCTAGTAAAAACCCCAATATGGCGCCGGGGGCGTTCGATGAAAATCATCCTATTCATGATAATGATTTGATGATTACTGGAAAACCCAAACACAGAGGCGCCCTTCAATCGAAGGTGCCGGACATGATCGCCAACTCGTTGCGCGAGCAGATCGTGAACGAAGCCATGGTCGTCAACGACAAGCTGCCCGGCGAGAAGGAACTGATCGAGCAGTTCGGCGCCAGCCGCGGCTCCGTCAGGGAAGCACTGAAGTCCTTGGAGGTCCAGGGCTTGATCTACACGGTGCCGGGACCCGGCGGCGGCGCCCGTGTGCGCGAGGTCGAGGAGCAGCGCGTGTTCGAGTTCATGCGCAACTTCTTCCACTTCCGGCCGCTGGACGGCGCCCAGATCTACACGGTGCGAAAGCTGGTGGAGCCCGAGGCCGCGGCCAGCGCCATCGGGCTGCTGACGCCGGAACACTTCGATCGCCTGCAGGCCACGATCGATGCCCTCGAGGGTGACGACATGCACCACTGGGCGCGGCACCGCTCGGCGGAAGTCGAGTTCCATGAAATCCTGTCGGAAGTCTGTCCGAATCCGCTGCTGGGCATGATCGCGAAGTTCGTGAACGCGGTGATCCGAAGCGGTGCGGAATCGAGTTCTCCTTCGGCCGAACATGCGCACGATGAGCATGCGTACACCTGCAACAACCGCAAGCAGCACGCCGAGATCCTCCAGGCACTGCGCGACGGCAACGCGAAGCGGGTGCGCAAGCTGATGCTCGAACACATCGAGGACGCTGAAAAGTTCATCGTCCCGCTGGACGCCCGCGTGCGATCCAGACCGGCAAAAAGCCGCTAGTCCACCCCTGAATCCCGTCTTTCGAATCCATGGCGAATCTCTCGCCAGGGATGGCCTTTTCCTTCTCAAACCTGGAGCCTTCATGACCGTACAGCATCCCTCCCGTCGCAGCTTTGGTCGCGCCCTCGTGGCGGGCGGCATGATCACCGGCGCGCCGTTTCTGGCTCGCAGCCAGTCCAAGACGCGGATCGCCCTCTTCGCGACCTTGTCCGGGCCGCTCGGCGCCCAAGTCAAGCCCACGACGTATGCGGCCGAACTCGCCGTCAAGATGGCGCAGCAATCGTTCGGCGTCGCCGCCGAACTGCAGCTGATCGACGACGAAGGCAATCCCGGTCGCGCCGCGCCCAAGGTGATCAACGCGATCCAGAACGACGGAACGAAGTTGTTCGCCGGTGCGGTGCTGTCGTCCGTCGGCCTGGTGATGGCCGCCGAAGTGCACCGTGCGAAAGGTGTCTACGTCAGTTCCGTCGGCGCGGACGAGATCACCGGCTCGGCCTGCAACAGGTCCACGTTCCGCTGGCCGGTGCCCAGCTACGGCGCCGTCGAGCAATCGCTGCGGCCCGTGATTGCGGAGACGCCCGGCGCCAAGCGCTGGTACACGGTGACGGCCAAGTACGTGTTCGGCGAGGCCATGCTGAGCGCTGCGCAGCGCATCTTCAAGGAGAAGGGCATCGAACACGTCGGCAACAGCTACCACGGCCTGACGGACAGCGAGTTCTCCGGGCTGATTCCCGGCATCGCCGCCGCGAAGCCGGACGTGCTGGTGCTGCTCAACTATGGGCCTCAGACCGACGCGTTGCTGCGCCAGATCGCCTCGTTCGGCCTCAAGTCGAAGATGAAGATCGTGGTTCCGTGGTCGGGCGGGCTGGACCAGTTCCAGGGCCTGGGTTCGGACCTTCTCGATGGCGTGTACCTGGGGGCCCAGTACTACCACGACATCCAGGAGCCGGGCAACAAGCGCCTGGTCGAGTTCTTCAAGAAGGAAGCGAACAAGCTTCCGAGCTATGGCGCCATCAACCTCTATTCGGTGACGGAGCTGGCGCTGCGCGGCGTGAAGGCCGCCGGCAGCGCCGATCCGGCCGCGGTCATCAAGGGCCTCGAGGGCCTCAGCTACGAAGGCGCAACGGGCGTCGAGACGGTCCGGGCCAGCGATCACCAGGTGCTGAAGAACTACTACCTCCTCAAGGGCAAGGCGAAGGCCGCGAAGAAGTACGAACAGGACTACGCCGACATCGTCAGCTTCGGGAAGTCCTTCGAGGACATGGCGACGTCGACTTGCAAGATGGCCTGAGGCCTGGGGAAGAAGGAACGCCTCCATGCTCAACATCGTCCTCGTGCAACTGCTCAACGGCATCGGCACCGGCATGATCTATTTCCTGTTCGCGGTCGGCTTGTCGATCGTGTTCGGGATCATGCACTTCCTCAATCTGGCACACGGCGCGCTCTACATGCTGGGGGCCTACGTGGCCTGGGCGATTGCCGAGTGGAGCGGTTCCTTCTGGCTCGGCCTGGCTGGCGCGCCTCTGGTTCTGGGCCTCGGCGGCTATGCGCTGAAAGACGGCGTGCGCACGCTCCAGCAGTTGCCGACCGTCTACCAGATCCTCACGACGATCGGCGTGGGACTGGTCATCCAGGAACTGGTCATCATCCAGTGGGACACCATCGGCAAGACGCAGGCCGTGCCGGAACTGCTGGAAGGCTTCGTGGCGATGGGCGACCTGCTCTATCCGAAGTACCGGCTCTTCGTGGTGGGCGTCGGCGCGCTGGTGGCGCTGGGCTTGTGGTTCTTTCTTGAACGCACGAAGTTCGGTGCCGTGCTGCGCGCCGGGACCGAATCCGAACAGATGGTGTCGCTGCTGGGCATCGACATCGCGAAGGTGTTTGCCTACAGCTTCGCGCTGGGCGCGGCACTCGCCGCGGTCGCGGGTGCATTGGCTGCGCCGATTCGCGGTATCGAGCCTTTCATGTCGATCGAGGCGATCGCGACCGCCTTCGTGGTCGTCGTGATCGGGGGCATCGGGAACTTCACCGGGGCGTTCTTCGCAGCGCTGCTTGTCGGCGTGGTGCAGAGCCTCGTGAGCACGTTCTGGTCGGAGGGCGCCAGCATGTCCGGCTACATCCTCATGGCCTTGATCATTCTTCTGCGGCCGCGCGGACTGATGGGGCGGGCATGATGCGCGACCAGCGGCTTCCCCTCCACCTCCTCGCGATCCTGGCGCTGGCCGGCGGCCTGGCGGTGGCGATGCCCAGCCTCGCGACCGCGACGCAATGCGTGGTCATGGCCGTCGCCGCGCTCGGCGGCACCTTCCTGCTTGGCAAGGTGGGCCTGCTCTCGTTCGCGCAGGCGGCGTTCTTCGGCGCCGGTTCCTATGCGGCCGGGCTGGCCGGCTTGCACCTGCATGCGGGCGCGCTGGGCATGCTTGCGGCGGGCGTGGCCGTCGCAGCCTTCGCGGGCTTGCTGGTCGGCTGCATCGCCACGCGGCGACGCGGCGTCTACTTCATCATGATGACCCTCGCGCTGGGGCAGTTGGCATTCTTCATCGCCTATGCCTGGTCGGACCTGACCGGCGGCGACAACGGACTGGCCTCGGTGCCCCGCGGCGCGCTCATGATCGGCGGCTTCGAGCTGACGCCGCTGGAAACGCCGGCTGCCTTCTACGGCTTCTGTGTCGCGTGCCTGGTGGTGACCTATGCCGCCTTGCACGGCGTCAGTCGCTCTCCTTTCGGCTCCGTGCTCGCAGCCATCCGGGAAAACGAAGATCGCGCGATCGCCGCGGGCTACAACGTCTACTGGTTCAAGGTGGGCGCGATCGTCATGTCGGCGGCCGCCACCGGCGTCGCCGGTGCGTTGTACGCCATGTTCCTGAGATTCGTTCCGCTCAGCAACATCGACTTCGCCATGGTCAATCACCTGGTCCTGGTGACGTTGATCGGAGGCACCGGTTCCCTGATGGGCGGCGTGCTCGGCGGCGTCGCGTACGAACTCCTGAGCCACTTCCTTGTCGGTCTCTGGGAACGATGGCTTCTGCTGCTCGGGCTGGCGCTCATCTTCATCGGCGTGTGGATGCAGTCGGGCCTGTGGGGATTGCTCGAAGCACTGGCGCGGCGCGTGCGCGGCGGCCAAGACAAGAAGGCTTTCCAATGAACGCGGCCACGCTCGAAGTCAAGAACCTGAGCCTGAATTTCGGCGCCTTCCAGGCGCTGACCGATGTGAACTTCAGCATCGCCCCTGGAGGCGTGCATGCCTTCATCGGTCCCAATGGCGCGGGCAAGACTTCGCTCTTCAACTGCATCACGGGCCTTCGCAAGCCAAGCCAGGGCGAAATCCTGCTGGGCGGCCTGGACATCGTGGCCATGAGTCCGCAGCGACGGGTGCGGCGGGGCCTGGCGCGGTCCTTCCAGGTGACCAACATCTTCCCCGAGTTGTCCGTCGTCGAGAACGTCCGGCTGTGCATCCAGGCCATGCGGGGCAAGTCCTCGTTCAATCCCCTGCCCTCGCGCCGGATTCAGGCCGCGCTTGGCGAGGAGGCCATGGTCTTGCTGGAGGAGCTGGGACTCCACCCGCATGCCGACCGCGCCGCGGCCAATCTGCCGCACGGATTGCAGCGCCGGCTGGAGATCGCGATGGCCCTCGCGGCGGACCCGCGTGTGCTTCTGCTGGACGAGCCGACCTCCGGCATGGGCGTGGACGACCTGCAGGAGATGACCGCGCTGATTTCCCGCCTGGGCAAGACGCGCACGGTCATCCTGATCGAGCACAACATCAAGCTCGTCATGTCGATCAGCCGCGACGTCACGGTGCTGCACCGCGGTTCGGTCCTGGTGTCCGGCGAGCCACACGCCGTCGCGGGTCATCCGGAGGTCAAGAGCGCGTACCTGGGGAGCCAAGCGTCATGCTGAAAGTCAGTCAACTTCACGCGTACTACGGCAAGAGCCACATCCTCCAGGGCGTCGACCTGCACGTCGGCGACGGCGAGATCGTCGGACTGCTGGGCCGAAACGGCGCGGGCAAGACCACCACGCTGGCGTCCATCGCCGGCCTGATGCGCGGCTCGAAGGGAAGCATCGTGCTGGGCACCGAGTCGATCCTGCAGCTTCCCGCCTACCAGATCGCGCAACGCGGCATCAGCCTGGTGCCGGAGCATCGCGGCATCTTCAAGACCCTCTCGGTCCTGGAGAACCTTCAGATCGCCGAGCGTCCCGGCTCGAAGTGGCATCTTGCCGACATCTTCGGCATGTTCCCCCGGCTGTCCGAACGGCAACGCAACGGAGGCGCCGAACTCTCGGGGGGCGAGCAGCAGATGCTGGCGATTGCGCGTGCGCTGCTGAACAACCCCCGGGTCCTGCTGCTCGACGAGCCGACGGAGGGACTCGCCCCGGTCATCGTCGACGAGTTGCGCCAGGTGGTGCGAAGGGTCCGCGATGCGGGCGTGCCGGTCCTGCTCGTCGAGCAGAACCTGAGCTTCTGCATGGACCTGGCGGACCGCCACTACATCCTCGAGCAAGGGGCGATCGTCCACGAGATCCACCGGCAGGCCTTCGGCGCCGAGCGCGCCGTCTACGAGCACTACCTGAGCGTCTGAACTGCAACCCTCCCCATCGGCACCTTCATCCGGCGCCCTCGAATCCATGAAAGAAGACATCTGGCGCTGGTCGGCCACCGACGTGGCCGAGCGCATTCGTGCGAAAGACATCAGCAGCCGCGAGGCGGTGCGCTCGTGTCTCGAGCGGATCGACCGGATCAATCCTGGCGTGAACGCCGTCGTTTCGCTGCAAGCCGAGGCGGCCTTGGCTGCCGCGGACGCGGCCGACCGCGCGGTCGCCGCCGGAGAACCGCTGGGGCTGCTCCATGGCGTCCCGATCACCACCAAGATCAACGTCGACCAGGCGGGACTTCCCACCACCAACGGCGTCGTCGCGCTGGCGGACCAGGTCGCGGCGTCGGACAGTCCGGTCGTCGCCAATCTCCGGCAGGCGGGGGCCGTGATTCTCGGGCGCACCAACACGCCGGCGTTCTCGATGCGCTGGTACACCGAGAACGACCTGCACGGGCGAACGCTGAATCCCTGGAATCCGGAGGCGACGCCGGGCGGATCGAGCGGAGGCGCCTCGGTGGCGGTGGCCACGGGCATGTGCGCGATCGGCCACGGCAACGACGGTGGCGGGTCGCTGCGCTATCCCGCCTACTGCACCGGCACCGTGGGTTTGAGGCCTTCGTTCGGCCGCGTGCCCGCGTTCAACGGAACCGCCTCGGGCGAGCGCCAGCTCTCGCTGCAATGGGTCTCGGTGCAAGGCGCGATCACGCGGACCGTCGCGGATTCGCGGCTGGCCCTGCGGGCGATGGTGGCACCGGACCCTCGCGACCCGTGGCATGTGCCGTTGCCGATCGAGATGCCCGAGTGCCCGAAGCCTTGCGTGGCCGTGAGCATCGACCCGGCGGCTGTCGGCGTGCATGACAGCGTGCGGGACCACGTGCTCAAGGCCGCATCGATTCTGGCCAGCGCCGGCTACCTCGTCGAGCGCTGCGATCCGCCCGATGTCGCCGCGTCGGCCCGGGCCTGGAACGACTTCGCCCAGGGTGAATCGAGAATGTCCCTGGCGCCGCAGGTGAGAGCGCTCGGCGATGCGAACAGCGTGCGCGCTTTCGAGCTGATGATGAACCGCACCCCCCACCTCGACACCCGGGCCCTGATGCAGGTTGCGGCTTCGCGGGCGACACTGCTGCGAAACTGGCAGTTGTTCATGGAATCGCATCCCCTGGTCCTCTGTCCGGTCGCCATGGAGCCGGCCTTGCCTTATGGCGTGGACATCGAGAGCGACCAGACGGTGGACAGACTCTACCGCTCGCACACCTTCCTCTTCGCCACCGCATTCCTCGGCCTGCCCTCGATCTCGGTCCCCACGGGCGTGGTCGACGGTGTCCCGATGGGTGTGCAGATCATCGGCCGGCGCTTCCGGGAAGACATGGTGCTGGACGCGGCGCACGTGATCGAGCAGGTCTGCGGAGTGCCGACGCCCATCGATCCAACACAGTTCAACCACTGATCCACAAAGAGAATCATGAAAAATCTTCCTTCAGACATCTGGAAATGGGACGCCGTCGACATCGCTCGCGGCATTCGCAGCGGCACGATCTCGAGCCGCGATGCGGTGCAGGCGAGCCTGTCGAGAATGGCGGCGGTCAACCCCCGGCTCAACGCCGTCGTGGTCGACCTCGGCAAGCAGGCGATGGCCGACGCGGACGCCGCGGACGCTGCCGTGGCGCGCGGCGACGACGTCGGACCCCTGCATGGCGTGCCCGTCAGCATCAAGATCAACGTCGACCAGAAGGGCCAGGCCAACAGCAACGGCGTCGTGGCGTTCGCGGACAACATCGCGACCGACGACAGCCCCGTGGTCGCCAACCTGCGTTCCGCGGGCGCCGTGTTCGTGGGTCGTACCAACACGCCGGCATTCTCGGCGCGCTGGGCCACGGACAACGACCTGCATGGCAACACCCTGAATCCCTGGTCGCTCGACCACACGCCGGGTGGCTCGAGCGGCGGCGCGTCCGCGAGCGTGGCGGCCGGCATCACGCCCATCGCGCATGGCAACGATCTGGCGGGGTCCATTCGCTACCCCGCCTACTGCACGGGCATCGTGGGCCTGCGCCCCAGCTTCGGCCGCGTGCCCGCATTCAACCCGTCCGCCAAGGTCGAGCGCTCCCTGTCGATGCAATGGATGTCGGTCCAGGGGCCGCTTGCGCGCCGTGTCGCCGACGTGCGCCTGGCGCTGGAGGTCATGTCGAAGGCGGACCTGCGCGACCCGTGGTGGGTCAATGCGCCGTTGCAAGGCGCAAGGCCACCGGGGCCTCTTCGCGTCGCCCTGTCGGTGGATCCCAGTGGCACCGGCGTTCATCCTCATGTCGAGGCCGCGCTGCACAAGGCCGCGCGCGCCCTGGCGGCGGCAGGGTATGCGGTGGAAGCGGTCGATCCGCCCGACATGGCGGCCATCGCTGAAGACTGGCATGTGCTGTCGCGCGCCGAAGCACCGCGATTCATGCTGGAGGGTGTCCACGCCCACGGCGATGCGGGCATCAAGAAGGCCGTTCTCTGGCACATGGAGAATCCCCGGCGCCCTACGCCCGACGAGTACATGGACGCACTGGCGCGGCGCGCGGCATGGGTGCGCAAGTGGAACGCCTTCCTGGCGCAGTACCCGCTCGTGCTGTGCCCCGTCTCGCTGGCCCCACCCTTCCGACAGGGCGCGGACGTCTCGACCGAGGAGGTGTTCAACGAGATCGTCCGTACACAGGCGCCGTCCTTCGCAGTGCCGTTGCTGGGCCTGCCCGCGATCTCCGTCCCGACCGGCGTCGAGCAAGGATTGCCGACCGGGGTCCAGCTGATCGCCGCGCGCTTCCGCGAAGACCTGGTGCTGGAGGCCGCGGAAGTGATCGAAGGCCACTGTCCGATGGCCACGCCCATCGATCCCTCGTTCTGAGCGGTGCGCGTTTCCCGGCTTGATCGCCGGGATCCGGCTGGCACACGGTGCTCGCGGCTCCGGCGCGCCCGGGGTCGCCAACAGCGACAGTTCACGGCACCGGGCCGGCGCCAGACCTGCCGACGAAATCGTCGAGATCGATGCGACGGGCCATGTGCCAGGAGTCGTCGTTGCGAAACGGTGTGGTCAGGACCACCCGCCCTTGGGCATTGCGGTACCAGGTGCTCATTCCCTTGTGGCTCCAGATCATCCGGTCGTGCGCCGCCTGCACGCGCTCGTTGAACGCCAGGCAGAGATCCGGTTTCACCATGATCTCGAAGTCGGCGCCATACCGCGCGATGGCTTTCTGGATGATTCCCAGGATGTAGTTCACCTGCGTCTCGATCGCGGCCACCACGCTGCCTCCATGGCCCAGCCCGGTATTCGGCCCGGAGAGCACGAAGAAGTTGGGAAACTCGGGGACCGTCATGCCCATGTAGGCCTCGGGACCACGGCGGGCCCACGCGTCACGGATCGACAACCCGTTCTTTCCATAGAGTTCGAACGAGGCGAGCATGTTGACGGCGTCGAAGCCCGTCGCGATCACCAGGATATCGACGGGAAAACGCTCGCCGGCCGTCGACACGACGGTGTCGCCCTCGACTTCGGCGGCGCCGTCGGTCACCAGGTGCACGTTGTCGCGCCGCAGTGTCCGATACCACCCGTTGTCCAGCAGCATGCGCTTTCCGAACGGCGGGTAGTCGGGCAGTACGCGGGCCAGCAGATCCTGCCGCGGCCCGAGTTCGGCCTTGACGTACTCGGTGAAGTATTCGCGGTGCTTGTCGTTTTGTGCGTTGATCGCACGATCCTGATGGGGCCAGGACGGATCCACCTGAAGCGAGGAATGAACGCGGTCATTGAAGATCCACGCCAGTCGTTGCCTGTACCACTGCTGGTAAAAAGGAAGCTCGGCCAGAAGAAATCGTTTGCCGGCGCCGATGGGCATCCGGAATTTCTCGAATGGCGCCGCCCACTGCTTCGAACGCTGGAAGACGGTCAGTGCGCCGACCTGCGGCGCGATGGCCGGGACGATCTGCATCGCCGTAGCACCGTTGCCGATCACCGCGACCCGTTTGCCCGCAAGGTCGACGCCTTCCGGCCAGCGCGCGGTGTGGAAGCATGGCCCCTTGAAATCACTCAGGCCCTTGATGGGCGGCAGTTTCGGCGTGTTCAGATAGCCGACCGCGCCGATCAGCACGTTGGCTTGCAGCTGTTCGGTCTGGTCGCCCTCTTCCATCGTGACTTGCCAGCGCGCGGACGCTTCGTCGTAGCGAGCGCTCTGCACCTTGGTGCCGAAACGGATGCTGTTCAAGACACCATGCTCGCGGGCGACCCGTTCCAGGTAGGCCTGGATTTCATGCTGGAGCGCGAAATGCATGCTCCAGTCGTTGTTGGCAAACGAGAAGGAGTAGATGTGGCTCGGTGTGTCGACGCCACATCCCGGATAGCGGTTCTCGTGCCAGGTCCCGCCCAGGTTGGAGTTCTTCTCGATGACGACGTAGCGGATGCCCGCGCGCTGCAGCCGGATCGCCGCGCACAGGCCGGCAATGCCGGCGCCGATGATCACGACCAGGAAGTCCGATGGCACATCGACAGCGTCAGGCTGGTCGAGGGCGAAGGCCTTGTCCAGACCGAGGCCGGCAGCGACGATGGCCCCGTAGCCGTCGGGAATCCTTTCTCCGGTACTCTGCCGCATCATCTGCGTCAGCAGATCCTCGTCCGGCGCTGGCAGCACCGGGGCGGCTCCGCCTTTCCAGGCCAGGATGGCCTTCGCCGCCGCGGCGCGGATCTCGCTGCGTGTGGCTTCATCGAGGCCGCCCGAGTCCAGTTCATCAAGACCCGGCGCCCGGGCGCAACGGAAGCGCTCCGACAGCCATTGCATGTCCCCCGTGAGGTGAAGCAGCATCATCAACAGCGTCGGGATATTGGCGTCAGGCAGCGCCTCCCTCAGCTTGCGCTCCCAGCTGCCAGCGGTGTTCGATCGATCGTCGCTCATGGAATCCTTCACTTGAGATCCGATGCGCTTGAGCGCCGAGCTACTTCTGGGCTTCCGAGATCATCTTCCAGCGGCCATCCCGCACCTGTGCGATGCGGACATCGCGCAAGCCCAGATGATCGTTCGGCTTGAACTGGATGGTCGGAACGCCGAACAAATCGCCGCCGGTGTAGCTGAAGGTGTCCAGCACCTTGCCCAGCGAGTCGGCCGTGAGGTTCTTTCCGGCCTTCTCGGCAGCGCGTACGAACAGATCCGCCTTCAGGTAGCCGATGGTCGAAAACGGCGAAGGGTCGGCATTGAATCGTTCCTTGTAGGACTTGATCCAGGCTGCCAGCTGAGGCGTCGCGCCTTCCGCATACGGATGTGGAAAGTTCACCGTCGCGTAGAGACCATCCACCACCGCGCCGCCCAACTGGTGCAGGGTCGCGGAATACGCCGAAGCCGTGACCATGAAGCCGGGCTTCCAGTCCAGCTTGCGCGCCTCGCTCATGATGCCGATGGTTTCCCGGGTGGAGCCACCGATCACGATCAGGTCGCAGCCAGCATTCTTGACTCGAGCCACCTGTGAAGAAAAGTCGGTCGATCCACGGCGGAACGAGACTTTCTCGCAGAGCGGAAGACCCAGTTCCTTCGTGATCGAAGTCAGGCCCGCGATCACGTCCTTGCCGAAGTCGTCGTCCTGGTAGATGACGCCCACGTTCTTGTAGTTGCCGGCCTTGACAAGGTAGCGAACGCCAATCACGACCTGCCCCTCGTAGGGCATGTCGATCGAGAACTTGTAAGGGCTGAGTGGCTCGTAGGTGACCGGCACGGGGGCGGCCGGAAAGAGGCTCGGCACGTTCTTCTCGAGCGCCATCGGAATCGTGGCCACGGCAATCGAGGAGCCGAGCGTATTGATCAGCGCGAACACGTCGTCCTTGTCGAGCAGCTTGCGCGCGGCGAGCACGCCTTTCTTGGTATCCCAGCCCGAGTCCTCGACGATCAGCCGGACCTTGCGGCCGTTCACGCCGCCCGCGGCATTGACCTCGTCGAAACGCATCTGCATGCCATGGCGAAAGTGTTCCCCCAACATGGCCACGGGCCCCGAGAGGTCCTGGATCGAGCCGACCACGATCTCGGCGTCGGTCACGCCCCCGGCCTGGCCAGCACCCGGCAGCATCATCACGGCAGCCAGCGCGATCGGCATCCAATTCATTCTGACGAACAGCTTCATGAAAAGTCTCCTTCTTGGTTATTGACGTAGGGATTGGCGTTGACTCGGGCCCGGTGCTAGATCGCCTCAGCCAGACCCCTGCCGTACATCGTCTCGATCAGAGGCAGGTACTTCTGATTGACGAGCTTTCGCTTGAGCTTCATCGTCGGGGTGAGCTCTTCGTCCTCGACACCGAGCTTGCGATCGATCAACTTGAACTTCTTGATCTGCTCGACGCGAGCGAATCGGCCATTGACCTCGGTGATCACGCTCTGGATCAGCGCGTGAATCTCGGGCGTGCGGCAAAGGCTCGCATAGTCCGAGAATGCGATGCCTTGGGCCTGCGCGTATTTCTCGATGTTCTCGTGGTCGATCATGACCAGGCACACGAGGTAGGGTCGCCGGTCGCCGATCACGACCGCGTCGGAGATGTAGGGTGAGAACTTCAATTCGTTCTCGATCTCCGATGGCGTGATGTTCTTTCCACCCGCGGTAATGATGATGTCCTTCAGGCGGTCCTTGATGCGCAGATAGCCATCGGCGTCCAGCTCGCCGACGTCGCCCGTGTGCAGCCATCCATTCGACAGCGCTGCCTGCGTGGCCTCGGCCTGGTTCAGATAGCCCGCAAAAACGTTGGGGCCCCGAGCCAGTATCTCGCCGTGTTCCGACAGCCGGATCTCGCAGCCGGGAATCACCGTGCCCACGGTGCCCAGCCTGGCGGCGCCCAAGGGGTTCGCGGTCAGGATGCCGCTGCATTCCGTCTGCCCATAGAGCTCGATCACTTCGATCCCCAGGGCGCTGTACCACTCCAGCAAGCGGACCGAGATCGGCGCGGCGGCGGAACAGAGCACGCGACAACGCTGCAAACCGATCGCAAGCCGGATATTCCGCAGCACCGCCCGGCTCATGACGCCGTGAGCGATGCGCAGCCACAGGGGGGCGCTGCTGTGTGACAGGCGATGCGCCGCCATCCGCGCGCCCAGCCGGATCGCCCAGCCATAGGCACGCCGCTGGAATGGCGTGGCTTCGCTCAAGCGAATCTGGATCGCGGAGTAGAACTTCTCCCAGGTGCGCGGCACACCGAAGATCATCGTCGGCTGGATCTCCCTGATGTTCTCCGCCACGGCGTCGGGGTTCTCGACGAAGTTCACGACGGTGCCGGACAGCAACGAGGCCATCAGTCCCCCAATGCGCTCGGCGACATGGCACAGCGGCAGATAGCCCATGCGTTCGTCGCCCGCATGTTGCTTCAACACCTTGCTTGCGATGGCGTCCATCGCAAACAACACGTTGCGGTGGGTCAGCATCGCGCCCTTGGGCCGTCCGGTCGTTCCGGAGGTATAGACCACGATCGCGGTGTCCGAGGCATGTGTCTGCTGCGAACGCCGGGTCCAGTCGTCCGGCCTCTGCGCGGCGGCATCGCGGCCCAACCGGATGAACTGTTCCCATTCCATCACCATCGGATCCGCGAATTCGCTCAGGTGCTCGGTATCGAAGACGACGATGCGGCGCAGGCCAGGCAGGCGATCTCGCACGGACAAGACCTTGTCCAGTTGCTCGTCGTTCTCGACGAAGACATGGACCGCACCGCAGTCCTGCAGCAGGTATTCCACCTGCTCGGAGGAGTCCGTCGGGTAGACGCCCGTGCTGACACCTCCCGCGGTCAGGATCCCGAGGTCTGCGAATGCCCATTCGCGCCGGGTGTTGGACAGCACGGCGGCGGTCTCGCCAAGCTCGAAGCCGAGATGCATGAGGCCCATCGCCACATGGCAGACGGCCTGGCCCAGATCGGCCCAGGTGCTCTCTTCCCAGATGCCCAGGACCTTCTGCCGAAAGACGACTTCGTTCGCACGCCGTTCGACCCATTGGTGAAACAGGCCGGCGATGGTCTCGTCCTGCCCTGACGTCGGGGTGTTGAGATTGTTCATGTCGTCAGTTCCAGGTCTTGCGCCGCTTCCAGCGTTGCTCGCCGCGCACACCATCGGCCTTGATCCCGAGGTAGTACTCCTTGACGTCAGGGTGGTTTCCCAGCATCTCGCTCGTCCCCTCCAGCACGATGCGGCCCACCTCCATGACGTAGGCATAGCTGGCGGTTCGCAATGCGATCCGGGCGTTCTGCTCGACCAGGAGGATTGTCGTTCCGTGTTCGCGGTTGATACGCGTGATGATGGAGAAGATCTCTTCCGTCAACCGTGGCGAAAGACCCAGGCTGGGCTCGTCGAGCAGCAGGAGCCGCGGCCGGATCAGCAGGGAGCGGGCGATCGCCAGCATCTGCTGCTGCCCCCCGGAAAGCTGGCCCGCCAGATGCCCGGCACGTTGACGCAGCTCCGGAAAGTAGCCGTACGCGGACTCGATGTCCGCGCCGACGTCGGCATCCGACCGGATATAGGCACCCAGTCGAAGGTTCTCGTGGACCGTGAGCAAGGGAAATACCTCGCGCCCCTCGGGCGCGTGCGCGACGCCGGCGTGGACGATCCGTTCCGGCGACAAGCCATCGACACGCTCGCCGGCCACCTGGATGCTTCCCTTCGTGGGCTTCAGGACACCGGAGATGGACTTCAGTATCGATGTCTTTCCGGCGCCATTGGCACCGAGCAGGGCGACGATCACGCCTTGCGGCACTTCGAGCGACACGCCCCGGATCGCGGTGACCGGCCCATAGGCCGCTTCGATGTTGCGCAAGGCGAGCATGGGGGTAGCGCTCACGACTGGACTCCCAGGTAGGCTTCGATCACCAGCGGGTGCGACTGCACTTCCTGCACACTGCCCTCGGCCATCACGCTGCCTTCGTTCAATGCCAGGACACGATCGGATACCTGACTCACCAGGCTCATGTCGTGTTCGATCATGAGTACCGTGATGCCGAAGCGGCGCTTGATATCAAGGATCCAGTAGCCGATGTCTTCGCTTTCCTCGGCGTTCAGCCCCGACGAGGGCTCGTCCAGCAGCAGCAGCCTTGGCTGGCTGCACAGCGCGCGGCCGAGCTCGATCACCTTGCGCACGCCGTACGGCAAGGCGCCGACCTGGGTGTCGCGGTAGCGATGCAGGTCCAGAAAATCGATCACCTCCTCCACCGCTCGGCGACTCTCCAGCTCGACCTCCCACATGGCCTTGCCGAACCATGATTCGGCAAGGAAGCCACGCTGCCGGAATCGATGCCTGCCGACCAGCAGGTTCTCGAGCACGCTCGCGTGATCGAACAGTTCGAGGTTCTGGAAGGTCCTGGCAATGCCCAGCCGGGCGACGCGGTGCGCCGGCACCGCGGTGAAGTCGACGCCGTCGATGAACATGCGACCGGCAGTGGGGGCGTAGATCCTGCTGAACAGGTTGAACAAGGTGGTCTTGCCGGCGCCGTTGGGGCCGATGATGCAGAAGATCTGGGCCGGCTCCACACTGAAGCTCACGTCCTTCACCGCCACCAGTCCCCCGAACTGCACCTTCAGGTGCTCCGCGCGAAGCAAGGTCATTGCAGACGCTCCGTGCGCAGAAAGTGGCGTTCGCGCGTGAACACGGAGGCCGGGCAAAGCGGGAACAGCTCCAGGTAGGTGCGAAGCTTGAGCCATCGTCCGTACAGGCCTTTGGGCTCGACCAGGACGAAGAACAGGATCACCAGTCCGAATACGATCGGCTGCAGGCCGGTCTGCTGAGCGACGAAAGCCGGGAGGTGATCCTTGAGGATCGCAATGGCCTGAGGCAATGCGATCACGAAGGCTGCGCCAAGAACCGCGCCCTGCATCCACACCACGCCGCCGATCACCACCATCATCAACAGTTCGATCGACAGACTCAGGCCGAACTGCTCCGGGCTGAGATAGGTCATCATGTGGGCATACAGCGCGCCTCCCAGTCCCGCCATYAGCGCCGAGAGGGCGAAGGCGAAAGTCTTGAACAGTGCGACGTTCACGCCCATCGACTGCGCCGAGACTTCCGAATCCCGTATCGCCTTGAGCGCACGGCCAGTGGGGCTGCGCAACACATTGAGGACCACCAGCATGCAAAGAACGAGGACCGCGAGGCACAGGTAGTAGAAAGCTGCGCCGGTGATCGCAACGCCCCCCAGCGTCGCATTGGGCACGGCCAGGCCGCTGCTGCCGCCCGTCACGGTCTCCCAATGGGAGATCAGGATCTCGACAATGAATCCGAACGAGAACGTGGCGATGGCCAGGTAGAGGCCTCGCAAGCGCAGTGCCGGAAATCCGATCACCAGGCCCAGCACGGCGGCAATCCCACCCGAGAGCGCCAGCGAAAGCAGCAGAGGCACACCCCGCGCCAGAAGCACGGCCTGCGCATAGGCGCCCGCTGCGACAAAGGCCGCATGGCCCAGCGAGACCAGGCCCGTCACGCCCGTCAGCACGACGAGGCCGATGCCGATCAGGCTGTAGATGAGGATGAAGGTCAGTTGCGCGACGGCATAGCTCGGCAAGACCATGGGTGCGAACAGCATTCCCACGAGCAGCAGGCCGTACCAGAACACCTGGTCGCCACGCTTGAGCAGGCGGATATCGATGCGATAGTTCTTCTTGAAGTCGTAATGCACGGCTAGACCTTCTTCCGAATCTGGGCTGAAAACAGACCTGCGGGCCGCAGCATCAGCACCAGCAGGACCAGGACATGGGGCGCCGCGTCCTTGAATCCTTCGGGCAGATAGAGCCCCGCCAGCGACTCGCACAGACCCAGAATCAAGCCGCCCGCGACTGCGCCAGGAATGCTCCCGAATCCGCCGATCACAGCCGCGGGAATCGCCATGACGCCCACGCTGCCCATGTTGATATGGACGAAGGTGATTGGCGCCATCAGTATCCCGGCTACCGCGGCAAGCCCCCCGCTCAGCGCCCACACCTTGGCGTTGGTCTTCGATACCGGGATGCCGATGTAGTACGCCGCCAATTGGTTTTGCGAAGTCGCCCGCATGGCCAGGCCGAGCTTGGCGGTGCGGAAGAAGTAGAACAGCGCGATGCACAAGGTTGCCGTCGAACACACGATGACAATGTGCTCGATGGAAATCCGCGATCGCAACAGATCTACCAACTCGCCCTGATAGGGGACACGCAAGTGGTGGGTGTCGGTGCCCCAGCCGGGCACGGCCGAGGCCAGGCCACGCGCGATCATGCCGATCGCCAGTGTGACCATGACCACGGAGATGGTGGACTCCCCCTCGATGGGCCGCAGGATGAAGCGCTCGACGGCAGCCCCCAGGAGGGCCGTCCCCATCACCGCGACCAGCCCGCTGACGACGAGGGGCCAATGCCACAGCTCGGCCATCGTGTAGGCAAAGTACGCACCGATCATCATCAGCTCGCCCTGGGCGAAATTGACGGTTTCGGTCGCCTTGTAGATCAGTACAAAGCCCAGGGCGATCAAACCGTACACACAACCCACGGCCAATCCACTGATGATGATCTGCATGCCTTTGGTTCCTGCTGATGCTGCGTCGATGCATGTGGCGGCGGAGACCGCCGCCACGGTGCCTACTTGTAGATGTCGGGCTTCACCTCGGGCCCACCCTGGCTGTAGTCCTTGAAAGGACCGTCGCGCATTGCGACTGCCGCGCCCACGCCCTTCTCCTCGGCCACCTGGACAAACTCCGCCGCTTCGCGGGTATTGCGCATGACGATGTCGAAGACCGGGCCAATGAGGGAAGACTCCTGCACGCCCATGCGGTCGTAGACATGGTTGGTGATGTACTTCATGGCCGCAAGCTGGGTCACGGGAATGTTGGCCAACTCGTTCACGTACTCCCAGACCTTCGCGTCCAGCTCCTCGATCGGATAGGAGAAGTTGATGAGCCCGACTTCCTCGGCCTCCTTGCCCGACAGCGAACGGCCCGTGAGTGCATAGTGCTTGGCCTTGGCAAGGCCCAGCCGATACACCCACATGTTGGTCAGGTTGCAACCCCAGACACGGGCGTAAGGAGTGCCGAAACGCGCGTCTTCGGAGGCGAACACGATGTCGCCCAGCAGCGCGTACTCGGATCCTCCACCCACGCACCAGCCGTGCACTTTCACGACGACCGGTTTCGGGCTCTTCCAGATCGACATGAACTTCTGGGTGGGCGCCACCCAGGGATTGAGCGCCGTCAGCATATCGACCCCGGCGTCGTATTCCCCAGCTTTGTAGGGAATGCCGTACCCCTCCATGTGCTCCAGGCCACCGGAGAAATCGAAACCGCCGCAAAAGGTCTTGCCAGCGCCTTGCAGCAAGATGACGCGCACGTCCGCATCCTTGTTGGCCGCGCCGAATGCCTGCTCGATCTCGTCAGGCATGGGATGGCGGATGGTGTTGTACTTTTCCGGACGGTTCAGCGTGATGACGGCAACACGCCCCTTCTTCTCGTAGAGGATGGTTTCGAAGTTCATGAGGACGACCTTTCTGTCGGTTGACTGGGATGGAATTCAGACGAACTCTCGGCGGGCACGCCGCTTCGGTCTGGAGTCGTATACTAGTCAGTATCTTTAGATTCAGCATAGTAGAAACCACTAAGCGAGAGAATCTGCGGCGCGTCAGTCCGTGCGACCTTTGGTGCTCGGCGCCTTGCAAGATGAGGACAAACACAGCGATGGAACGAACACCCAACAAGCGAACGACCGCCACCAACTCAGCCAGCAAAGCCAGACAAAGGGTCTTGGCAGATCCGTCGGGCATGAAGGCCGAGGTCGCGGCGATCAAGCGCGAACGAATTCTCGAGACGGCCACTCAGCTGTTCCTGCGCCATGGCTATCACGGCTGCACGATGGACGCGATTGCGCAGGCCATCGGCGTCACCAAGCCATTCATCTACTACCAGTTCCGCGACAAGAGCGAGATCCTTGCAGCGATCTGCAGTCACGGTGCGGAGCTTTCACTGTCCGCGTTGGATCAGGCCGAAGCGCTGCACGACACCGCCACAGAGCGCATGCGGTGGTTCTGCTTTCGGCTGGCGCAAGTGGTCGTCGATCGAGGCCACTATCTGGCGGTGTACCTGCGCGAAACCGCCAGTCTCAGCGAGGCGGATCGAAAGACGATCCTGAAGATGCGAGTGGAGATCGATGAGCGGATCACACGGTTGGTCACCCTGGGCGTGGAATCCGGAGAGTTCGAAGTAGCGGATGCCGCCGTCGCGGCACGCGCGATCACCGTCATGATCTCCAACAGCTTTCAGTGGCATCGCAAGGATCGCTCAGACGCGACCGATGCGTTCTCCACCATCTTGTCGGACATCGCGATGCGAACGCTGCTGCCTTCGCCGAAGGGCGCACCGGCGTCGAAGGCTGCCAGCAATCAGACGACTTGATGGACGTGCAGCCTTGGTCCGAGGCCTTGTCGTTCCACGCGCTCCTGCATCCGTCTTGCCGGGCGGCATCGCGGATGCAGGCGTGATTCATGGGTTCTCTTGATCCAGAAGAAGCGAGAGATCTGCCACTTCGAAGCCATGGCCCGAGGATTCGGCCAGTTCCCGCAGATCGCGCTCGAGCTGCGCGCGGTCTTGCTGGCGAGCCCAGAACACCGGCCCGCCGACCCAGCGTGGGAAGCCGTACCCCTGCACCATCGCGACGTCGATGTCGCTGGCGCGGCTGGCCACGCCTTCGTGCAGCAGCCACGCGGTTTCGTTGATCATGGCCAGCATGGCGCGACGCTGGATCTCTTCGGCCTGCAGCGGCCGGCGGCGCAGACCACGCCGCTTCGAAGCCTGCTCGACGATGCCGCGCACCACCGCATCGCTGACGCGCGGCCCGGGCTTGCCGTCGGGGTGCTGGTAGTAGCCGGCACCGGTCTTGCGGCCATGGCGGCCGAGCTCGCACAGCTGGTCGAGTATGTCCACGTAGCGTGTGCGCGGGTCGCGGGTGGCGGCCTGCGACTTGCGCATGCGCCAGGGGATGTCCAGGCCCGCCAGATCGGCCACCGAGAAGGGTCCCATCGCAAAGCCGAAGGCCTCCAGCGCGTCGTCGACCTGCTCCGGCCAGGCGCCGTCCTCCAGCATGAATTCGCACTGTTGGCGGTAGACGTTGTAGATGCGATTGCCGACGAAGCCGAACGCATTGCCGCACAGGATGGGCATCTTCCCCAATCGCTTTCCCAGGGCGAGGCCGGTGGCCAGCACGTCGGCGCCGGTCCGGGCGCCGCGCACGACCTCGAGCAATTTCATGACGTTGGCCGGGCTGAAGAAGTGCAGGCCCAGCACGTCCGCCGGGCGGCTGGTGGCGCTGGCGATGGCATCCACATCCAGATAGGAGGTGTTGGTGGCCAGCACGGCGCCCGGCCGGGCGTGGGCGTCGATCGTGCGGAAGACCTCCTGCTTGATGGCCATCTCCTCGAACACCGCCTCGATCACCAGATCGGCCTGCGCCAGCCGTTGCCAGTCCAGGCTGTCGGACAGGCGCTGGAGGCAGGCATCGGCGCGCTCGCCCGGCATCTTGCCGGCCGCCACGCGCTCACGGTAGTGGGTGCGGATGCGCTCCATGCCGCGTTGCAGTGCCGCGGCATCCCGCTCCAGCAACAACACGTCGAGTCCCGCGTCGAGCACGCTGATCGCGATGCCGGCACCCATGGTGCCGGCGCCGATCACGGCCACGACCTGCACCGGGCGTGCCTGGGTCTTGAGGTGTGCCGGTGTCTTCAAGGCCTCCCGCTCGGAGAAGAACTGGTGGCGCAGACCGAAGGCGTCGGGTGTCAGCCGCAGCTCCTGGAAGTAGCGACGTTCCTCGGCCAGGCCTTCGAGCTTGGGCAGACGGGCTGCGTTCTTGATCGATTCGATGGCAGCGAGCACCGCCGGGCGTCGCTTGCCGGCGCGCAGCGCCGCGTTCTCGGCCGCCTGCACGACCGCCGCGTCTTCGAGCGGCATGGGTTCGTCCAGCAGGTCCCTCTTGGCCGTCAGGCCTTGCGCCATGGCGATCGCGCGCTCGAGCAGGCCGTCCTGCACCACCTCGTCCACCAGGCCGAGCGCCAAGGCCCGCTGCGCGTTGAAACGCTCGCCGCTGCAGATCATGCCCATGGCCCGCGCCAGGCCCACACGCCGCGCCAGACGCTGCGTGCCGCCGGCCGCCGGCAGGATGCCCAGGGTCACCTCAGGCAGGCCCAGCATGCTGCCGGCCACGGCCACGCGGGCGTCGCAGCCCAGCGCCAGCTCGAAGCCGCCGCCGAGCGCAACGCCGTGCACGGCGGCGACGATGGGCTTGCTGCAGGCGGCAATGGCATCGACCACCAGCGCCAGCGACGGCGCCAACGAGGTCGGCGCGCCAAACTCGCGGATGTCGGCCCCCGCCACAAAAGTGGCGCCGCCGCCGATCAGAACGCCCGCCCGCAGCGAGTCGTCCGCTTCCAGTTCCGCCAGAGCCTGCGTCAGTGCGGAACGCACGGCCCAGGACGTCGCATTGACTGGCGGGTTGTCGATCGTCATCACCAGGATCTGGCCGATCCGCTCGGTGCCGACGGGGCTGCTGACTGTTTCGTTCATGTTCATCCTTTGTCTCGGGTGGGTTCGCACACGCGAGCTTCCGTGCAGGTGCGCTTTCGGTCCATTGGAAATGCGGTGCTTGACCACATCGTGGACGGAATGGAGAGGGACGGTTCAGGCCTCGCCGAAGGCCACCAAGGTCCGTCCGACGGTTTGCGCATTCAGCATCTGCCGGATGGCCTCGGGCAGATCGTCCAGCGCGATCAGCCGCGTGTTCTCACGCAGCCGGGCGGGCCGCAGGTCGGTGGCCAGGCGCCGCCAGAGCAGCGACTCCAGGTCGCGATAGGCGTTGAGGTTGACGCCGATCAGCCGCACGCCGCGCAGGATGAAAGGCAGCACGTTGGTGTGCAGCGTGTTGCCGCCCACGTTCCCCACGCTGGCGACGATGCCGCGTGGCTGCATGCTGCGCAACAGGCCGTCGAGCGCGGCACCGCCGATGGAATCGATGGCCGCACTGCCGCGCGCCTTGGCCAGCAGGCCGGGGGATGGCGCCAGGTCGCCGCTCCCGAGCACCTCGGCCGCGCCCTGGCGGCGCAGCCATGCCGAGTGTTCCGTCTTGCTCGACATGGCCACCACGCGATAGCCCGACGCCGCCAGCATCGCGATCGCCATGCTGCCCACGCCGCCGGTGGCGCCGTTGACCCACACATCACCCTGCCCCGGCCGCAGCCCGTTGTCCTGCAGCAGGTGCACGGCCAGCGCGGCGGTGAAGCCTGCGACCCCGAGCGACGCCGACGCCAGCAGGTCCAGTTCCGGCGGCAACGCCACCAACTGGTCCGGGCGCACGCGCACGTACTCGCTGAAGCCACCGTCGTGGTCCACGCCCAATCCCTGCGCGTAGGCCAGCACCGCATCGCCCGGCCGCCAGCGCGGGTCGTCCGAACTCAGCACGTGGCCCGAGACGTCGCTGCCGCCCACGCGGGGGAAATTGCGGATCACGCCGCCATGCTCGGTCGTGGCCAGCGCGTCCTTGTAGTTGAGCCCGGCGTAGCGGGCCCGGATCACGATGCCGCCCGGCGACAGATCATCGAGCGTCAGCGAGTCGATCTTTCCCAGCACTCGCTCGCCACGGTGAATACGAAAGGCGCGAAAGCGCGTCGGCGCAGAGGCCCTCATGCGTTGGTCGCAGCGGGCGGGTCGGCCGCCAGTACGCCCTGCCAGAGGCCCGCCTGTTCGGTACCCAGCCACTCGCCCAGCGCGGCCATCGCGCCTTCCCGACTCGCCGGGCGAGGCGGCCGGGGCTGGGCCGGCACGGTGCGCGAAAAGCGCGGCGCCGGCGCCGGTTGCACCACACCGTCGACTTCGACGAAGGTCCCGCGCGCGCGCAGATGGGGGTGCGCAGGCGCCTCCTCCAGCGTCAGCACGGGCGCGAAGCAGGCGTCCGTGCCCTGCAGCAGCGCGCACCATTCGTCACGCGTTCGTTCCTTGAAGCGCTTGCCGAGCGCCACCTTGGCGCGCACCCAGTCGTTGCGGTCGTCTTGCCGGCCCACCTCCGCCTGATCGAGCCCCAGGCGTTCGAGCAGCTCGCGATAGAACTTGCCCTCGATCGGCGCCACCGACACCCACTTGCCGTCGGCACACTCGTAGACATCGTAGTAAGGCGCCCCGGAATCCAGCACGTTGTGGCCGCGCCTGGCATCGAGCAGGCCGGCCGCCTGCATGCCGAAGGCGGACGTCGCCAGCGAAGCCGTGCCGTCCACGATGGCCGCATCGACGACCTGCCCCTGGCCGGATCGCTTCGCTTCGAGAATGGCCGCCAGCATGCCCAGCGCCAGGTACAGCGCGCCGCCGCCGAAGTCGCCGACCAGGTTGAGCGGCGGGGTCGGTGGCTGGCCCGGTCGCCCGATCAGGTCCAGGACGCCCGTCAGTGCGATGTAGTTGAGGTCGTGGCCGGCCGCCTGTGCCATCGGTCCGGTCTGGCCCCAGCCTGTCATCCGGCCATAGACCAGCCGGGGATTGCGTTGCAGGCAGATGTCGGGCCCCAGGCCCATGCGTTCGGCCACGCCCGGGCGAAAACCCTCGATGAGCCCGTCGGCCTCCTCGATCAGGCGCAGCACCAAGGCTTGGCCCTGCTCGCTCTTCAGGTCGACCCGGAGGGTCTCGCGGTTGCGCAGCAAGGGGTTGTAGCGCAAGGGACGGGGAATGCCCAGCCCGGCATCCTGCGGGCGATCCACCCGCAACACCGTGGCGCCCAGGTCCGCCAGCAGCATGGCGGCCATGGGGCCGGGCCCGATGCCCGCAAGTTCGACGATGCGCAGTCCAGCCAAGGGTCCCATGGTGGATTGGCTGACCTCCGTGCTGCGCACTGCGGTGCCAGCTTGCTTGGGGCGGCCCGGCGCTGCGCTCATCGCTCCGCCACGAAGTAGAGGCCGCGCCCGCTGACCAGCAGGCGCCCGCCCGAATCGAAGACCTGCGCACGCGCGCTGGCGACCGTCGAACCCAGGTTCACCACGCTCGCCACCACGCGGAGGTCGCCCGGTGTCGCAGGTCGGTGGTAGTCCACTTGCAGGTCCAGTGTCGGCACGGCGCGACCGAGGCGGACGGCCACCGCATAGTCGCCGGCGCCGTCCACCAGCGTGGCCAGGATGCCGCCGTGCGTGGTCTGGCGCTCGGGACTGGAGATCAGTTCCTCGCGCCATTTGATGGTCAGGGTGACCGCTTCTGGCGTGATCGACTCGACCGCCATGCCCAACCAGCGGTTGAATGGCGAACGGTCGATGATGTGCTGCAGGCTCTGGATGTCCATGTCGGTGGTCTCTCTCAATCCAGCTTGACGTCGGCCTGCTGCGCGATCCGCCGCCACCGGGGCAGTTCGGCGCGGAGGAACTGGCCGTATTGCTCCGCCGTCATGTAGCGGACGTCGGCGCTCTGGCTGGCAAAGCGGGCCTGGACGTCGGGACTTGCCAGCGCCTCCTTCAGGCTGCCATTCAGTCGGGCGATCACGTGGGCGGGCGTGCCGGCCGGCGCCATGATTCCCGACCACGCCCCGATTTCCAGGCCCTTGGCGACCGACTCATCCAGCGTGGGCACGTCAGGCAAGGCGGGCAGGCGCTTCAGGCTGGTCACGGCCAATGCCCGCACGCGCTTGTCCTTGATCGCAGGCATGACCCCTGGCGCGGTCCCCATGTACAGATCGACCTGCGCCCCCATGAGGTCCGCCATGGCCGGCGCTTCGCCCCGGTAGGGAATGTGGTTGCTCTTGACACCCACCGCATGCTCGAACATCAGCATGGCGAAGTGGGTGATGTTGCCGTTGCCGGCCGAGGCGTAGTTGAACCGGCCGGGTGCGCCTTTCATGGTGGTCACCAGATCGGCGACGCCCTTGGATTGCACCGCGTTCGAGGTCACCAGCACCATGGGCAGATTGGCCACGAGGCCGACAGGACTCAGATCCTTCTGCACGTCATAGCCGAGCTTGCTGTACAGGCCGGGACTCAGCACGATGGACGAGGTGTTGTAGAGCAGCGTGTAGCCGTCGTTGGGGGCTTTCGCCACCGCCTCCGCGCTGATGTTGCCATTGGCTCCCGGCTTGTTGTCGACCACCACGCTGACCCCCAGCGACTCGCTCATCTTCTGGGCGAGCGCACGCGCAATGACGTCCGTGCCGCCACCGGCGGAAAAGCCCAGGATGAGGCGTATCGGGCGGTTGGGATAGTCGGCCTCTGCAGCCAGGGTCGCCCCCGCGAAGCCGCATCCGAGCAGCGCGATCAGGGGCAGCCATGCGCGTCGTGTCATCCAGGAGCGAACCATGACTCAGCCCGCCATGGTCAGGCCGCCGGACACCGACAGCACCTGCCCGGTGATGAAGGCCGCGTCGTCGGACGCCAGGAAGCAGACCGCGCCCACCACGTCGTCGGCCTGGCCCAGGCGGCCGAAAGGAATCGCCTTGGCCAGCGCACCGCGCAGCTTGTCGCCGCTTTCGCCCTCGCCGGCGAAGTCGCGAAACAACGCGGTGTCCGTCGGCCCCGGGCAGACCACGTTCACATTGATCTTCTTGCGCGCCAGTTCGCGCGCCAGGGTCTTGGAGAAGGCGATGATGCCGCCCTTGCAGGCGGAGTAGACCGACTCGCCGGAGGAGCCGACGCGTCCCGCGTCGGACGCGATGTTGATGACCCGTCCGCTGCCGCGCGCCGCCATGCCCTTGACCACGCAGCTGTGCAGATTGAGCGGCCCCTCGAGGTTGATGGCGATGATCTTTCGCCACAGCTCGGGCGAGGTGTCCAGGAAGCGCGCCGCATGGTCCCAGCCCGCGTTGTTGACCAGCACGTCCACCGGACCGAGCTCGGCTTCGATCGCCTCGGTGGCCGCGAGCACGGCCGCGTGATCGCTGATGTCGGCGCCCTGGCTGGTGGCGGTGCCGCCGGCGGCGCGAATGGCCTCGGCCACCTGGGCCGCAGCCGCTGTGTTCAGATCCAGCACGGCCACATGGGCGCCTTCTTCGGCAAAGCGATGGCACAAGGCTGCGCCGATTCCGCCTGCACCACCGGTGACCAGCACCACCTTGTTCTTCAAGCCTCGCATGTCAAATCTCCTGTCTTCTCGATGATTGGGGGTAACGACGGGCTCAGCCCTTGCACTTGATCATTCGCAGCGGCGTGTAGGTCAGCACCTCGGTGCCGTCCTGCTTGACCACGCGGTTGAAGGTCCGCACCAGCCCGCGGCCCGGCCGGCTCTTGGAGAGCCGGGCCTCGACGACCTCGCATTCCACGTGGATGGTGTCGCCCGCGAACGCCGGGTTCTTGATGTTGAGTTCCATGCCCAGGAAGGCATAGCCGGTCTTCTGCATCGTGGCCTGCGCCAGCAACCCCTCGGCGAAGCAGTAGCTGAGCGCACCCGGGGCCAGCCGCCCCTTGATGTCCGATTCGTTCTTCAGGAACTCCATGTCGGTGAAGAGCACCTCGGTCATGTGGATGACGTTGATGAAGGCGCAGATGTCCGCGTCCTGGATGGTGCGGCCGATGGTGCGGAATTTGCGCCCCACGGGCAGGTCTTCGAAATACTGGCCGAGCCCCACGGTCTCGATGTCATTGGCGTTCATGCTGTCTCCTCGGGTTGATGATGGTCAGGCGCGGGCCGGGCGGCCCAGCACGCTGTTGGCGATGATGTTTCGTTGGATCTGGTTGGTGCCTTCGATGATCTGAAGCACCTTGGCGTCGCGGAAGTAGCGGTTGATCGAGTACTCGGACGAGATGCCCGCGGCCCCGAAGAGCTGCACGGCATCGGTCGCGACCTTCATCGCGGTGTCGGAGGCAAAGCACTTGGCGATCGCGGCCGCCGGGGCCACCTCGTCCGCGTGTGCACCGGCATCGACCAGCGAGGCCGCGCGGTAGACCAGCTGGCGCGCGGCTTCGGTCTGGATGTGCATGTCGGCCACCATCCAGCGCACCCCTTGGAAGTCGCTGACCTGCTGGCCGAACGCGGCGCGGCCCTGGATGAAGCCGACCGCGTGATCGAGCGCCCCCTGCGCCAGTCCGACGCCGCGCGCGCCGATCAGCGGGCGGCTGGCGTTGAAGGACGCCATCACCGCCTTGAAGCCGCCCTCGAGCTTGTTGCCCTGCGGGATGAACACATCGTCGAAGAACAGCGGACATGACGGCACGCCGCGTGCGCCCATCTTGTCTTCCTTCTTGCCGACGGCGAAGCCGGCCATGCCTTTCTCGACGATGAACATGCTGATCGGCGCCTTGGGCTCGGCGCCCTCGCGTGCGGCCACCAGCACGAAATCGGCGAGGTCGGAGTTGGTGCACCAGATCTTCGCGCCGTTGAGCCGAAAGCCGCCGTCCACGGGCAGGGCCCGCGTCTTGATGCCGCTGACGTCGGAGCCGCTTTGCGCTTCGGTGGTGGAGAAGGCGCCGCGCAGTTCACCGCTGGCCAGACCGGGCAGCCAGCGCTGCTGCTGTGCCTCGGTGCCGCCTGCCAGCAAGGCGCCGAAAGGCAGCCACTGGACCAGCAGCAGGTAGGCCGTGTTGTAGCAGACGCGCCCCAGTTCCTCGATGGCGATGCAAGCCGACAGCAGGCTGCCGGTGCCGCCATAGCGCTCGGGGAACGGCAGGGTGAAAAGACCCAGCTCCTTGAGCAGGTCGAACATGTCGTGGGGGTACTCGGCCTCGCGGTCGATCTGGTCGGCGCGCGGCGCCACGCGCTCGCGCGCCACGCGCCGGATCAGGTCCTGGATCTGACGCTGGTCTTCATTCAAGCTGTAGGACATAGGAAGTCTCGGGGATCAGCAGTCGACTGCCGTGGTTTCAATGACACCCGCACGCGCCAGGGCGTCGATGCCCGCCGCGTCCAGGCCCAGCACGTCGGACAAGACATCGTTCGTGTGCTGTCCGCGCAGCGGCGGGGCGAGGCGGTACTCGACCGGGGTCTGCGACAGCCGGATCGGATTCTTCACGGTGCCGACCGTGCCGCCGGCCGCATGGGGCAAGTCCTGACGCAACGCGCGGTGACGCACCTGCGGGTGTTCGAACACCTGCTGGTAGTTGTTGATCGGACCGATCGGCACGCCGATGCCTTCGAGCGCCGTCAGCCAGTGGGCCGTGCCGTGCTGGGCGAAGGTGGCACTCAGCAGTTGCTCCAGTGCCTTGCGATGGACGTTGCGCCCCGACATCTGCCGGAAGCGATCGTCGTTGCACAGGTCCTCGCACCCGAGCACCGTGCACAGCTTGCGGAACTGCCCGTCGTTGCCGCACGCGATGATGATGTGGCCGTCCGAGGTGGGGAAGGTCTGGTACGGCGTGAGGTTGGGATGCTGATTGCCCCAGCGCCGCGGAATGTCTCCGGTGGCGAAGTAGCTGGCGATCTGGTTGGCGCCGAACTGCACGACGGTGTCGAGCAGCGCGACGTCGATGTGCTGCCCTTGCCCGCTGGCATGGCGGTTCTCGAGCGCCGCCAGGATGCCGATGGTGGCGTTCAGCCCCGCCAGCACGTCGGCGATGGCGATGGCGGTCTTCACCGGGCCGCCGCCGGCCTCGTCGTCCGAGAGTCCGTTGATGCTCATCAATCCGCCTTCGCCCTGAAACACGAAGTCGTAGCCGGGGCGATCGGCATAGGGGCCATCCTGGCCGTAGCCGGTGACCGAGCAATAGATCAGGCGCGGGTTCTCGGCGCGCAGGTCCTCGTACGACAGGCCATAGCGGGCGAGGTCGCCCACCTTGAAGTTCTCCACCAGCACATCGCAACGGCTGGCCAGTGCCTTGATCAAGGCCTGCCCCTCGGGCCGCGCGAGGTCCACCGCGACAGAGCGCTTGTTGCGATTGGCCGAAGTGAAGTAGGCCGAATCGGTGGTGTCGCGTCCGTCGCGATCGCCCACCCACGGCGGTCCCCAGTGCCGCGTGTCGTCACCGGAGATGGGGCGCTCGACCTTGATCACATCGGCCCCCAGGTCCGCCAGCATCTGGGTGCACCAAGGCCCCGCCAGCACTCTCGTCAGATCCAGCACCCGCAGGCGCGACAAGGCTCCAGACACGTCGTCGTCTCCATTCAATCTGTGATTTCGAAGTCCGGAATGGACTCGTCGATCCGTTCATGTATTAGAACAGCGTTCACATAGTTTATCAACCGGAAGATTTATGACATGATCCGGACAGTGGGAAATCCCACCCACTCACCGATCATTTCTGGAGCTTTTTTCATGACCGAGTACACCGACATCCGATACGAGGCGCGCAATGGCGTGGCCCACCTCACCATCAATCGCCCGGACAAATACAACGCCTTCCGCGGCAAGACCTGCGACGAGCTGATCGACGCGCTCAACCGTGCGGGCTGGGACAAATCCATCGGCGTCATCGTGCTCACCGGCGAGGGGCCGAAGGCCTTCTGCACCGGCGGCGATCAGTCGGCACACGACGGCGGCTACGACGGCCGCGGCGTCATCGGGCTGCCGGTGGAAGAACTGCAAGCGTTGATCCGGGATGTGCCCAAGCCGGTCATCGCGCGCGTCAACGGCTTCGCGATCGGCGGCGGCAACGTGCTGGTGACCTGCTGCGATCTCGCCATCGCCTCGGACACCGCCGTCTTCGGCCAGGTCGGCCCCAAGGTCGGATCGGTCGACCCGGGCTTCGGCACCGCATTCCTGTCGCGCGTGGTCGGCGAAAAACGCGCCCGCGAAATCTGGTTCCTGTGCCGCCGCTACAGCGCGCAGCAGGCGCTCGACATGGGCCTGATCAATGCGGTGGTCCCGGCCGACCAGCTCGATGCCGAGGTCGAGCGCTGGTGCGCGGAAATCCTGGCCCTCAGCCCGACGGCCATTGCCATTGCCAAGCGCTCCTTCAACGCCGATTCGGACAACATCCGCGGCATCGGCGGCATGGGCATGCAGGCCCTCAGCCTGTTCTACGGCACGGAGGAATCGCACGAGGGCGTGAACGCTTTCCTGGAGAAGCGCCGGCCCAATTTCCGCTCGCCCGGCGGTCGATAATCGGTGATGACCCGAACCCCTTCAACCTCCGAGACGAAAGACGAACCCAGCAGCGAGCCCAGCGGTCCCCGCTCCCTGACCCGCGTGCTGGGTCTGTTCGAACTGCTGTCTCAGCGGCCCGGCGGCATGACGCTGGCAGAGCTCAATCTCGCGCTGGAGTCGCCCAAGAGCAGCCTGCTCAACCTGCTGCGCCCCCTGGTCGGTGAAGGGTTTCTGGTCCACGCGGGCAACAGCTACCGGCTGGGGCCCGCCATCTTTCGCCTGGCCGCCGGTGTGATGGCGGCCTGGGACTTCCCGCCGCTGATTCGCCCCTTCATGGAAGAGCTGGCACAGCGCACGCACGAGACCGTGATGCTCGGCGTGCTGGTGCCGGAGGCCGAAGTGATCACCTATGTCGAGATCATTCCGAGTCCGCACCCGATCCGCTATCAGATCCCCGTGGGCACCTCGCGCCCGCTGTACGCCAGTTCGGCCGGCCGACTACTGCTCGCGCATTCCGACGCCGCCTGGCTGCGGACCTACCTGGCCTCGGTGAACCTCAAGGTGCCGATGGAGCAGGCCATGACACGGGCCGGCCTGCGCCAGGAACTGGAGCAGATCCGCGCCGAGGGGCTGTCCTGTTCGTTCGATCGCTACACACGCGGCCTGGCGTCGGTGGCGGCGCCGGTGCTGGATGCCTCGGGCCTGTGCGTCGCCTCGCTCAACGTGGCCGGTCCGACCGAACGCTTTCGCAATGAACTGGACTTCCTCAAGGCCACGGTGAGGGAAGTCGCCACCCGCGCGTCCGGCTTGATCAGCGACATCCGGCGCGCCTGACGACCCTGCACCGCCGCGGGTTCTGTCGCGCTACGTCATTCGGGCAGTGCCACCAAGGCCTCCCCTGTCAGCCGGACCTCGCCGGCTTGGTTGCTCGTGCTCACGGCCAGGCGCACGCAGGCTTCGCCATGGAGGTGAATTTTTTCGATCACGCGGCCCCGGCAGTGGATGACATCGCCGAGCTGCGTGATCGCCGTGAATCGCACGCTGTAGCGGCGGATTCGTTCCTGGGGCACCCAGTCGGTCAGCAGGCGCGCCAGCCAGGCCATCGAGAGCATGCCTTGCGCGAACACGTCAGCCATGCCGGCCGCGCGTGCGAAGTCCAGATCCACGTGGATCGGGTTGTGGTCACCGGAGGCGCCACAGTACAGGGCCAGGTCGAGTCTGGATACCGGTGGCAGCGCCAGGACGGGAAGCTCGTCGCCCACCTGTACGTCAGCAAAACGCAAATTGAAGCGCTTCATGGCAAGCGCTTTCAAGCCGGCGCTTCGCCGGCGGTGACACGAGAGACCGTCAAGCAGCGCAACTCGGCGACCAGCCCACCGTGCTGGTTCGTCACCCGGGTGTGGCGAACCGCGAAGTGCAGGGCACCGCCCTTCTTCTCGTACAGGTCCTCGATGCGTGGTTCGAAAGTCAGCGTGTCGCCGGCGAATGCCATCGAGTGGTATTCGAAGTGCTGCTCGCCGTGCAGCACGTTACGGTAGTCCAGCCCGACAAGATTGCGGAAGGCGGCCGGGTCGGGCGCGTCCGACTCCAGGCAGAACAGGAATGTCGGCGGCACCGGGAGGGCCGGATGGCCGGCGCGCCGAGCCGCCTCGGCGTCCCGGTACACGGGGTCCTGCTGTCCGGTGGCCTTGGCGAAGAATCGCAGGCGGCCGGCCTCCACCAGGATGCTGAACGGCGGCAGGCGATGGCCGATGAGCTTGCTCGCATTCATTCGCCGTGCGCCCGTTTCGCCTTCAAAGGATGGCCTGCTCACGCAACTCGCGCAGCGCGGCGTCATCGACCCCAAGCTCCTCGCGCAGGATCTCGTCCGTGTGCTCGCCCAGTCGCGGCGATGGACGGTGCAGCACCGGCGTGTCCGAAAATCGCAGCGGGCTACGCACCACCGGATAGCTGCCTCCACAAGGCAGCGTCACATTCTGTACCAGGCCTCTGTGCCGCACCTGAGCGTCGGCGAACACGTCGGCCAAGTCGTTGATCGGCCCGCCGGGAACCGCCGCATCCGACAGCCGCTCGACCACCTCAGCACGCGTCAGCGATGCGAGCGCCAGGGTCAGTTCCGCATAGAGTGCCGGGGCGTTGGCGACGCGGCTGGCATTGTTGGAGAATCGCGCATCCTGTGCGAGGCCCGGCCGTTCGAGCGCTTCGCACATGGCCTTGAACTGGTGATTGTTGCCGGCCGCGATGATCACCGAGCCGTCGCGGCAAGGCAGCACGGTCGATGGCGCAGCGATCGGGTTGGTATTGCCGGCGCGTCGTGGCACGGGGCCGCCCATCAGGTACCCCTGCGCCAGGTGCCCATTGAATGCAACGGCAGTGTCGAGGAGCGTGGCCTCGACGTACTGCCCCTGGCCGGTCCGCTCGCGGTGGTAGAGCGCGCTCACGATGGACAAGGCGGCGTAGTGCCCGGTGGTGAGGTCGATCATCGGCACCGAAGTGCGCATCGGTTCGCCGTCCGGTTCGCCGCAGGTGCTCATGAGTCCCGACAGGCCCTGCGCGATGAAATCGTAGGCAGGGCGGCTGGCATAGGGGCCATCCTGGCCGAAGCCGGTGACGGAGCAATACACCAGTCGCGGATTCTCCGCGCGCAGCCGTGCCTCGTCGAGGCCGTAGCGTTTCAGCGTGCCCGCCTTGTAGTTCTCGATCAGCACATCGCAACGTTGCGCCAGCTGCCGCACGATGTCTGCGCCGCGCTCGGTGGCGATGTCGATGGTGATGCTCTTCTTGCCGCGGTTGTAGGCATGGAAGGCCGCAGACTCCTTGGCACCTGCCGCCTCCGCATGGGGCGAAGCCACGTACGGACCGAGTTGCCGGAGTTCATCGCCCTGCCCCGGCCGCTCCACCTTGTAGACGGTGGCGCCCATGTCGGCCAGGGTCTGGGCGGCGATCGGGCCTGCAATGGCCCGGGACAGGTCCAGCACCTTGATGTGGGAAAAGATTGCGGACATTGCAGCTCCTGGGCTTGTCTGTCGACGCGGGTCAGTCGATCTTGATGTTGCGCTCGCGGATCACCCGGCCCCAACGCGCGTAGTCGTTTCGCACGATGGTGGAGAACGCAGCCGGGCTGGTGCCTGTCATGGTGAACCCGAACTCCTGCATGCGCTTTCTCAGATCCGGCTGCGACAGGACGGTGCCGACATCCCGCGACATCTTCTCCACGTTCGCGCGTGGCGTATTCGACGGCACGAACAAGCCCAGCCAGCCAAGCGCCTCCAGGCCCGCGCCGGTGTATCCGGCTTCGGGGAATGTCGGTGTGTCGGGGGCTTGGTCCGAACGGACCGGGCCCGTCACCGCCAAGGGAACCAGCTTGCCCGAGGTGATGTAGTTGGCTGAACCTGCAGCGCCCATCATGACGGCCGCGATCTGCCCGCCCATGAGGTCGCTCAGTGCGGGCCGCTCGCCCTTGTAGGGGACATGCAGGAGCTTGATCTTGGCCGCATCCTGGAACATCTCCATGTAGAGGTGACCCGCCGAGCCAGCGCCGAAGGAGCCGAACGCAAGTTCCCCCGGCTTGGCCCTGGCGAGCGCCACGAACTCGGAAAGATTCTTTGCGGGCACCGACGGATTGACCGCAAAGAGCATCGGCAGCGTGGCGAGCTGGGAGACCGGGGCGAAGTCCTTGAGGGCGTCGTAGGAGACCTTGCTGAGATGCGGCACCTGCACGAATGCCGTGACGGCCAGCAGAACGGTGTAGCCGTCGGGTTCTGCCCGAGCGACCGAGTCCGCTGCAACGGCGCCGGATGCACCGGGCTTGTTCTCGATGATCACCGGCTGCTGCCAGATCTTCGAGAGCCGCTCGCCGATCGCCCTCATCATCACATCGGACGAGCCTCCGGCGGCGAAGGGTGCCACGATCTTCACCGGCTTGCTTGGAAAGCTGTCCGACTGCGCCAGCACGGCACCGCATGCCGTGGCCAGCGCAGCGCTCGTGCACAACGAAATCAGGAATCTACGTTTCAGTTTGGGCATCTCAGGGTCTCCTTTTTATTTGATGGATGAAGGCGCTCGCGGAACTCACGCGGGCCATCGAGTTCATTTCAAGGGAGAATTTCTGATCGTCCAAGCGGCGCGCGGCGCTTTGTCCACGATGTGGGCCATTTGCGCTCCTGCGCGGCGAGCCGCCCTCCTTGGAGCCTTGACCGGCTCTTCAATGCGGCTTGCGCGCCGGGTTTCTCAGCAAAAAGCGTCAGAGCTCGAGGAGTTCGGCATAGCGCGCCAGCTGGCTGTCGCTGTCGCCCAGCAGCGGATCGAGCATCGTCAAGCGCTTGAAGTAGTCGCCCACGGCCAGCTCGTCGGTCATGCCCATGCCGCCATGCAGTTGCACCGCCTGCTGCCCCACGAAGCGGCCGGCCTTGGCCATCATGAACTTGGCCGCCGCCAGCATCCGCCGGCGCCGGGCCGGGTCCGACTCATCCAGCGCCTGGGCCGCCACATGCGCCATCGAGACGGCCAGTTCCTTCTGCACCAGCATGTCGGCCATGCGATGCTGCAACGCCTGGTAGCTGCCGAGCGGCCGACCGAACTGCTGGCGGGTGCGCAGGTAGTCGCCGGTGAGCTCGATCAGGCGCTCCATCGCACCGCCGGCCTCGGCGCACAGGGCGGCGATGCCATGGTCGAGGCCCGATTCCAGCACCGCCATGCCGCTGCCGACGGCACCCACGCGGCACTCGGCGGGCAGCGACACCTCATGAAGCGACAGGTCGCAGGCACGCAGGCCATCCATGGTGGGATAGCCGCGGCAGCTCACACCCGGCGCCGTCCGGGGCACGAGAAACACGGCGATGCCGGCGTCGTCCACACGCGCGGTCACGAGCATTGCGTCAGCCGCCTCACCATGCCAGACCAGGGTCTTGTGACCGCTCAGGCGATAGCCCTGTGGGGTGGGCGAGGCCGTGGTGGCGATGTCGCCATCGGCCTCGCGTTGCCCCGGCTCCAGATACGCCAGGGTCACGATGCGTTCGCCGGCCGCCATGGCGGACAGCCACTCGGCCTTCTGTTCTTCGCTGCCATGGGCCTGAAGCATGGCGGTGGCCATCACGGCGCTCGGCGTCACCGGCTCCAGCAACAGGGCGCGACCCAGTTCGTGCTGCACCACCATCAGGCTGGCGGCGCCTTCGCCGAACCCGCCGTACTGCGGCGCCACGCAAAGCCCCAGCACGCCCAGCTCCGCCAGCGCGCGCCAGGTCTCACTGTTGAAACTGCCGCCGCCTCGGGCCGAGCGCCGACGCTGCTCGAAGCCGTATTCGCTTTCCAGGTAGCGCCGCAGGCTGTCGGCCAGCATGCGCTGCTCTTCACTTCGTTGAAAGTCCATGATTCCCCCTTCAGAACCCAAGGATCATCTTGGCGATGATGTTCTTCTGCACCTCGGTGGTCCCGCCGTAGATCGTGGTCTTGCGTGCATCGAAGTAGGTCGCGGTCGACGGCGCGGCCCAGTCGGGCGCGTCGATGCCGGGCTGCTGTCCGGCCTCCAGCCACTGCGGGTCGAAGGGCCAGGCGCAGGGGCCGGCGAGCTCCATCTGCAGCATGGCCAGATCCTGCTGAATCTCGGAGCCGCGGATCTTGAGGATGGACGCCTCCGGGCCCGGTCCCTTGCCGCCGTCCTCGGCAGCCACCCGCAACAGCAGCATTTCGAGCGCCATGACTTCCATCTCGATGCGCGCGATCTTGTCGCGCATGCGCGGCGACTCGAACATCGAGGCGCCTTTGCAGGGCGTTGCGGCGGCAAGCTGCTTGAGGAGCTGCAACTCGCGGTGGCAGTGGCCGATCCCCGCAATGCCGGTGCGCTCATGTCCGAGCAGGTACTTGGCATAGGTCCAGCCCTGGTTTTCCTGGCCCACCAGGTTCTCCACCGGCACCTCGACGTTTTCCAGCCAGACCTCGTTGATCTCGCGCCCGCCGTCCAGCGTCACGATGGGACGCACCGTGATGCCGGGCGACTTCATGTCGATCAGCAGCAGCGAGATGCCCTCCTGCGCCTTGACCTGCGGGTCGGTGCGAACCAGGCAGAACATCCAGTCCGCATGGTGGCCCAGGGTGTTCCAGGTCTTCTGGCCGTTGACGACATAGCAGCCGCCATGGCGCACCGCGCGGGTCTTGAGCGACGCCAGGTCCGAACCCGCGCCGGGCTCGGAGTAGCCCTGGCACCAGAAATCCAGCATCGGCGGGATCCGCGGCAGGAACCTGGCCTGCATCTGCGGGCTGGCGAACCTGATCAGCACCGGGCCGATCATCGAGAGCCCGAACGGCAGCAGGCGGGGGGCACCCGCGCGAAAGCACTCGATCTCGAAGAGGGTCCTCTGCAAGGGATTCCACCCCGTGCCGCCGAACGCAACGGGCCAGGCCGGCGCCCCCCACCCGCGTTCGAACAGGATGCGGTGCCAGCGCACGAAGTCGTCCCGTTCAAGGCGCTGATGGGACAGCACCTTGCTCTTGATATCCAGCGGCAAGGCGGTGCGCGCGAAGGCCCTCACCTCCTCGCGAAACGCCTGCTCTTCCTCGCTGAAGCGCAAATCCATGGAATGTCTCCTGACGATGACGGACTACAAGGTGTCCTGGGTGCCGAGCACCAGGGTGGCCTGGCTCGACAACTCGCCGCCGTTGCCGTGTGCCAACGCCAGCTGCGCGTCGGCCACCTGTCGGTCGCCGGCACGTCCCATCAGTTGCTCGGTGGCCTCGACCATGGTGAACAGGCCGTACATGCCCGGGTGGACGCAGGACAGTCCGCCGCCATTGGTGTTGACCGGCAGGGCACCGCCGGGGGCGATGCGCCCGCCTTCGACGAAGCTGCCGGCCTCGCCCTTCCCGCAGAAGCCCAGGTCCTCCAGGAACAGCAGGGTGTTGATGGTGAAAGCGTCGTAGAGCTCCACGACGTCGATGTCCTGCGGCCGCACGCCGGCCTGCGCGAAAGCGCGGCTCCCCGACAGGCGCGCGGCGGTGCGGGTCAGGTCGGGCATGGCGCTGATTTCGCGATGCTCGGTGGCCGCGGCCGCACCCAGCAGGTACACCGGCTTTCGCACCAGGTCCCTGGCCCGCTCGGCGCGCACCATCACCACGGCGGCCGCGCCGTCGGTGACCAGGCAGCAGTCGCGCACACCCAGCGGATCGGTCACCATGCGGGCGGCCAGGTAGTCGTCCATGCTCAACGGGTCGCGCAGGAACGCGTCCGGGTTGAGCTGCGCCCAGCGGCGCGCGGCCAGTGCCACCTCGCCCAGCTGTTCGCGCTTGAGCCCGTATTCGTGCTGATAGCGCGCCGCGGCCAGGGCGTAGGCGCCCACCGGGCGGGGCATCTTGTAGGGCGTTTCGTAAGGGCTTTCACGCATCGATTTGATCAACGCGCCGGCCGCGCTGCGCTGATTGCTGCCATAGGCGATCAAGGCCACGTCGCACTGGCCGGTGCTCAGGGCCAGCGCCGCCCACATCGCGTGCGTCATGAAGGCCGAACCGCCGGTGCGGTTGTTCTCGGTGATGCGCGGCGAGATGCCCAGGTATTCGGCCAACCCCATGCCGGACATGAAGTCGTCCGGCAAGGCAATGAACAGGCCATCCACGTCCTGCGGCGTGAGCCCCACCTGGTCCAGCGCCTTGAGGCTGGCGCCCACCGCCAGATCCATGGAGCTCAGGCCGGGCGACTCGCCCATGCCATGCGTTGCAGCGGCGACGACCGCGGTCTGACCGCGCGGAAATGCGTCCTGCATCATGCTGCGGCCTCCGAGACGGGGTCGAACACCAGCAGCGGCCTGCCCTCGGCTTCGCTGACGCGGGCGCGCACCGGCATGCCGATGCGCACGTCCTGCGGTGCCAGGCCTTCGACGCGGCTCAACAGGCGCGGCCCTTCCGCCAGGTCGATCAGCGCCACGTTGTAGGGCGCCTGCGGCGGCCGGGTGCGCACCACGATCGTCGAATAGACGGTGCCGCGGCCCGACACCTCCACCCATTCGAGATCGCGCAGGCCGCTGCGTGGCGCGGCCACGCGCGGATAGAACACGTATTCGCCGCTGGCCCGCGAACGCTGCAACATGAATCGCCCCTGCCCCAGAAAGGCCAGGAACTCTTCCTCCAGTTGATTGGCACTCATACCGCTCTCTTGATCAGTTCAATGGGGCGGATTTCATGACAGAGCGCGCACTTCACCAATCGAAAATACTTCGAATGTCCATCATGTGAGCAATTTCATGCGGTACGCTTCCCGCACATGAGCACCGCCACACCCGCCACGACCGGCGTTCAAAGTCTCGAGCGCGCCTTCTCGCTGCTGTCTTTGCTGGCCGATCACCACGTCCACGGCATGTCCATGCGGCAGCTCATCCAGAGCACCGGCATGAGCCGACCCACGATCCACCGCATGATCAGTTTTCTGCTGCGCATGCACTACGCGGAGCAGGACCCCAAGACCCACACCTATCGCCTGGGCACCGCTGCCATGCTGCTGGGCTTGCGCACGATGTCGCGCCCGCCGCTGGTGCAAACCTACCTCCCCACCATGCGGCGGCTGGCGCGCCGCACCGGCGAAGGCGTGTGCCTGGGGGTGGGCATCGGCGACTACAGCTACAACCTGCACCTGGAACAGGTCCCGCCGGAGAACCCGATGTTGCGCGGCCTGGTCGGCGAAACCCGACTGCTCGGGCTGGGCATCGGCAGCCTGGCGCTGCTGGCGGCCCTGAGCGATACCGAGATCCGCCAGCACTACGCCAGGCACGAAGCGGAGTACCTGGCCAACGGCTTGAGCGCGGCGCGCATCCTGACCGGCATCGAGCGCAGTCGCCGGCTGGGCTACACCCTGGCTGCCGGGTTCGGCGTCGCCGGTGCCGGCTATGCCTTCGAGGTTCCGTTGTCAGGCCTGGCGACCATCACCGTGGTCTCGCCGCGGGCACGCATGCCCCTGGCGCGACGCCACCAGATCGCGACGCTGATAGTCGAAGAAGTGAAGGCGCAGCAGCGCCTGACAGCCGAAGCCGCCTGAGCGGGCCTCGGGCCTCCATCGCCACCGCGAAGCCCCCGGCAGATCCGGCCGGAGGCAAGCCACACGCGCGAGCGGCAACCGCCCACCCTGGGGTTTCCCCGGAGGCGTGTCCCTCGCACCCACGAATCCGTCCACATCATGGACAAACCGGGACGCGCAAATTGCGACTTCCCGCGCGCTGCAATGAAATCACCCCCAATGAAAAACGCCACGCCCTCCTCCATGACGCGCGTCCCGCATCGCCTCGAACCTGTGTTGAACCCGGCCTCGATCGCCATCGTCGGTGCTTCCGGCGATGCCAATCGCATCGGTGGCATTGCCATCGACCACCTCTCCAAACTGGGCTTCGCCGGACAGGTATTTCCGATCAACCCCAAGTACCCCGAGCTCGGCGGCTACCCCTGTTTTCCCGACGTCGAGTCGCTGCCCACGGTGCCGGACGTGGCCGTCCTGGCGCTCGCGGCGGACGATGTGCTTCCCATGCTGGAGCGCTGCCATGCCAAGGGCATCCCCGCCGCCATGGTGTATGCCGCCGGCTACGCCGAAGTGGGCGGCGAGGGCGTGGAGCGCCAGCAGGCCCTGGTGGCGTTCGCCGAGCGCACCGGCATGCTGGTCGTCGGCCCCAACTGCATGGGACTGGCCAATCTGCGCACGCGCGCCATCACGTCCTTCGTGCCCACCTTCCGGGCCTTCCCGCCCGACGACAAGCAGGGGCACGTGAGCCTGGTGACGCAAAGCGGCAGCATGTGCTCGGACATCTACGTGACCGGCTGGATGATGAACATGCGCTTCCAGCATTTCATCAACACGGGCAACGAGGCCTGCCTGGAGTTTTCCGACTACCTCGACTACCTGGCCGGCGATGACGGCACGCAGGCCATCGCCGGCTATCTGGAAGGCATCAGGAGCGGCGAGCGCTTCATCCAGGCCACGACGCGGTTGCGCCAGATGCACAAGCCGCTGATCGTGCTCAAGGCCGGCGAAAGCGACCGCGGCTCCGAGGTCACGCAGTCGCACACCGCGGCGCTGGCCGGCAACCGCGCGATCTACCGCGCGGCGTTCCGGCAGCTCGGGGTCATGCAAGCCCGCCACACCGTCCATCTGAGCGATCTGGCCTACCTGACGGGCTTCCTGCGCCAGCGTCGCGTCGGTTCGCGCGTGGTGGTGGCCTCCATCTCCGGCGCCATGGGCGCCGTGACCGCGGACCTGCTCAGCGCGCAAGACCTGCAGCTGCCGAACCTGTCCGAGGCCAGTCAGCGCAAGCTGCTCGCCACCGTGCCGGGCATCGCCATGGTGTGCAACCCGGTCGACATGACCGGCCAGCTCTTCAGCCGCAGCCGTCTCGCCACCGAGGTGCTGGACATCCTGCTGGCCGACGATGTGGCCGATGTCCTGCTGGTCTATGCCACCGGTTCCTTGTTCGAGCGCATCGCGCCCGAGCTGATCGAAGCGTCCGCGCGCACCGACAGCCTGGTCGTGGTGGTGGCCACCTCGGGAACGCCGGAGACCAGGCAGGCCCTGGAGGACGCCGGCATTCCCGTGTTCGCCGACGCGGCCCGCGCCAGCGAAGCCCTGGGCACGCTGGTGCGCTGGACCGAAAGCGCCGCGCGCTGCGAGCATTGGGGCGCGCTGCGCGCGCTCGAGCAGGCGCGTGCCCGCGAGGACCGCGCCGCCTTCGCGCCGCTGGCGGCACGCAGCGACGAGCACCAGGTCAAGCAGTGGCTGGCCCAGTTCGGCGTTCCCGTGGGCGCGGCCCGCGTGGTGCGAAATGCCGCGCAAGCCAGAGCGGCGGCCGAACAGACGAGCGCCCCGCACGCGCTGAAGATCCTGAGCCCCGACATCGCCCACAAGACCGAGGTCGGCGGCGTTCGCCTCCACCTGACAGACCCCGCCGCCACCGGCCAGGCGGCGCAGCAGATGCTGGCCGACGTGGCGCGGGCCGCACCCGACGCCGAACTGCGCGGCATGCTGCTGCAGCCGATGGAGCAAGGCGTGTGCGAACTGATCATCGGCGTGACCCGGGACCCGGTGTTCGGCCTGTGCATGACCGTGGGGCTGGGCGGTGTGATGACCGAGCTGTTCCAGGACGTGACGCATCGACTGCTGCCGGTGGACACCGCCATGGCCCACGAGATGCTCGGCGAGCTGCGCTCCGTGCGCCTGCTGCAGGGCTTTCGCGGCAAGCCGGCCGCCGACGTGCAGGCCGCAGCCGTTGCCATCGCAGCCGTCTCGCGCGCCGCCATGGCCTGCGGCGACACGCTGGCGGAACTGGAGGTCAATCCCCTGCTGGTCAAGGCCGAGGGCCAGGGCGCGGTCGCCCTGGACGCCCTGCTGCTCACCTCCCATTGAAACGACACGACATGACACCCATCGAATCGCGCATCGACCCCGTGCAGCCCGCCTTCGCCGGCCAGCGCAGCGGCATGCTGGCCCTGATCGAGCGCATGCAGCAATTGGAACAACGCACCCGCGACGCCTCGGCCAAGGGCAAGGCGCTGTTCGACAAGCGCGGCGCCCTGCTGCCGCGCGAACGCATCGGCCGGCTGCTGGACCCCGGCGCCCCCTTCCTGGAGCTCGGCAACATGGCCGGCTACTGCGCCGAGGGCGAAGACCCCGAGACCTCGGTGCCGGGCGGCGGACAGATCGTGGGCATCGGGTTCGTGTCGGGCGTGCGCTGCGTGGTGGCGGCCTCCGATTCCAGCATCAACGCCGGGGCCTATGTGGACGCCGGCAGCAAGAAGCTGCTTCGGGCCCAGGACATCGCGCTGGACAACCGCCTGCCCTTCATCCACCTGGTGGAATCGGCCGGCGCCAACCTGCGCACCTACCGGGTCGAGCGCTTCATCCGCGGCGGCAGCCTGTTCTTCAACCTGGCCCGGTTGTCTGCCGCAGGCCTGCCGGTCGTGACCGTGGTGCACGGCTCGTCCACCGCCGGCGGCGCCTACATGCCGGGCCTTTCAGACTATGTCGTCATGGTGCGCAATCGCGCCCGTGCCTTCCTGGCGGGCCCGCCGCTGCTCAAGGCCGCCACAGGGGAGATCGCCAACGACGAGGAGCTGGGCGGCGCCGACATGCACGCCAGCGTCAGCGGCCTGGCCGAGTACGTGGGCGAGGACGACGCGCACGCCATCGCCATCGCGCGCGACATCCTGGCGGCGCTCGACTGGCCGGCCGACGCGTCGCCCCTCATCGGGCTCCCGCCGCAACTCGACCCCGACGAGCTCGCCGGCGTGATGCCGCTCGACGTCAAGAAGCCGATCGACATGCGGGAGGTGATCGGACGCATCGTCGACGACTCCGCCTGGCTTCCCTTCAAGCCCGACTACGGCCTGACCACCCTGTGCGCCCATGCGCGCATCGAGGGCCATGCGGTCGGCTTCATCACCAACAACGGCCCGATCGACCCGGCCGGCGCGACCAAGGCGGCCCAGTTCATCCAGCTGTGCAACCAGTCGGGCACGCCGCTCGTCTTCATGCAGAACACCACCGGCTTCATCGTCGGCAAGGCCTCCGAAGAGGCCGGCATGATCAAGCACGGCTCCAAGATGATCCAGGCGCTGTCCAACTCGAAGGTGCCGCACATCACCCTGTACTGCGGTGCGTCCTTCGGCGCCGGCAACTACGGCATGTGCGGTCAGTCCTTCCGCCCGCGCTTCAGCTTCTGCTGGCCCAACGCGAAGACGGCCGTCATGGGCGGCGAGCAGGCCGCGATGACCATGGAGATCGTGGCGCGCCAGCAAGCCGAACGCAAGGGCAAGCCGGTGGACGAGGAGGCACTGGCACGCCAGAAGGCCGAGATCATCGCCAACTTCGACGCCCAGTCGAGCGCCTTCGTGACCAGCGGCCTGATGCTCGACGACGGAATGATCGACCCCCGCAACACCCGGGCGGTGCTGGCCTTCGTGCTGGCCACCGCACGCGAAGCCGAACAGCGCCGCACGCACGCCATGCAGTTCGGCGTCGCCCGCTTCTGACCCCATCCCCAGCAAGGACCGAGATATGTACACCGAAGAACACCGCAGCATCATGCAGAGCATCCGCCGCTTCCTGGCCAGTGAAGTGGATCCCTTCGTCGACGAATGGGAAGCCGCCGAGATCTTTCCGGCGCACGAGCTGTTCAAGAAGATGGGCCAGCTCGGCTTCCTGGGCATCACGAAGGAGGTCGAGTACGGCGGCCTGGGCCTGGACTTCAGCTACGCCGTCGCGGCCGGCGAGGCCATGGGCTATGTGCGCGCACAGGGCGTGAGCATGGGCGTCGGCGTGCAGACCGACATGGCCACGCCGGCGCTGGCCAGCTTCGGCTCGGACGCGCTCAAGCGCGAGTTCCTGGCGCCGGCGATCGCCGGCGACGTGGTGGTCAGCATCGGCGTGTCCGAGCAGGGCGCGGGCTCGGACGTGGCTTCGCTCCAGACCCGCGCGCGCCGCGACGGCGACGACTACGTGATCAGCGGCGCGAAGATGTGGATCACCAACGGCACCCAGTCCGACTGGATCTGCCTGCTGTGCAACACCTCGGACGGCCCGTCGCACAAGAACAAGTCGCTGATCATCGTGCCGCTCAAGGAGGGCGGCAAGCGCGTTCGCGGCGTGGAAGTGCAGAAGATCAAGAAGTTCGGCATGTGGTGCTCCGACACGGCGCAGATCTTCTTCGACGAAGTGCGCGTTCCGGTGCGCAACCGCATCGGCGAGGAAGGCATGGGCTTCATCTACCAGATGAAGCAGTTCCAGGAAGAGCGCCTGGGCGCCGCGGCCCGCCGCCTGGCCGCCGTGCAGCTGATCGAAGAGACGGCCGACTACCTGCGACAGCGCGTCGCGTTCGGCCGCCCGCTGCTGGACAACCAGTTCATCCAGTTCAAGCTGGCTGAACTCAAGACCGAGCTGGAAGCCCTGCGAGGCCTGGTCTACATGGCCACGCAAACCTACATCAACGGCGGCGACGTGGTCGAGCTGGCATCCATGGCCAAGCTCAAGGCCGGCCGGCTGTCGCGCGAAATCGCCGAGTGGTGCATGCAGTTCCAGGGCGGCATGGGCTACACCTGGGACAACCCGGTGTCGCGTGCCTACCGGGACTTCCGCCTGGGCTCCATCGGCGGGGGCGCCGACGAAGTGATGATGCAAGTCATCGCCAAGCAGATGGGTCTGATGGGCAAGCGCTGAGCCGGAAAGACGTCCCCATCATGGAACAACTCAGTGGCTTCCACACCCTGGTCGTGCGCCGATTGCACGGCGTGCTGTTCGTCACCCTGAACCAGCCGGCCAGCCGCAATGCGCTGGGCCCGGCGCTGGTGGCCGAACTGGCGGCGACCCTCACGCTGGCGGCGCAGGACACCGGTGTGCGCGCCCTGGTGCTGCGCGGCGCCGGCGGCATGTTCTGTGCCGGCGGCAACATCGGCGGCTTTCGCGAAGTGCTGAACGCCAAGGGCGACGACGACGGCAGCGACCCGATCGCCGAGCGCAATCGCCAGTTCGGCCATTTCATGCAGCAGCTGACCGAGCTGCCGGTGCCGGTGCTGGCGGTCGTCGAAGGCGCGGCCATGGGCGGCGGCTTCGGCCTGGCCTGCGCGGCCGACCTGGTGCTGGCCACCGGCGACGCCCGCTTCGCACTGTCGGAGACCACCTTGGGCGTGATCGCCGCGCAGATCGCGCCCTTCGTCGTCGCACGACTGGGTGCGGCGCGCACGCGCCGACTGGGACTGAGCGGCGAGCGCGTGAGCGGCGCGCAGGCACTGGCGCTGGGCCTGGTCGATGCGCTGGCGGAAGACGGCGCCGCGCTGGACGCCCTGGAAGCCCAATGGCTGACCCGCATCGGTCGCTGCGCGCCGGGCGCCAACCGTGCGTTCAAGCCCCTGGTCGCGCGCGCCGCCTCGCACGAACCGGTGACGGCCTTGCTGGACGACGCGGCCCGCGTGTTCGCGCAATGCCTGCGCAGCGAGGGCGCCGAAGGCACGCAGGCCTTCCGCGAGAAACGCGACGCCAGCTGGACCGTGCGCTTCGATGCGGACGCCGTGCGCGCCGCCCACCATTGTGGCGACGGCCCGTCGGCCGCCGCCTTCCCACTCGAAAGAACTGCTGCATGAGCGCCCAGGTCCGACCCTTTCACACCTTGCTGATCGCCAACCGTGGCGAGATTGCGATTCGCATCATGCGTACCGCGCGCCGCATGGGCTTGCGCACGATCGCCATCTATTCCGAGGCCGACCGCGGGAGCCCGCATGTCACCGAGGCCGACAGCGCCTTCTGCGTCGGTGCCGCGGCGCCGCGCACGTCCTACCTGAACATCGAGGCGATCATCGAGGCCGCGCGGCGCGGCGGCGCGGACGCGATCCATCCGGGCTACGGCTTCCTGGCCGAAAACGAGGACTTCGCCGAAGCCGTGAACCGCGCCGGCATGGTCTTCGTCGGCCCGTCGGCGCATGCCATCCGGGCGATGGGCAACAAGGCCGAGGCCAAGCGACTCATGCTGGACGCCGGCATGCCGTGCGTGCCCGGCTACCAGGGCCGCGACCAGGACGACGCCACCTTGCTCGCGGCCGCCGGGAAGATCGGCTTCCCGGTGATGGCCAAGGCCACGGCGGGCGGCGGCGGACGCGGCATGCGGCTGGTGCACGACGCCGCCGCACTGCCCGCGGCGCTGGCCAGCGCGCGCTCCGAAGCCCAGAGCGCCTTCGGCTCCAGCGAGCTGATCCTGGAGCGCGCGGTGATGGAGCCGCGGCATATCGAGATCCAGGTCTTCGCCGATGCGCACGGCCAGGTCATCCATCTCGGCGAACGCGATTGCTCGGTGCAGCGCAGGCACCAGAAACTGATCGAGGAAGCGCCCTCCCCGGCGGTCACCCCGGCCCTGCGTGCGCGCATGGGACAGGCGGCCGTCAAGGCGGCGCAGGCGATCGGCTACGTGGGGGCGGGCACCATGGAATTCCTGCTCGACCGTTCGGGCGAGTTCTATTTCATGGAGATGAACACCCGCCTGCAGGTGGAGCACGCGGTCACCGAAGCCATCACGGGCCTGGACCTGGTGGAGTGGCAACTGCGGGTGGCTGCGGGCGAGCCGCTGCCGCTGAAGCAGGAGGAGGTCGTCTTCCAGGGCCACGCCATCGAAGTGCGGCTCACCGCCGAAGACGTGGCCGCCGGCTTCCTGCCCCAAGGGGGCCCGGTGCTGCGATGGCGGCCGCCCGCGCCCAGCCGCGAGGTCCGGGTGGACCACGGCCTGGTCGAAGGCGGCGCGGTGTCGCCGCACTACGACTCCATGGTCGCCAAGCTCGTGGCGCACGGCCGCACGCGTGAAGAAGCGCGTCGCAAGCTGCTGTCGGCGACGCAGGACTGCGTGCTGCTGGGCACGGCCAGCAACCAGGGTTTCCTGGCCGACTGCCTGGCCCATCCGTCCTTCGTGCAGGGCGAGGTTCACACCGGCTTCGTCGCGCAGCACATGGGCGAGGCGCTGCGCCAGCGCGAACCCGAGGCGTTCACCATCGCAGCGGCCGCACTCGCCACGGCAGGCTGGCCGGCGAGCGGGAGCAGCCAGCTGAGCCGCGCGCTCAACAACGTCGCGCTGAGCCTGGGCGAACATCGCTGGCAGGTGGAACTCCTGGCCCTCGGCGGCAGCGTGCAGGCCAGCGTGAGGCGGATCGGATCCGAGTCGCCCGCCGATCCGGCGCTGCTGGAAGTGTCGCTGCTGCGCGCGGAGGCGGACGGCCGTTGGTGGCTCGAATGCCAGGGCCAGGTGCATGCGCTGGTGTATGCCCTCGACGGCGACAGCGTCCATCTGTTCAGCCAGGGACGGGCCTGGTGCTTCAAGCGACCGGACCCGCGCCGGGCACGCAGCCAGGCCGGGGGCAGCGGCGCGGTGGTCGCCCCGCTGACCGCGCGCGTGGCCGCCGTCAGTGTCGCCGTGGGCGACGTGGTGGAGGCCGGCCAGACGCTGGTGGTGCTGGAGGCCATGAAGATGGAACACACGCTGACCGCGCCTTTCGCCGGTCGCATCACCGAGCTGACGGTCCAGGTCGGCAGCCAGGCCCGCGCCGGCGCCAAGCTCTCGCAGGTGGTCGCACTGACGCTGGAGGAAGCGAAATGAACGACAAGCGCCACCACGTGCGGATCGGAGGTGCCTCGGGCTTCTGGGGCGATTCGGCGACCGCCACGCCCCAATTGCTCAAGGTGCCGGGCCTGCAGTACCTGGTCTACGACTACCTGGCCGAGACCACCATGTCCATCATGTCGCGGGCGCGGACGAAAGACGCCACGCGAGGCTACGCCACCGACTTCGTGCACGAGGCCATGGCGCCGCACCTCGCCGAGATACTCCGCCTGGGCGTGCGGGTGGTCGCCAACGCGGGCGGCCTGAATCCGCAGGCCTGCTGCGACGCGCTGCTGGCCGTGGCGCAAAAGCAGGGCCTCGCGCCCAAGGTGGCGGTGGTGGTCGGCGACGACGTCCTGCACGCCATGCCGGGCTGGCGCGAAGGCGGCCTGACCGACATGCACACCGGCGAGCCGCCGCCGGCCGAGCTGATGTCCGCCAACGCCTACGTCGGCGCCCAGGGCATTGCGCGCGCACTGGCCTGGGGGGCCGACATCGTGATCACCGGCCGTTGCGTGGACAGCGCGGTGGTCGTGGGGCCGCTGGTGCATGAGTTCGGCTGGAGCTGGTCCGACTGGGACCGCCTGGCCAGCGCCACCCTCGCCGGCCATGTGGTCGAATGCGGCGCCCAGGCCACCGGCGGCCTGTTCACGGACTGGGAGCAGGTCCCGGACTGGGACCGCATCGGCTATCCGGTGATCGACTGCGCGGACGACGGCAGCTTCGTGCTGTCCAAGCCCGAGGGCAGCGGCGGCTTGATTCACCCGGCCGCCGTGGCCGAGCAAGTCCTCTACGAAGTGGGCGACCCCGGGGCCTACCTGATGCCGGATGTGACCTGCGACTTCCGCCAGGTACGCACCGAAGCCCTGGATGCGGACCATGTGCGCGTCAGCGGCGCGCGCGGCCGTGCGCCGGGCCCCGACTACAAATGCAACGGGACCTGGCTCGGCGGACACCAGATCGCACTGGCGCTGGTCATTCGGGGCATCGACGCGCCGGCCAAGGCGCGCCGGACGGCCGACGCCTTGCTGGCGCGCACGCGCCGCATGATGGCCGACAAGGGTTTCGGCGACTACACCGAGACCAGCGTCGAGCTGATCGGCTGCGAGTCGCTGTACGGGCCCAACGCCCGGCCGGCGCCGACCCGCGAGGTGATGCTGCGCGTGGCCGCGCGCCACCCCGAAGCGCGGGCCCTGCGTTTCCTGCAGCGCGAATGCGCCTCCACCGGCACCTCCATGGCCGCCGGGACGCGCGCCACGCTGTTCGGCGTGGCCGACATCCACCAGGTGGTCAAGGTGTTTTCCTTCCTGGCGCCCAAGCGCGAGGTGGCGTTGACGGTGCGGATGGGCGAGCGCGAGGAAAGCCTGGGCTGCGCGGCGCTGGAGGGGCCCCAGCATGCCGCCCCGGCGCTTCCCCCTGTCTCTCCGGCGGAACTGCCGGCCGGCCCCCGCACCGAGGTGCCGCTGGTGGCCATTGCCTGGGCCCGCAGCGGCGACAAGGGCGACGACGAGAACATCGGCGTGATCGCTCGCGACCCGCGGTTCCTGCCGCTGCTGCGCGAGCAGCTGAATCCGCACACCGTGCGCGAGTGGTTCGCGCACCTGGTCCTGGGTGCCGTGGAGCGCTTCGAAGCGCCGGGCCTGCACGCGCTGAACTTCGTGCTGCACCAGGCCTTGGGCGGCGGCGGCTCGGCCAGCCTGCGCTCCGACCCGCTGGGCAAGAGCTTCGCCCAGATGCTGCTGGATTTTCCCGTGTCCGTTCCCTCGGCCTGGCTGCCTCCCCGGCCGTGACTTTCTCAGCCAACTACAAGTAAGGAGACTCCCATGAAACTTCGCAACGCATGCCACCGGTTCGCCCGGGTTCTGGCCGCCGGTGCCCTCGGCCTGTGGGCCTGCACGGCGCCGGCGCAGCCAGGCAGCTTTCCCCAGAAGCCGGTCAAGATCGTGCTTCCCTTCGCGGCCGGCGGCGCCTCGGACGTGATGGCCCGGCTGATCGCCGAGCGGCTCGGCAAGCTCTGGCAACAACCGGTGATCGTCGAGAACAAGACGGGCGCGTCGGGCATCGTGGCGGCCGAGGCGGTGACCCGGGCCGAACCGGATGGCTACACGGCGCTGCTGACCGTCACTGCGCTGGTGCAGGCGCCGGCCTTGTACGGCAAGGCCTCCTACGACCCCATCAAGGACCTGAGCCCGGTGTCACAGGTGGCCACGATGCCCGTGACCCTCGCCGTGAGTCCGTCGGTACCCGCCAAGACCCTGAACGAATTCCTCGCCCTGGCGCGCGCCAAGCCGGGACACTATTCGTACGGCTCCTTCGGCACGGGGTCGGCCGGCCATCTCTACATGGAAATCCTCAAGGATGCGGCCAATGTGGACCTCCTGCACGTCCCCTACAAGGGGGAAATGCCCGCCATCAACGACCTGTTGAGCGGCCAGGTGTCGGCGGTCATCGTGTCGGTCCCGGGCGCCAGGCCGTTCGCCAACAGTGGAAAGCTGCTCCCGGTGGCGGTCACCGGCCCGGTGCGCACGCAGCAACTGCCCGATACGCCGACGTTCGTCGAGAGCGGTTTCCGCAACCTGGGACTGGAGAGCATCGGCTGGTACGGCATGCTGCTGCCCGCCAAGACGCCCCGCGAGGTCACCGACAAGTTCTCGGCCGACCTGAACAAGGTGCTGGCCGATCCTGATCTGAAGAAACGGATGGCGGAGTACGGCATCAACCTCACCGGGACGACGCCCGACGCCTTTGCGGAGATCGTGAAGAGCGACTCGGCACGTTGGACCAAGGTGATACGCGAGAAGCACATCAAGGCCGACTGACAGAGCAGTTCCGCGAGGCGGCCGGATGGCGGCTGCCTGCGGGCCGACCGCCGGCGTGGGCTATCCGAACACCCTCGCCCATGCCGCCCGGATGCGTCGGGCGCGGTCTTCGAAGAGGTAGGAGCCGGCCAGCGTCAGCAGGCCCGACACCACCCCCGTCGCGATGGCCTCGGCAAAGGGGATGTCGTAGTGATTCGCGTGCGAGTAGGCGTCGCCCAGCATCGTCAGGACGCCGACGACCAGGGCATTGCCGAAACGGTTCGAGAAGAGCCTGGCCGCCGGAGTGAAGGTCAGGAGCACGGCCAGGATGCCGGTGGCCAGGCCTGTCTGCAGTGCCACCGTCCAGTGGGCAAGGCTCAGGAGATTGCCCCAGCTCCCCGGCATGCAGGTCATGCACGCGCTGGTCGGCTGCCAGAGGCGCTGGACGAACAGCCTGGCGCGGCGCTTCCAATCGCTTGACATCATTGATTCCCCATCGATGCCCCCGCAGATTACCGCACATCCTGGCGCCAAGTGGGCCGGCCAAGTTGCGTCTTCTCAACGGATGCTGATCCACCGCCATTCGAGCCAGTTGTCCGCCCGGTGGACGGCCTCGACGTTGCTGCGCATGGCCCAGGGAATCACCTGACGATGCAGAGGGATGTGGTGCACCTGTTCGTTGTGCTCGCGAAAGGCTTCCTTGATCAACTGCTCGCGCTTGAGGGGATCCGGCTCGGCCGACGATGCGGCCGCCAGTTCATCGAGTCTCGGATTCTTGTAGTCTCCCCAGTTGTAGTAACCGATGCCGTTCTCGCCGCGTGAGCGCAGCACGGGCGTCAACGTGACCTCGGCATCGGAGATGGCGCCACCCCAGCCCAGCATGTACATCGACACGTCCAGTTTCTCGGTCTTGGCAAAGTACTGCACCCTCGGCTGCGCGACGACCTTGACCTTGACTCCGATCTGTGCCCACATGCCTGACAACGCGATGCAGATCCGTTCGTCGTTGATGTAGCGATTGTTCGGGCAATCCAGCGTGACCTCGAAGCCCTTCGGGTAGCCAGCCGCCTCCATCAAGGCACGCGCTCGAGTCAAGTCGAAGGGCAGACGCCGTTCCAGCTCCGGGTCGTTGTAGATACCCAGCGGCGACGGCGACATCGCGCCCGTGGGCCGTGCCTGGCCACGCATGATGGCGGTGCGCAAGGTCTCGATGTCCACCGCGTGATAGAGCGCCCTGCGTACGCGCACGTCCTTGAAGGGGTTGCGGCCCTTGACGGAGCTGTAGCGAAGCTCGTCTCGCCCCTGGTCCATGCCGATGAAGATGACGCGGTTCTCGACCCCGTCCACGACCTTCACGCCGCTGGCGGTGCGAAGCCGTTCGGTGTCCTGCGGCGGCGGATCGAGCAGCAGGTCCATCTCGCCCGAGAGCAGCGCGGCCGTTCGCGTCGGATCGCTCTTGACCGGCGTATAGATCACCTCCTGCACATTGCCTTCGAACTTTCCCCACCAGCTCGGGTTTCGCTTGAAGGTGGTCTTCACGTCCGGTTGCCGCGAAACGACGATGTAGGGGCCGGTCCCGTTGGCGTTCAGCGTGGTGTATTTCGTCTCACCTCTCTTGAAGTCCTGGGTCCTGGTGGCATCGTGTTCCTCGCACCACGCCTTGCTCATGATCTGTACCAGGGCGGCATGCTCGAGGAAGATCGGATTGAACTGAGGCAGCGAAAACTCCACGGTCAGGGGGTCGATCTTGCGCACCTCGCCCAGCGCCGCGGCATACACGCGGATGCCCGATGCCTTGTCCCTCGCGCGCTCGACAGAGAACACGACGTCGTCGGCCGAGAAGGTCTGGCCGCCATGAAATCTCACGTCGGGGCGCAAGGCCATACGCCATAGTGTCGGACTGATTTGCTGCCAACCGGTCGCCAATGCGGGGACGAGCTTCAGGTTCTTGTCGCGGCCGACGAGCGTCTCGTAGACCTGCCCATTGATCGAGTTGGTAAACAGTTCGTTCTGGGAGTGCGGATCGAGGGTCTGCAGATCGCCCTGGCTGGCCCAGCGCAGGGTCTGCGCCGAGACCGGGCCGACCGTGGCCATTGCGATGCCCAGGATGCAGGCCCGGGCCGGCGCCGAGTTGAGTGGGTTCACGACAGTCCCTCCTCCAGGTTCGACGAAGATGCAGCGCCTGATTTGCACAACCTCGCGCGGAACCCGGGCAGGCAGCACCGCGGGCGTCCGGTAGGGCCTCGATCAGCTCGCGCTACGGGCGATCAAGCCAGACGTGCCCGATCGGCGGCTTCAATCGCATCAATCCGACACCCGCAACCAGAAGCTGGTCGCTACCGGGCACGCGACTGGACGGCGGGTCAAGCTCCGAGCTCGGCGGGATCGGCGATGGCTCGACGCCCGTCGACCAGACATCCGCGCAATATCGCACGGCCTGCGGAGAAGCCACGCTGGTCCCGTTCATTGCCACGCGCGTCCCGTTGCGCGTGCCGGCGCCAAGCGCGCCCGGGCAGCTCGCCGCGTCTTCAGCCGGCGCCAGCCAGTTGACCGCCAGACTCATCCGACCCGGAGTCGGATTGCCAGAGGCCTCCGAGCTATAGAAGGTCGGCACCTGGTCTGTCGAATCGGGGCCGCGCTGATAAGCGCCGATCACGTAGGTCTCGCAACCGGTCGCGATACCGCTGAGCGTGTTTCGCCGTCTCACGTAGCTGGCGGTGCCGGGGGCGTCGAACTCGACGGGTCTGCCCCTGGTGTCGTAGCGCTGGTACTCGCCATCGTCGAAATACGACTGCCGGCCCTTGGCGCGCCGACCGCCGGGCGTGTCGGTGCGCTTGATCCAGGCATCGAAGGGGACGATCTCCGTCCCAGTCGTGGCGATCGAGACGATGACGCGCCAGACTCCGGATGGCACGATGGGATGGGGGCCCGGCGCCCAGTAGTCTTGCGCCGTTGGCGCCACACACAGCACGATGCTGCTGAGCGCAGCGCCGGTTTCCACATACTCAAGCGTGTACGGTGCCGGCGTGGTTGCGCCGGGCGGTTCCACGGCCACATTCGGCGGCATCGAAGTCGCAATGACGAGCGCCGGGGCATGAGGTGGTTTCAGCTTCACGGTGACCGCATGGCCGGACGGAAAATAGATCTCCATGAAGCTCGAAGTCATTCCGCATGGCTGCAGCCGCCAATCGAGGACTTGAGAACTCTTTTTTTTATCCAGCCGAAAACTCGCATGGGCGCGTGACTGCCGGTAGTTGCCGGCCGCCAGGACGACTCGCATGGGCGTGTCGAGCCATCGCGAAAACTGGGTCAGTGCATCGACGAATCGCTCGAAGGCAGAACTTCCGTCATGCGGGCCTTCTTGAGGTCCATAGCTGATGTTCACCACGACCGGCAAGGTCTCTCCGAGCCGCTGGAGACTCAGGGTGCGCCACAGGATGTAGACCAACCCCCACGCCGCGTGGGGCTTCAGCGTGGATCCCGCAGGGTCGCCCACGGCCGCTTCCGGCATCTCGACTGCAATGATCGGTCGGGTCGACGGCGCGTTCTTGATCTCATAGCCGCTCGCCATGTCGAGCACGTGCGTTCCATGAGCCTGTCTGCGCGCCAGCGGCTTGTAGCCATCGGTGCCGATCTCCAGCACGCCAAGCGCGCGATAGATGCTCTCGTCATTCTTCCCGTGCGTGTCGGCATGGTGGACCGCGTTGTCGATCTGATTCGCAGTGATCTCCTTGCCTGGCGTTCCCGGCGCTATGGCTCCGCTTGCATCTTGCACCCACACGAACTCGACGCGCGTGCGATCCTCATCGCCGGACGGGGCATGATGCCTGTACCGGAATCTGGGATGGGCAAAGGCAATGCCCTGATCGATGACCGCCACCACGACACGATGCTCCGCAGCGGACCCGCTGCTTGCAGACGGCGCGTAGTCCGAGGCGGCGTCCACTTCAGGCAGAGTCACAGGGGGGCCCATGTCGGAATGGAGAATGAACTTGCTCCAGCGCTTGGACGTCGTGATGCCCTTTTTGAAGGCCTTCTCCTCGACCAGGACCACGCAGAAACTGAATTCATCCGGCAGCGGCCCGTCAGTGCCAAAGACCTCGGGTATGCGAAAAAGGGAACTACTGCCCGATTCGCTCGCCAACACTCTCCGAAATTCCCCGAGCGCCATGTCCTTCGTGAACTCCACAAGCAAGGGGAACCAGTTGCCGGAGCGCAGAAATACGCCTTCGGTACCGATGGCCCAGTTCAAGTACGGCTGCGCGGAGCGCAAGCCGCCCTTTTCGTCTGTCTCATGTGTTTCCATGATCGGCCTCGCGTCGTGCTACCACTCGCCCTGTGCCTTGCCCCACAACCAATGCAGACCGTGTGCCGGGTTGACATTGAACAGGTTGCCGCCCGGACCGGGAGAGGGGTTGGTTACCGCCTTGGGATCCATCCGCGCCACGTAAGCGCCGGAGGTCGGAGCATGAATCTCGTCGTTGACCACGTCGTAGATCTCCGTGCCGCTGAAGTCATCCGTGGACGGATAGTTTGTCCCATCGAACTTCCAGGCCCCCACCTGGATGCCCGCACTCGTAGGAGTCGTCGCCCGCGCCACGAAGTAGTTGCCGATGATCAAGCCGAGCAGCTGTCCGGCCATGCTGTCGACCGGATAGTGCAGGCCTGCCACCGTCCGGTTGATCGCGATGCGGTCCGCCTGCCGCATCAGTTGTTCCCGCAACTGTTGCGCTGTCAAAGCCGTGGTGCCTGGACGAAGAACGAGTTCGTAGAGTACGCGTGCCACCGCATGGGCCTCGGTCGAATGGCCGCTGGGCAGCGAGCCATGAATCGGCGTCTGAAGGATGGGCTCGATCTGCGGCGAGTATTCGTTGGGCCGCCGCACGCACATCGCATTCTTGAAGTTCATCTCGGCGTACTTGGCGAGGCGCAGCACGAGATCCAGCAGTTCGAAGGTGTATCTGTGCCGCACGGGGTACAACGGCACGACGGCGCTCCAGAACGCGTACTGGGGTGTCATCTGGTCGACGATTTCCCGCGCACGGTCGGCGCGAAGATCGGCGTATCCGTTCATCAGTTCGAGCTGGTCGCCCAGAATGGCGGACGAGGGGCGAACCATGGAGATCAGCGCGCGCCAGTTGCCGGTCGGCGCCGCCGTGCCCGATGCGCTGCCTGCCTCCTCCAAGCTGTAAAGCGTCGCCGGGAACGGACCGCCGGCCGGGCCTTCGAAGGCGAAGTACAGCGACGACAGCAATTCGGATTCGAAGACGAATCGTCGTATCCGGCGATCCCAGCGTTCCAGCGGCCCCGGGACCGTCTGCGCGATGTCGGCACTTTTCCAAGCCGGGGGATTCTTGTAGTCCCAACTGCCCGCGATCCCGTCCCGTTGCGCGATCAGGCCGGAGACCGGCATTCGCCTTGCAGCTCCGCGCACGCCTTCGACACCCTCCACACCCTCCACACCCTCTACACCTTCCACCCCTTCGACACCCTCGACCCCTTCCACGCCTTCGAGATAGCTCATTTCGAATTCTCCTTATTGTGGAATTCCGGCGCTGTGCAAGGCGCGGGCGACGACCCGACCCAGTTGAAACGGCGCTGCCGGAGACCGCTCCAAGAAATGGGAAACCTTGAAATCCGGATCGATGTTCAGCAGCTCGCGAGCCCTCGCCCGAGCTTCTTCTTCGCGACCCAACTCCCACAGCGCGGTGATCAGCGCGCGCAGGGTCGACGTATGTGCCCGGTTCAGACGCAGCGATGCTTCCGCAAGGCTCACGGCCCTCGGATACTGGCCGGCCGCCAAGGCGGCTGTTGCAGCCAGCGAGTCGAAGTAGTACTTCAGCGGATCGAGAGGCGACAGCCTCAGCGCCTGTCGGGTGTGGCGCACCGCTTCCTTGCCCTCGTCGCGGAACGCATGCAGCGTGCCCTTGAGCAGCCAGGCGAGGGAGTCGTTGGGGTTCTCGCGCAACGCCGCCTCGTAGCGATCGTGCGCCACATCGAGGTTCTTCAGGATGTAGGTGTTGACCTGACCCTCCACCGTCATCGCCAGCGAGAGCGTCGGATCCCGATCCAGCGCGCGACGTGTGTTCTCCAAGGCACGCCTTCCGTCCGCATGCACATCGTCGGACCACCCCTGGGTCACCCGCAGCACGTACGACTTGGCCAGCCAGGCGTACGGAGGCGCCAGGCGCGGCGACCGCTCGATCAGCGCCTCGAGCATCAGATTCGCCCGCAGAGCCGCCCAGGGCGAGATCCGATGCATGAGGGTGATACTGGCCAGAAGCAGCGTGCGGCTCTCAAGCGTCGCCAAGGCGTTGCCGGCAGCACGCCGCAGTTCATGCGTCATCAATGCGCCGCAGATCTCGCTCACCAACCGGTCGGCGAGCTCGTCCTTGCCGGCGATGACGCCCTTGACCGCGCCTCTCAACGTCTTCGACCAGACGACTTTCCGCGATTTCACCTCGGCCAGTTCCGTTCTGAGTCTCAGCAGATCGCCGCTGATCGACACCGTGCCCGAGACCAGGTAGTCGGCATTCAGGTGGTGCGCCAGGGTCTCCAGCTTCATCTTGCGCCCCCCCAGCGAGATCGTCGACAGCCGCGACACCACATTGATCTCCTGCGAGCGGGACAACGCCGTGATCACGTCGTCCGCCAACGCCTGCCCGAGAACCGACTGTCCCGCCGTCGCGCCGCGCACGACAAACGGAATCACGGCCACCGTGGCCTTCAGATCACCCTCCGGCACATCGAGCTCGATCAGATGCTCGCCCGGGGCACCGACCCGAAAGGCGCGAACGGGATGTGTCACATGTTTGAGATAGCACTCCCCAAGGTCTTCGACGTCCGCATCGACCCCTGGAACCAGCTGGTCGCGCACCTCGGCCGACACCACGATCTCGTCCGGACCGGCCAGTGTCGCAAGGCGGGCGGTCAGGTTGACGCCGTGCCCGTAGATGTCGCGTGCATCGGCGATCAGCGGGCTGACGTGCACGCCGATGCGCACTCTCATCTTGCGATTGTCCGCAAGGCCGGCATTCGAAGCCAGGCTGAGCTGTTGAAGCGCCAACGCCGCCTGGACGGCGCTGGGCGCGGAGGGAAACTCGATCATCAGGCCGTCGCCCAGACTCTTGACCAGACGACCGCCGAAAGCCGGCGCGATCCGATCGGCGGCTTCCGCCGCATACGTTCGCCAGCGCTGGATCGCGCCCCCCTCGTCTTCCTGGATCAACCGGACCGATTCGACGACATCGACGACCAAGATGGCGCGCACGACACGCTCGAGGTCGACTTGGAACCGGTCCAGAGTCCACAGTTTTTCCACTATGGGATTGTGGATGTCGCGTTCGACGGGAGCAAGCCCGTCCTCGGCGCGCATGGGGACGGCGCGACCTTGGCGCCGCCGAGCCGGTGGCCTCGATGGGCATCTCCCCCGAACAACCGCCCGAGCGCACCAGAAACGTACGCAACCCGCGCCCGTCGGACGAATGACGGAATCCACCGGATCGCTCATGGGGTAGCTTTCACTGCCGTGCCGATGACGGTTTCACGACAGCACCTTAGATCTTTCGCGGCCCTCGCACATCCCCTGAATGAATGAGGCGAGGACTTCTTCCGCTCACCATGAGTGCGCGAACACGCCCGGCCTCACCTGGCCCGAGGCCGCGACGGCCCGAAGCCGGCGGATGACTCGCCTCGGCACGTAGCCTGAGTTTTCAGATGCGCTTTGTGCTGCTGCCGCCGCCCGGCCGCCAAGCGGCCAGAATAGCCCCCTATGACTCTCCAGTGGCGCGCATTGCAAGACAGCCTGAAGCGGGCCGCCGATGGCGCGATCGCGCCGAGGTGGCGGCGTTGAACCCCGGCCCCGGACGGACTTCGCCACTCGTGCGCGGCCTGCTGTACGCCTTCGCCGTGCTGTGCCTGATCCTCGGGCTGATCGGCGTGGTCCTGCCCGGAATGCCGACGACGGTGTTCATCCTCCTGGCCGCCTGGGCGGCTGCGCGCAGCTCGCCGCGGCTGCACGGCTGGCTGCTCGATCACCGCCTGTTCGGTTCCCTGCTGCGCAACTGGCAGAACGGCCGCTGCGTGAGCCGCAGCGCCAAATGGAGCGCCACCGCCACCATGGCGATCTGCGCCGTGATCGTGTCGCTGACGGCCCACAAGCCATGGCTCGCCGCGCTGGCCATCGGCTGCATGGCCACGGTGCTGGCCTGGCTGTGGTCGCGCCCGCTGCCGCCGCCCTGAGGCCCGGCGACAGGCGTCTACGACGAGGTTCTGCGCCGACAGGTTGGGTTCTTCTACGACCGTGATGCCGACGTGTGCTATGAAAACATGGGCCCCTCGCCTATATTGATTCAAACCCGTTTTTGAGCAAGGTGGCCCATGGAGCGATACATCGAAGGGCGTCAGATGCACAAGCACGCCCGCGTGCAAGGTCAAGCGCTGAGATCCATTCTGATGGTCACGACGATCGCAGGGCTTCATTTGATGTGGGGATGCACGACAAGCAACCGTGCGGCCGAGGCGAGCACGAAGACAGTACAGCTTTCGGCAACGAGGATGAACGCGGGGCAAGTTGGCAAGGCATTCCTGCGCCCACAGGCGGATGCCACCGTGGTGACGATCGAAGTCTCAGGCCTCAGCGTTGCGACGACGGCGCCTGTGCAGTTGTATATGGCTGTGTTTGAAGGTCGATGTGGAAACCTTGCGCCAAACCCGAAGTACGCATTGAACAAGGTCGTTCTGGTGACCGAGATCAACAACCCTACGTCGCTGTCCCCTGCCAGCGGGCCCTTTCGCTTGACCAATACGGCGCCAGCAACGCTGTCTCAGCTGACCGGTTCGCCTCATGCGCTGGTCGTCCGAACGAGCCCCGCGGATCTGAACCGAGAGGTTTTCTGCGGGGATCTGTGAGTTTGGCACTGGCGTTTCCGGTGCGCGCCCTGTCGCCATTTTTCGCCTTGCGCTGCGCGGGCACAATGCAGCCACGAGCCCGGCGATAGGCTGCTGCTCACAAACAACACGGGGGCTAAGTTGCGGAAAGTCATCGTCTGGCTTTGCTTGATCGTTGCGACCACCGCATTTGCCGAGGGGATGCCTCCTTGGCGAACGTCGACACACGAAGAGCAGCGCCTCGACGTCGCCGCGTTCGAGAGCGTCGACAAAGGTATCGCCAAGGAGCTGGGCGATGTTCAGAGCGTGGTTGTTGTCCTCCAAGGCCGCACGGTGTACGAGTACTACCGCGATGGCAACCCGGACGCCTTGCGAAACACCCAGTCGGTCACCAAGAGCGGCTTGGCCCTCCTGGTGGGTACTGCCTTGCAGCGAAAGCAACTCGCCTCTCTGGAACTGCCGGTCGTCGACCTCATGCCCGAGTGGCGACCGCTCAATCCGGACCCCCGTGCGCAGGCCATCACGCTCAGGCACCTGCTCGCCATGACAACCGGGTTCGAGGTGAACGACAGCACCGGAACTGCCGCGTCCCTCGCTCCAGCTGCAGCTTGGGCGAGGCCAATTCGAGCAGAACCAGGCCAACGGTTCGCCTATGACAACAGCGGGCCCACGATGGTTCAGGCCATCCTTGAACGGGTCACTGGGCGCCCCATCGCCGACCTGGTGCGCGACCAACTCGTGACGCCTCTTGCCATGCGGGAACCTGCATACCCTCGCGGCATTGCGTGGATGAGGACCATGGACATGGCGAAGTTGGGTTATCTGCTGCTGCAGGATGGCCGATGGGCGGGCCAGCCGGTGCTTCCAGTCGGGTTCGTGGCGCAAATGGTCAAACCTCAAAGTTCCGGCGGGCCGCCGGTTGGCTTGCCCTATGGGCTTTTCTGGTGGGCGGCTTCCGGCTCGACTTACTTCGCCAGCGGCTACGCTGGCCAGCTCATCTGGGTTCATTCGCCGCTTGGCCTGGTCGTCGCCATGACCTCCGCGGTATCGCCGGATAGCGCGCAGCGCGGCCAGGCGCTGCAGCTCGCGCGAGGGCCCGTCTTCCAGGCCGCGCAGAGGCGGCTGGCCTTGGACCGGAAGTAGTGCCTTCAGCAGGCGCGAGTGAGACGCTCCAGCTCGAACCCGCAGTCAGAAGCCGACACACGTCGAGTGGCTTGCCGGGAGCACGGGTTCATGACAGCCAAACAGCAGGGGAACGTGACATGAAGGTGGAACAACTCGAAGGCTTCGTCGATGTACTGAAGCTGCGATTCGCCCAGAACATGCATCGACATCCAGCGGTCGACTGGGCTGCGGTGCAGGGTCGCCTGCAAGGCCGCCCCGACAAGCTCAGGTCGCTCCACGAGATGGAGCGGACCGGCGGGGAGCCCGATGTCATCGGCGCGGTGGATGACGGCGGCGCCTTCCTTTTCTGCGATTGCGCCGCTGAAAGTCCGCAGGGACGCAGAAGCCTCTGCTACGACGCGGAGGCCTTGCGTTCGCGTAAGGAGAACAAGCCCGAGGGCAACGTCATCGACATGGCCAAGGCGATGGGCATCTCGCTGTTGACGCAGGCGCATTATCGCCAGCTTCAGGAGGTCGGCGAGTTCGACATCAAGACCTCCAGCTGGGTGGCGACGCCCCCTGAGGTCAGAAAGCTCGGCGGAGCGCTCTTTTGCGACCGGCGTTACGACAGTGTCTTCGTCTATCACAACGGGGCGCAGTCGTACTACGCCGCCCGTGGATTCAGAGGGGCGCTCAAGGTCTGACGTTCATGATGGGGCGCCCGCATCGTGCCGACCATCGGTGCCGGATTCCCCTGAGCATCGCGCGTCAAGACGCAGGTGGGTCCACAGCCTCGAAGATGTCCCGCAGCCACTGCGCGAAAACGCGTACGCGCGACGACAGCTGACGGTTCTGCGGGTAGAGCACCGAGACCGGCATCGGCGGCGGCGCGAAGCCCGGCAGCACCACCTTCAGGCGGCCGTCCGCCAGCTCGCCCGCCACGCGGTAGCGCGGCACCTGCACCAGGCCGAGACCGGCAATGGACGACCCCGTGTAGATGTCGGCGCCGGTCACCGAGACGGTGGCGGGCAGGTCCACGACCGTCACCCGGCCATCGACGGTGAACTCGAGCGGCACCACCTTGCCTGTGCCGCCGGAGATGTAGTTGACGGCACGGTGCGAGACCAATGCCTCCAGGCTGCCAGGCTCGCCATGCCGCGCCAGATAGTCGGGACTCGCGACCGTGACTTGCGGCAGCAGCGCCACGCGCCGCCCGACCATCGACGAGTCCTGCAGTTGGCCTGCGCGCAGCACGCAGTCGACACCTTCGCGTACGAGATCGACCAGCCGGTCGTCCTCGCCGATGTGCAGTTGTAGCTCCGGATAGCGCGCCAGAAAGCCGGGCAGCGCCGGTACCACGAAGTGCCGGGCCAGCGTGCCCTGCAGGTTCACTCGCAGCTGGCCCTTGGGCGCCGCATTCCTGAACGCACCTTCGGCCTCTTCCACGTCCGCCAGCAGCCGCACGCAGCGCCGGTAGTAAGCCTCGCCGTCCTGCGTGAGACGCACGGTGCGGGTGGTCCGCTCCAGCAGTCGCGTGCCGATGCGTGCTTCCATGCGCTTGATCAGGGTGGTGACGGTGGCACGTGGAATCCGCAGGTCGTCCGAGGCCTGGGTGAAGCTCTGGCGTTCGGCGATGCGCACGAAGGCCTGCATTTCCTGGAAGCGATCCATGGGGTCGGTCCTCGGCTTTATTGTTTACGCATATGGAATTGTATTGACGATATTAGGCTGATTATCTTTGCGTTGGAATGAAAGAACATTCGTTTCACCAACCAACCCCTGAAAGGAACCGCACCATGAACACCCCCCGCAACACCCGCGTCGCTCTCGTCACCGGCGCATCGCGCGGCATCGGCGCTGCCGTCGCGCAACGCCTCGCCCGGGACGGCTTTGCCGTCGCCGTCAACTACGCTTCGGGGGCCGGGCCGGCCGAGGCGCTGATCGCCGAATTGCAGGCCGCCGGCGCGAGGGCGATCGCGGTCCAGGCCGACGTGGCCCATGCCGAGGAGGTGCGCCGCATGTTCGACGCCGTAGAAGCGCAACTCGGCCGGATCGACGTGCTGGTCAACAACGCCGGCGTGCTCAAGACCGTGCCGCTGGCCGAGCACACCGATGCGCTCTACGACCAGACCTTCGATGTCAACGTGCGCGGCACCTTCAACACGCTGCGCGAAGCCGCCACCCGGCTCAATGAAGGCGGGCGCATCGTCAACTTCTCGAGCACCACGCTCGCGCTGAACATGCCCGGCTACGCGATCTACAACGCCACCAAGGCGGCGGTCGAGGCCTTCACGCACGTGATGGCCAAGGAGCTGCGCGGCCGCAACATCACGGTGAATGCCGTGGCACCCGGCCCGATCGCCACCTCGCTGTTCCTCGACGGCAAGACCGAAGAGCAGGTCCAAGCGTTCGCGAAGATGCCGCCGCTGCAGCGCCTGGGCCAGCCCGAGGACATCGCCTCGGTGGTCTCGTTCCTCGCCGGCCCGGATGCAGGCTGGGTCAACGGCCAGATCCTGCGCGCCAACGGCGGCGTGGCCTGAGTGCTCCCACGCGATTCCCAAGGAGCAACCACCATGCGACAGCCTTCGTCCGACGCGGCCGCCCCGCGCTTCTTCAGTCTCTCCTATTCGTCTTTCACGGCGGCCGCTGCCGTGGTCGCCGCCGCCGCGTCGGCGATGGCCATGGTCCTCGAACTGCCCGTCTGGGCGATGTTCGTCGGCTGGGTGGCCTTCTATACCCGTGGCGTCACAGCGCGCGACGGCGTGTTCAACCTCGTCTGCGTGAGCCTGGGCGTGCTGATCGGCAAGGGCGCAGCCGTGGCCATCGGTGCACTGGCACCGGTCGTGGGCGCCGCGGCGCTGCCGGCGGTGGTGCTGGTCGTCGCGCTCATCGTGGTGTCGATGCGCAGCGTGCCGCGCATCAACAACCTGCTGTGCTACTTCCTCGGGCTGATCGCGTTCTTTGCGGTCCACCAGCCGCCTTCGCTGTCGCTGTTCGCCACGCTGGCCGGCGCGGCCGCGCTCGGATCTGCAGCGGCATGGGCGGCCCATGCGCTGCAGCGCCGCGTGCGTTGAGGCCAGGCGATTTCCTTCCAGTTTCCTTCCCGTCCACTCACATCCATTCCAGGAGCTCCATCATGCAATCCGTCATCCTCGTCACTGGCGCCGGCACCGGTATCGGCAAGCTCACCGCCCAATCCCTCGCCGAAGCGGGCCACATCGTCTATGCATCGATGCGCGACATCGCGGGGCGCAACAACGGCCGCGCCACCGAGCTGCGCACCTTGGCCACAGCCAGGGGGCTTGAGCTGCACCCACTCGAACTCGACGTGCTCTCGCAGGCATCCGCCGATGCCGCCGCCGCGACCATCGTTCGCGAGCAGGGACATCTCGACGTGGTGATGCAGAACGCGGGCCATCTCGTGGTCGGGCCGAGCGAGGCCTTCACCCCCGAGGAGATCACGACAGTGTTCGACACCAACGTGCTCGGCGCCCAGCGCGTGAACCGCGCCGTGCTGCCCTACCTGCGCCGGCAGGAGTCGGGGCTGATGGTGTGGATCAGCAGCACGACCACCAGGGGCGGCTTCCCGCCGTTCATGGGCCCCTACGGCGCGGCCAAGGCTGCGATGGATTCGCTGGCCGTGACGCTGGCCTACGAGATCGCGCGCTTCGGTATCGAGACCTCGATCGTCGTGCCGGGGGCGTTCACCCGGGGCACCGACCACTTCCAGAGCGCGGGCAAGCCCGCCGATGCGGCGACCGCCGCCGCCTACAGCCGCTATGACGGCGTGATGGACCAGATCAGCGAGCGCCTCTCGGCCCTGACACCCGACGATGCCGACCCGCAGGCCGTGGCCGACGAGATCGTCCGGATCGTGGGCCTGCCGGCCGGCACGCGGCCGATGCGCTCGCTGATCGACTTCGTGGACGACGGCGCCACCGAGGTGTTCGAGGTGTCCGAGCGCGTGCGCATCGCCTTCGCGAAGCGCATCGGCATGGGTGACCTGCTCGAAGCCAGAGTCCGCCGCTGAGATGCGCAAGCCAGTGGGCCTGCAATGTCGGTCCTGGATCTGACAGGTTGTGCGCAGAGCGGGCGCGCGGACATCCGGGCCCAAATCGCCATGTCGGTCCGTGAGAAGCTGACATTCGATGGCCTTCGGCCCGGATGGCACCTCAGTTGCTGATCAAGCAATTTCGTCGCGGCGGCCCAGGCGGCGAGCTGTTTTCGCAATACCTTGAGACCGACCGTCGATGCAGAACTTCAGAGGTGGCGCGGAAAATGGTCTGCAGCGCGCGCTTCAACGCATATTCCAGCTATAGGTCACTGACCCGTAGGATTGCTGTTGATGGTTGGACTGGACCAGTGGATTCGCGCTCTGCAGCGAGAAGCTCAGCGACGAATGCTGCCAGCCGTATGCGATGCCCGCCACCGCGACGAAACGCGACTTGCGCAGCTGCGCCGTTGCGCCGGAGGGAACGTCGTCGCTGATGCCCACATGGTTGAAGAGGTGATCGGCGGAGAGTCCGGCATAGGTAAACCAGCCGCGGCCGATCACGAAGGGATCGGCGCTGTGCGTCATGACCCGCGGGACGGTCGGAAAGCTGCGCTCCAATCCCACGCCGTAGCGCAGCATCACGGTGCCGCCGAGGGAGGTTTCGAGGTTGCCAAGGGCGCCACCGGCGAGCGCGACGAAGTCGCCGTTGGCCTTGCCGGCTTCCGCGGCACCCAGCGGAAAGCGCCAGGCCCGATAGCGCTCAATGCCCACCAGTGCCTTGTTGGAAACCTGGCTGTCCCAGCCCTCCGGGCGGTCCGCGCCCACGATGCGATGAATGAGGCGTTGCGTCTGCTCGGCGCCGGCGGCCGGGCCAATTACGCCCATGTTGACCGCCGCCATGTCAGCGATGTCATCGTGGACGAACACCTGCGTAGAGCGAAACATCAGAGCCCCGACATAAGGCGCGTCCTTGGGGTCCGGTCTGCGCATCGTGAGGTCGCGCGGGGTCACCATGATTTGGCCCAGTGCCGAGGAAGCGAGCGTCGCCTGCGGCAGGCCAAGCCAGCCGGCGATCGGCTTCATCAACAGAGAAGGCTCCACGCTGCTTTCGCCTGGCGAGGTCACCCGCACGACTGAAGCAAAGACGCCATTGGTGTAGCCGCCACCATCGCGCCCGAAGAAGACGTCGTTCTGGAACAGCATGGAAGCGAAGCGCTCTTCGGCGAAAGCCGGGGCTGCGGCGGCGCAGCCCAGAACAGCGATCGCAACCAAGAACCGGCGACTTCGCAGCATCGCCGGCACCTGCACGACGCGAAAGACAAGCATCGGCGCTGTAGTGGCAGTCGTGTCGGAGCGCTCGAGGGTCGCGGAATGTCGGCTCATGGATCGTGGGGGTGTGAGGTGGGTGGCGTTTTTGCAGACTGCGAATAGACACGTGGTCGATGTCGGAATCAGTTCTTCAACGGGACGATGCTGAACCGGACCACTTCATCCGATCGAGAGAGCTCGTGCGCCAGGCGCGCAGGAGAAGTGGAGCGCGATCTGTCCGGGGCAATCACGCAGAAGCGCCAGACCGGCACGGTGTCCGCGTAGCTGATGCTGAGGCTGTGGTGCACCAGGCGATAGCCATGCGTCAGCGCCACCTGGGCCAGTTGCTCGAGCTCCGGTGCCGTGTCGCGGCAGAAGCTGAGGGACACGTCGAAGACGGCGCGTCCGGGCAGCTTGCGCTCCACCTCGTGGACGAGCGACATCGAAAGCAAACAGAGCACGGCCATCACCAGGGCCGCCGCGTACAAGCCGACCCCTAACAGCACACCGACGGCGGACGCCGCCCAGATGGATGCGGCCGTGGTCAGCCCTCTGACGTTGAGTCCGTCCTTGACGATGACCCCGGCGCAAACAAAACCCACGCCCGTGACGACACCCTGCACGATGCGCGTCGCATCCGGCGCCACCTGTGCGGCCGCGCCGCCGTACCAGAGCGGCGCATAACCCACGAAGACGGTCAGCGCCGTCGACGCCATGCACACGAGCCCATAGGTGCGCATCCCGGAGGCACGGCCGCTGTACGAGCGCTCGTAGCCCATCAGCATTCCCAGCAGGAGCGCGCCCAGCAGGTTCACGCCGATCAGCGCGTTGGCTTCGATGAAGCTGCCGGACCAGTAAACCTGCAGGTTATTCAGCGAGGACATGGCGCAACCGTCCTCATGGCTTTTCCGCGCCCGACGGCGCGGGGCCCGTGGCCATCGACTGCGCGCCCAAGCTGCGCCGCAGGCGCTGGAATTCCGGGTTCTCGCGCAACACCTGCCGGCCCGCCGCCTGCAGGTCGTGAGCGTGCGCAGGGAGAATTTCGAAGGCCGTGGGGACGCCCATCAGCAGTCTCCGCTTGCCCGAGTTCTTGAGGTCGCTCAGGCTCGCGTTGATCAGATAGACTTCCGCGTCCGCAGCGAACGGGCTGCCTGCGCGGCCTCTTGCTTCGCGCAGTTCCCCTTCGAGGCGCTGCATTGCGTCTTTCACCATCTCCGTGGTCTCCCCGCTGAAGCGGGAGCCAGCCCCGAAAACCAGCGTCTGCACCACCTGGCTCGCGCCGGGCACCCGGTCGGAATCGTCGATGGCCGTGGCGAGGCCGCGCTCGGAGTTCACGGTCACGAGCACGATCTTGTGCACCGAACCCGGCGGCATGGTGCGGAACGTGTCCAGGAGTGAGCCGCTGGCGATGGTGTGATCCATGAGGCCGCGCACGCCGAGGTTGTCCGCCACTCCCCCGTCGACAAGATGGATGTACGGACGCTCCTTCGCGTTCCGGTAGCTCTCCGCGATCCGGTGCAGGACGCGGGCCGAGAGGTTCCGTTCGGGTGCCATGGCCGTCTCCAGCCCCTGGGCCTGCGTGCAGGTATCGGCATAGTTGCGCACCGTCACCGGGCTCAGCAGGAGGGGCACAGCGGAAGACGCCGCCACGGCGAAGGACAGGGGCACGGACTCCAGGTCGGAGCAAATCAGCCCGAACTGCTCCGGCGTGAACTCGAAGGGCACTCCGGTGGTGAGATCGGTGGCCGTGACCAGCAGGCGCGGCCAGGGACGGCGCTGGCGCAGGTCGCCGAAGGTCGTGCCACGGAACACGGTCTCGAGCCGACTGGCGAGGACCTGGGTGCGGCCCCACCAAGGCGAAGTGAGCTGGTACGTCGAGACCGGAGACAGGGCCTGCCGGATCAGCCCCGACTGGAAATTCACCAGCAGGAAGTCGTGTTCGAAGCGGGTGAAAACCTCATCGCCGAAAGCCGCGTAGTAGGCCGCGAGAATGCTGCCGCCGGAGACCGCACTGACCAGCCCTACTTCGTCCAGCAGCGTGGTCTCGCCGCGTTGCGTCTCGAAGCGCGTGGCCTTGAGCTCCTGCAGCACGCCCAGTCCGAATGCCGCCGCGCGCGCACCGCCACCGGAAAGAGTGACCGCCGCGATCACCGGGTGTGCTGTGACCTGCCCGTCGACGGCGACCACCGGACGCACCATCGGCTGGATCGTCGCCTCCGGCGTGATCGGCTCGTTGGTCCAGGGACGCACCGTGGAGCATGCGCCGAGCAGCAGGCCCAGGGCGCAGACCGATGCGTTGCGCGCGAGCCGGCGCGCCACATTTGGGACAAACAGATTCATCGAGCTTCCTTGTGCGGCTTGAATCCGCAGGCCAGAAGATAGAACCTCGGCCGCGCGAAGTCGTCTCCTTGCGGTCGCATTTCGGTGCGTGTTTGGTCAGACATGCGCACACCGAATCCGGACCGAAGTCAGACGATTCATCCACGACTTCGCAAGAGGCACGGCCTACGCTTCTGGCATCGGCTCCACCCGGGCGAATCCGGCGCCGTAACCCTTCCACCTCCCACGTCATTCAGGAGAAAAGATATGAGAAACACATTCACAGGCGCGCTGGCGGCACTCGTCCTCGTGACAGGGGCAGCAAGCGCCCAGGCGCAGGTTGCAGGCTCCACGCTGCTCAGCATCGGCGTCACGGAGGTGCGCGAGATCGCCAACGGATTGAGCGCCAAGAAGCAGATCCTCGGGCAAGAGGTCGTCAACGAGAACGGCGAAACCGTGGGCCGCATCACCGACGTCATCGTCGCGCCGAACGCGTCCGTCTCCTACGCCATCGTGGGCGCTGGCGGTTTCCTGGGCGTGCGCAGGCACGACGTAGCGATCCCGGTGGGGCTGTTCAACGTTTCGGGGGACCGCCCGGTGCTGCGTGGCGCCACGCGCGAGGCGATCAAGGCCATGCCGGCCTTCGAGTACACGCGCTGATCACGGCGCCGCCGCTCACGACCGGAGGTTTCACCATGCGCCAGGCGCTCTCTTCGTCCTTCAGCGGGGCGGCCGCAGCCGCGTCGCAAGCGGAGCCCGACTCCTTCATCCTGCTGTTTCGGTCCCTACTGCGCAATGGCCAGGCGTTCGCGTTCGCCTGCGACCCGCGAGGTAGCGTCGACATGGATGGCATGAGCGAGCGAACGCGCAACAACTACCTGTACGCGCGGGCGATGATCGGTCGCGAACTGGCCTTGCCGAGCGTGCACAGGCACGTCGAGCGGGATCGGGATCACGTGTAGCGGCCCCGGCCCCACCTAGAGTCCGGCGCGGATTGCCTCGAGCTCCCTGCGGCAGGCCTCGCCGAAAACCTTCAGCGGGTCGGGGTCCTCCGAATGCGCAATGCGGCCCACGTCTTTCGTCGTCAGGTTGGTGGCGAAGTACTGGTCCGCGATCCGCCGCAACAGGCGCTCGGCCTCGGCGAGCACCTCGGCCGAGGCGGTGAGCCGGATGCGATTGAGCAGCGCGTACGCCGGGAGGAGCGTCTCCGGCTGCTCGAGCGTATGCGTCAGCGCATCCACAAGGAGCTTGCCGCACTCGGCGATGAATTCACCGTAGAGGGCTTCGTGCTTGCGAATCTCCATCCCGATCAATTCGCGCCGGCCGTGCGTCTTCTGGGTGATCCACGCGATCGCGATCGTGGCCGAGCTGCCGGCCACCGACCCCAGCACGCCTGCGAGGGCACCGACGCTGATGTCCGTCATGGGGCCGCCCGTGACCGCAGTTCAAGCACGCCGCCAGTCCGCCGCGAGGTCTGGGAAACGCTTGCGCAGGCGCTCGACCACGTACGATTCGATCGCGGCGGTCGGGATCTGGCCCCGGACCTCGGCCGATTTCTCGCGCACCGCGAAGTGCAGGACCAGCATGTCGTGCAGCTTGCCGAACGCGATCGGATTGTCGGTCCCGCATACCGACGCATCGCGCTTCAGGACGCGCTCGATCACGCCCGACTGGAGCAGCTTGGCCCGGCACAGCAGCGCCATCCGCGCGATTTCGCGATCGATGTCCTCGAGATTCGCAGCGACGCGATAGTCATCCAGCCTCATGTTCATGGTCTTGCCTCCGTCAAATGGGGGTTGCGTCCGCCGATGGGAGAAACGCCTTCGCGCAGCACGTCGAGGGCGTGGAAAGCCGCGACCCATTCCTCGTTGGTGGGCTCCACCGCCACGCGCACCCGGCCGCGCCCGCTGGAGATCGTGGGTGCGTGGGCGCGGTTGGCGTCTTGATCCAACTCCACTCCCAGCCATTGCAGACCGAGGCAGATGCGCTCGCGCAGCACCGCGCTGTGCTCGCCGACGCCGGCGGTGAACGCGAGCAGGTCCAAGCCGCCGAGCACCGCTGTCAGGGCGCCGATCTCGCGCACGATGCGCCGAACGTAGAGGTCCAGCGCCATGCGCGCCCGGGGATTCGTGTCCTCGGCCGCCAGCAGGACCTGCGGGCTCGGCGAAAGCCCCGAGACACCGAGCAGTCCGGACTCGCGGTACAGCAGTTGTTCGAGCTCCTGCACACCCATCTTGTCGACTTGAAGCAGGTGCAGCAGCACGCCGGGGTCCATCGCCCCGCAGCGCGTGCCCATCATCAATCCATCCAGCGCGGAAAAGCCCATGGTGGTGGCGACGCTGCTCAGCCCCTCCATCGCGCAGAGGCTGGCGCCGCTGCCGAGATGCGCCACGATCGTGCGCCTGCGCGCCGCGGGTCCATGGCGTTCGGCCAGGGCGATGGCCAGGTACTCGTAGGACAGGCCGTGGAAGCCGTAGCGGCGCACCCCGCGTTCCCACAAGGCATGGGGCAGCGGCAGCATCTGCTCCACTTGCGGCAGCGTCCGGTGGAAGGCCGTGTCGAAGCAGGCCACCTGCGGCAGATGTGGCGCCTCGCCCAGCAGCACCTCGATCGCCTCCAGGGCATAGGGCTGATGCAGTGGCGCGAGGGGGATGAAGCTGCGCAGTTCTTCCAGCACCACGCGGTCCAGGCGCACCGGGGCCGTGTACTTGCTGCCGCCGTGCACGACCCGGTGAACCACGGCGGCCGGCGGCCGGCCACCCGTGCGCCGTTCGATGCAGGCACGGACGTGCTGCAGGGCGGCGTGGTAGGGCCGCTCGGGATCGAGCTCCAGAGCCACGGACGCGCCGTCTGCGTCGATCAGGTGCGCCTGCGTGCCGCCGATGCCTTCGACTCGGCCGGCCCAGAGCGGGCGTCGCGGCAGCGGCGTGGCGCCGGTGTCGAAAAGGGCGAACTTGATGCTCGAAGAGCCGCAGTTCAGGACCAGGATGGGATCGCCCGTCAACGCGGAGCCGGGGAACGGTTCGGGAGCTTCCCGGACGAGAAGGCCGACGGCGCCTTCCCGCGCAGCGGGCTGCAGCATGGCGGCGCTCACGGCTGCGGCTCCAGGTTGGCTGCGGCAGCGGCGGGCGCCACCGCCCGGGCGGCCGCCGACTGGGGAGGCTGCCGCGCGGCGCCCGCACCTTGCGCAGCACCGCGCGCGGCGACGAGGGCCACGGCGCAGGATGCGATGCGGGACTCGCGCGGGTCGGCCCGACTGGTGAGCACAATCGGGACGCGCGCGCCGAGCACGATGCCGGCGCTGGCCGCGCCGCCGAATTGCTCCAGCTGCTTGGCGAGCATGTTGCCGCTTTCCAGATCCGGGACGACCAGGATGTCGGCGGCGCCCGCGACCTCGGACACGATGCCCTTGACGCGCGCGGCGGCAGCCGACACGGCGTTGTCGAAGGCCAAAGGCCCGTCCACCAAAGCGCCCTCGATCTGGCCCCGGTCGGCCATCTTGCACAGCGCCGCGGCGTCCAGTGTGGCGGCCATGTTGGGATTGACCGTCTCGACTGCGGCGAGGACGGCGACGCGCGGCCGTGCGACCCCGAAGGCATGCGCGAGGTCCACCGCGTTGCGCACGATGTCGAGCTTGTCCAGAAGCGTCGGCGCGATGTTGATCGCGGCGTCCGTGATGATGAACGGCCGCGGGTAGGCGGGCGTCTGCATGACAAAGCAATGGCTCATGCGGCGACCGGTGCGCAGCTTGCTGGCCACCACGGCGGACATCAGATCGTCGGTGTGCAGGCTGCCCTTCATGAGGGCGTCCACCTGGCCCTGGAGCGCCATCTCCACGGCGCGCGCGGCCGCGACGTGGCTGTCCGCGACGTCCTCGATGGGCAGGCCACGGATATCCAGGCTGGCCTCTCGGGCGATGGCCTGCAGGCGCTCGCGCGGCGCGACCAGCACCGGGTCGATGAGGCCGGCCGCGTGGGCATCGAGCGAGGCGGAAAGGCTCACGGCATCGCAGGGGTACACCACCGCCATGCGCAGCCGCCCCAACGGCCGCACGCGCTCGATCAGCCGCGTCAGTTCATCTTCGTGCGATGACGCAATGCCCACCTGCGGCAGGCTGCCGCGCGGGCGCTCGAAGCGTTCCGTCGGCGCGCTCACCGTCGCGACGCCGGTGATCACCTGCTGGCCGTGCTGGTTGACGCAAGCGCAGTCGAGGACCACGCTGTGGTTCGTCTCGTCTCGCGCGGTGATCGTCACCGTGACGGACAGGGTGTCGCCCACCCGCACCGGGGCCCGAAATTCGAGCGTCTGGGCGCGGTAGACCGTTCCCGGCCCGGGCAGACAGGTGCCTATCAGCGTCGAGATCAGGGATGCACCCCACATACCGTGGGCGATGACGCCCTGGTAAGGCGTGGAGGCGGCGAACTCGGCGTCGGTGTGCTGCGGGTTGATGTCGCCCGTGATCGCCGCATACAGCTGGATGTCGGCAGCACTCAACGTGTGCTCGATGGTGGCGCGATCGCCCACGGCGATTTCGTCAAAGGTGCGGTTGCGCAGCACCGCCAGTTCATGGGAATGGGAAGTAGAGGACACGATTCTTTCGCCTTGGGGTCGTTGGTCATGCAAGGATGTGGAAGCCGCCGTCCACGTAATGGACGTCGCCGGTGATCGCCTGAGCCGCACCGCTCACGAGGAACGCGCACAGCGAGCCCACGTCGTCGATCTCGACCTCGCGCGGCAGGGGCGCCCGGCAGCGTGCGTCTTCGATCAGGTCGTCGAAGCCGGGGATGCCGGAGGCCGCACGCGTGCGGATCGGCCCCGGCGACACCGCGTTGATGCGGATGCCGCGCGGGCCCATCTCGGTGGCGAGGTAGCGGACCGAAGCTTCGAGCGCGGCCTTCACCGGCCCCATCACGCCATAGTGCGGCACGACTTCGGCCGCGCCCAGGTAGCTCATGGTCAGCAGCGCACCTCCCTCGTGCATCAGCGGTTCGGCCAGACGCGCCATCCGCACGAACGAGTGGCACGAGATGTCCATCGCGCGGGCGAAGCCCTCGGGGGAGCTGTCGGCCACCCGCCCGTGCAAGTCGGCGGAGGGGGCGAAGGCGATCGAGTGCAGCACGAAGTCGAGGCGCCCCCAGCGCTGCCGGACGGCATCGAAGACGGCTTCCATCGCACCCGGTTGCTCCACGTCCAGCGGCATGGAAATGGCGGCGGAGAGTTCCTGCGCCAGCGGCTCGACGTGCGGGCGGGCCTTATCGTTCAGCCAGGTCACGGCGAGATCGGCGCCGCACGCGCGGAACACGCGCGCGCAGCCGTAGGCAATGCTGTGCTCGTTGGCGATGCCAACCACGAGGCCCTTGCGGCCGGCGAGCAGCGATTGGGATTGGACGTCCATGTCAGGCTCTCCTGGCTGCCGCGGTCCGGCGCCGCACACGCGTCGACGGTGCAGAAGGCGTCGCGGGCGCGGCGATCGCCGGCACGACCGGGACCAGGAGGCTGCGGATGTGCGCGAGCATCGACGTCTGCTCGGCCGAAGGCACGATACGCTGTACCCGCCGGTCCGCCAGCACGCGCTCCAGCAGCGTCAGCAGCCGCTTGCGGTCCTGCGGGCGCGCCAGCAAGACGGGCAGCGTGGCCAGCGCCTGCTGTGGTTCGTAGCGGGCGATGATGTCCTGCTCGCCGCCGATGCGGCGTATTTCGTCGAGCGGCAGCTGGGGCAGCAGGTCGCCGTAGTCCTCGATCAGTTCGTGGGCGAGGTGCAGCCGCGACAGCGGCAGCGGCGTGTCCTCATGCGCCATCAGGAAAGCGACACGCGCCAGCGCCTCGGCATACCCGCCCTGGTCGATGGCGGCGAGCGCCCGCTTCACGAAGGGCAGATCGCGGGGGTTCAACGGCTGCGCCTGCGGCTCGTCGCCGATGCCCTGATCGCCGCCATAAAGGGCAAACATGTTGCCGTAGACCTGGAAGAAGGCAGCTTCCCCCATCGCGTCGCGCAGGGCGCGCCAGCCGTCGAGCGAGGCACTGATGAGTTCCGAACCGGTCGACTCAAGCTGCCGCAGGGGATGGTCCGGCGCGACCGCCTGGCGCGCGGCCTTCACCTGCTGCGCCGCCGGCGCCAGCCACCAGGTGAACGGGTTCAGGTCGGACAGCGCCCAGCGCTGGAAGCGCAGCGGGTGGAACGCGCGCCCCAGGGCCGCACCGGCCTCGCTGGACAGCGCCTGCGCCACGGGGCGGCCGAACAGCTCGTAGGCGCGCTGGTTGAATTCCGAGACAGCCTTCATGGCCTGGAACGGCTTCTCGTCCTCGCGGCGGTAGTGGTTCAGTCGCGCAACGACGTCTTCGAGCCGGATTTCAACGAAGCTCACGTCATAGAGGGTCTTGCCGGCGTCATCCGTCTGCTCCGCGATCTCCATTCCGTACAGGCCAGGCGGCAGCGCCTCGATGGACTGCAGGGCCGACACGATCTGGGCGTGCTCCTTCTTCGCCACCCGCCCGGACACGAAGATGCCCAGGTGGCCGATGTCCTGGTGCATCAGGCCGACGATCACCTGGCCGCGCGCCTTGATCTCCTCGGTGCTGCCGTACACGTCGGCAACCCAGTTGAAGGCCTGCTGCGGCGGCGTGATGTTGTCGCCCAGCGAGGCGAACAGCACGACCGGCACCTTGACGTCGCGCAAGTCGAATCCCATGCCGGCGCCGGAGTGCTCGCCCGCCCAGAGCCTGTTGCCGACGAACAGGTTTTGCGTGATCCATTCGATCTCCTCGCGGTTCAGCAGGAAGTAGCCGCCCCACCAGCGTTCGAACTCGAGAAAGCGCGCGGGCTCCGTGTCCGCGTTGGCGAAGACGTGGTAGTACTTGTCCCAGAAGGTGTTGGCCGGGTTCAGGTTCTCGAAGTTCTGCACCAGCCAGGCGCCGTCGAACTTGCCCGCGCCGAGATCGGAGGTGAGCGAGGCAAGCCAGCTGCCGCCGAGCAGCCCGCCCGCATAGCGCATCGGGTTGTCGCCCGCGCCTTCGCTCCAGGCGCCGCCCCAGTAGGACATCGGTGCGCCCACGACGACGAGCGGGCCGGTGTCGTCGGGATTGGCCGCGGCCAGCATCATCGCGGCCCAGCCGCCCTGGCAGTTGCCGACGATCGCGGGCTTCGGCGCATCGGAATGGAGCGCGCGAACGCACCGCACGAACTCGCGCTCGGCGTTGCACACGTCCAGCAGCGTCTGGCCGGGCTCGGGATCGCGGAAGAAGATGACGAAGTACACCGGGTGGCCGGCGGCCAGGGCGACGCCCACTTCCGAGTCCTCCTTGAAGCCGCCGATGCCAGGACCGTGGCCGCCCCGCGGATCGATGATCAGGTAGGGACGGCGGCGCGCATCCACCTTCATGCCATCCGGCGGCACGATGCGCAGCAGCGCGTAATTGACCGGACGCTCCATCGTGCGCCCGTCCATGACCATCTCGTGCGCGAAGTGCAGCATCGGCGGCAGGCCTTGCCGCTCGTGCTCGATGAAGTTGTTGCCGCGCTGGCGCAGCCCGTCCCAGAGCAGCACCGCGCGCTGGGCGAAGTCGACGCCGTATTGCGCGGCGTCCACCCCGGCCTGCCAGGGCAGCAGCGGTTTCTTCACCAAGGCCGCCAGCTGCCGATCGCCTGCCTGCCGCACGCGTTCGGCCAAGTGCTTCGCGGCCACCGTGGTCCGGTGTTCGAACGCCTTGGCCACCTCTTTGGAGATCTCCTGGCTCTCGACAAGCTGTTTCGCTGGATTTTTCATAGGGTCGTTCCTTCGTTGGAGGTCAGTTCGTTTGGGAGTCGATGTGGAAGACCCGGCCGGTCTTCGTCGGTGAGGATGGGGCGCCGCGCCATGGCCGTGATCTCAGGAAGCCAGCACCACGTGACCGGGAGCCGCGTCGGCGCTGCCGGCCGGCGCGCGGCGGACCTTGAACCACGCCGCGTACAGGGCGGGCACGAAGAAGATGGTCAGCACCGTGGCGATGGTCAGGCCGCCCATGATCGCGAGAGCCATCGGGCCCCAGAACACGCTGCGCGTGAGCGGGAGCATCGCAAGCACGGTGGCGGCGGCGGTCAGCACCACGGGGCGCGTCCGGTGCAGGGCGGCATCGACGATGGCATTCCAGGCGTCGCGGCCTTCCTCCATCTCGATGCGCACCTGGTCGATCAGGATCACCGAGTTGCGCATGATCATGCCGCCGAGCGCGATGATGCCCAGGATCGCCACGAAGCCGAGCGGGGCGCGGAACGCCAGCAGGGCTGCGACCACGCCGATCAGGCCGAGCGGGGCGGTGAGGAACACCATCGCCATCTTCGAGAAGTCCTGCAGCTGGAGCATGAGGATCAGCAGGATGGTGAGCACCATCACCGGCGCCACGGCGGCGAGGGCCTGGTTTGCCTTTTCGCTTTCTTCCACGGCGCCGCCGGTGTCGACGCGGTAGCCGGCTGGCAGCTTCGCCTCGATGTCCTTGAGCAGCGGCTCGATTTCCTTCGTCACGGACACGGGCTGCTCGCCGTCCTTGACGTCGGCACGCACGGTAATGGCCATGTCGCGATTGCGCCGCCACAGCACGGGCTCTTCGAGCTCGTACTTCACCTTCGCCACTGCGGACAGCGGCACGACGGTGCCGTTGCGCGTGTAGATGTTCACGTCCTTCAGCGTGTCCAGGTCCAGGCGCTCCTTCGGCACGGCACGCGCAACGATGTCCACCAGGTTCTCGTGCTCGCGCAGCTGCGACAGGGTCGCGCCGTTCATCACGCTCTGGGTGACGAGATTCACGTCGGCGGGCGTAAGACCCAGCGCACGGGCCTTGTCCTGGTCGAGGTCGACCTTGAGCGTGCGGACCGGGTCGTTCCAGTCGAACTGCACGTCACGCACCTTCGGGCTCGAGGACATGACCTGTTCGACCTGGCGGGCGATCTCGCGCACCTTCTGCGTGTCGGGGCCGACCACGCGGAACTGCACCGGGTAGCCCACCGCGGGGCCCATCTCCAGACGCGTGACACGAACCCAGGCTTGAGGGAATTCCTTGTCGACCGTGGCCATCACCCGCAAGCGCACACGTTCGCGCGCTTCCATGTCCTTCGTCATCACGATGAACTGGGCGTAGCCGGGGTTGGGCAGCTCGGGCGACAGCGCGAGGTAGAAGCGCGGCGCGCCTGCGCCTGTGTAGGCGGTGAAGAAGCGCACTTCCTCGTCCTTCTTCAGCACCGCTTCCATGCGCTTGACCTGTTCGGTCGCTGCCTGGAACGACGAGCCTTCCTTCAAGCGCAGGTCGAGGATCAGTTCGGGGCGCTCGCTGTTCGGGAAGAACTGCTGCGGGACGAACTTCATGCCGGCCAGCGCGAGCACCAGGGCGCCCCCCGTCACGGCGATGATCAGCCAGCGCTTGTCCAGCGCGAAGTCGATCCAGCCGCGCAGCTTGCGGTAGAAGGGGGTGTCGTAGGGGTCGCCGTGGTGGTTTTTGCCGAAGTCCTTCGGCAGCATCTTCACCGCGAGGTAGGGCACGATCATGCCCGAGCAGAGCCACGAGAACACCACGGCAACGCCCACGATCCAGAAGATGCCGCCCGCGTATTCGGCGGTGGTGGAGTGCGCGAAGCCGATCGGCATGAAGCCCGCGACCGTGATGAGGGCGCCCGAAAGGCGGGGCATGGCGGTGGCGGAATAGGAGAAGGCGGCCGCCTTCGCGCGGTCCCACCCTCCTTCCATCTTCACCACCATCATCTCGATCGCGATGATCGCGTCGTCCACCAGCAGACCGAGCGCGATGATGAGCGAGCCGAGCGATATGCGCTCCAGGTTCCAGCCCATCGCGAGCATCACCATGGCGACCACGCCGAGCACCAGCGGCACCGAGATGGCGACGATGAGGCCGGTGCGGAAGCCCAGGCTCAGCAGGCTCACCGCCATCACGATCACGAGGGCTTCCATCAGCGAGCGCTCGAATTCCCACACGGAATCCTTCACGGTGGTGGGCTGGTCGGCGACGCGCTCCAGCTCCACGCCGTGCGGCAGTTCGGATTGCACCTTGGCGACCGCGTCTTCCACGGCCTTGCCGAGCTCGACGACGTTGCCGTCGTCGGTCATCACGATGCCGACCATCAGCACGTCCTGGCCGTTGTGGCGGATGGTGTAGGTCGGCGGGTCCTGGAAGCCGCGCGTCACTGTCGCGATGTCGCCGAGCTTGATCGTCCGGCCCCCCGCGGAGACCGGCACGTTGCGGATGTCGTCCAGATTCGTGAACTGGCCGCTCACGCGCATGAACACGCGGTCGTCCTTCGTGTCGATGGAGCCGCCGGGCATCATGGCGTTCTGGCTCTTCAGGCTCTCGGCGATCGCGAGCGGCGTGATGCCGAGCGTGGCCAGGCGCTGGTTGGAGAACTCCACGTACACCTTCGGGTCCTGCTTGCCCAGGAGGTCGACCTTCTTCACGTAGGGCGCCTTGAGCAGGCGGCGCTTGATGTCCTCGGAGATGTCCGACAGCTCCGCGTGCCCGATGCCGTCACCCTTGACGGCGTAGAGCAGGGAGTAGACGTCGCCGAACTCGTCGTTGAAGATCGGGCCGACGACGCCGTCGGGCAGTTCGAGCTTGAGGTCGGAGAACTTCTTGCGCGCCTGGTACCAGGCTTCCTGCTGGTCCTTGTGCGAGGTGCCGCCCTTCACGGTGATCGTCATGCCGCCGTAGCCCTGGCGCGCAAAGGTGACGACCTTCTCGAAGTGGTCGAGCTGCTCGAACTTCTTCTCGATGCGGTTCAGGAGTTCGTCCTGGATCTGCTGCGCGCTGGCGCCGGGCCAGATCACTGTCGCCGTCATCGACGGCACGGAGAACTTGGGGTCCTCGAGCTGGCCGAGCTTCGAGAAGCTGAAGACGCCCGCGATGGCAACCACGATGATCAGGAAGAGCACCACGGCGCGATGCCCGAGCGCCCATTCGGTGAGGTTGAAGTTGTTCATTGGGCGGCCTGCTTCGTGCTGTCTGCTTCAGCGAGCGTCGCATCGGGCAGCGCGACCTTCAATCCGGGCGCCATCTTCTGCACTCCCGCGGTGACGACCTGCCCGCCGGCCGGCAGGCCGGAGACCAGCGCGAGGTCGTTGCGGTAGCCGATCACTGCCACAGGCATCAGGTTGACGCTGCCCACCGGCTCCTTGCCGGCGCGCCTGACCACCCAGACCGCCGGACGGCCATTCGCCTGGGTGAGCGCGGTGGCGGGAATCGCGGCAGCCTGCACGTCCGAGACCACCCGGTCGGTCACCAGCGTGGCCGTCGCGCCCAGCGGCAACGGCCGGGCACCCACCGGCTTCAACCGGGCGCGGTAGGTGCGTGTCTGCGCGGCGGCCTGCGGCGAAATCTCGCGCAGCGAAACCTCGAAGAAGTCGGCGGGCGCGCTCGCCAGCGACGCCTTGAAGTGCGCCGACTTGAAATCCGCGACCTGGTCCTCAGGCACATCGACGACGACTTCCGGCGTGCCAGGGTCGGCGATCGCGACCACCGGCAGCCCTTCGGCGACCACCTGGCCCACCTCGATGCGCACCGCGGTGACCACGCCGCTGCGCGAGGCGCGCAGCACCGTGTACTTCAGGCGATTGCGGGCGAGTTCGAGCTGACGCGCCTGCGCCCCTTCGGCCGCCTGCGCCGTTTCCGCTCCGCTGTGGGAATGCTCGTCGTCGGCCACGCTGACCGAGCCGTCGGCTTTCAGCGAACCCAGGCGCTTGCGGTCCGATGCGGCCTGGCGGGACTGTGTGACGGCAGCCGACCATTGCTGGCCCGCGGCCTCCTCGGCCAATCGGTAGTCGCTGTCGTCCAGCACCGCGAGGATGTCGCCTTCATGCACGATCTGGCCGACATCGACCTTGCGCTGAGCGACCTTGCCGCCCACGCGGAAGGCCTGGTCGACTTCGTAGCGGGACTGCACGGTACCCGCATAGCGGTTGGCTTCGCGGGCGGCGTCATATCGGACATCGGCAATGCGCACCGGCCGGGGCGCTTCGGTGTGCGGCTTGTCAGGGCTGCACGCGGAGAGTAGAGCGGCGACGGCCAAAGCGCCGGCCACGGAAAGAGAGTTCTTCAAGACAGTACCTCGTGGAAAGCGACGGGTTTCAGGAATGCGACGCGGGGGTAGCGCCGACGGAAGTGGATTGCGCGGTGGGTTGGGCGGCAGGCTCGAACACCTGCCAGCCCCCGCCCAGCGCCTTGTAGAGCTGCACGCTGTCGAGCAGCAGCTGGGTGTTGCTTTCGTTGGCGCTCAGTCCCACTGCCAAACGCGAGCGCTGCGCATCCAGCAGCGGCAGCAGGTCGATCTGGCCGCGGTCGTAGAGCGATTGGGCGCGGCCGAGGGCCGCCTCCGCGGACGCGGCGGCGCTCTGCAGCGACTTCGAGCGCTGCCGTTCCGAGGAGAGCGCGACCAGAGCGTTCTCCACGTCCTCCAGCGCGCGCACCATGCCATCCTCGGCGCGCAGCAGCGCTTCGCGCTGGCCGCTCTCGGCGATGTCATTGATCGCCCGCGTGCGACCGGCGTTGAAGATCGGCATCGCGAGCAGGGCCGCCACGTTGGTGTAGCGGGCGGAACCCAGGCCGATGCCGTTCAGCTCCACATTCTGGCGGCCGAACGACGCGTCGAGAAATAGCCGAGGGAACCACTCGGCTGCAGCCTGCTGGCGGCGCGCGTTGGCCGCATCGAGCTGCGCCATCAGGGCGAGCACATCGGGCCGGCGTTGCAGCAGCGCGGCAGGTTGTCCCGGCTGGGCCTGGGGCACGACCAGGTTGCCGCGCCAGGGCGCGACTTGCGCGGCATTGAAGGCCTGATCGCCGATCAGCACCGCGATGCGATGCCGAGAGACCGCCGCAACCGTCTCCAGCGGCGGGATCTGTGCGTGCGCCGATTCGGCCTCGGTCTGCGCGCGCTCGACGTCGAACGCCGTCGCGAGGCCGGCGCGCTGGCGCGCCTGCACCAGGCGCAGGGTCTCGTCACGGGCGGCCGAGATCGCGCGCAGGGTGTCGAGCTGGCGGATCGCGCCCACCAGCGTGAAGTAGTTGGTGGCGACGTCGGTCATCACCAGCAGGCGCACGCCGCGCAAGCCGTCTTCCACCGCCAGCGCGTCCGCTGCAGCTGCGGCCGCGCCTGCACGCAGGCGACCGCTCAGGTCGATCTCCCACGCGACATCGAGGCCAGCGCTGCCGGTCTTGGTGTCCGGCTGCAACTTCTTCACGGCGTCACCGTAGCCGCTGCTGCGATCGCTGCCCGAGCCGACGGCGCTGACGCTGGGCATCAGGAAGGACCGGCTGACCGTCACGCCGGAACGCGCTGCCCGCAAGCGCTCGGCGGCAATCTTGACGTCGCGGTTCTCGCGCTCGGCACGGCGCACCAGGTCGGTCAACACCGGGTCGTGGAAAGTTTCCCACCAGGCGGCCTCGGGCTCGACGTCGGAGGGCGTGCTCGCGGCGAACTGCGCCGGCACGTCGATCGCCGGATGGGCGGCCGGCGTGGAACAGCCGGTGGACACCAGGGCGATCGCTGCGGCCAGTGCTGCCACGACGAAGAGACCGGCTGGCTGATGGGCCGGTGGGGGGGGCTTCTGCCTGGCCTTGTGGGACGGCGAAAGGGCGGATGGAAGTGGCATCGGAGTGGACTCGTGTGGATTCGAGGGGTTTGAGCGTAGGGCGCGATGCGCTCGGAGTCGTCAGCGTTGCGTCGGCGTTCGGTCGGTATGCGAGGCGGGCCTCCGGACGGCCCGGCGCGCTCATGCGGCCGGGTCGTCCTGCGGGCGGTCCGCCGCCCCTGCCTCCAGGTCGCTGGCAATGGATTGCAGCAACTCGTGGGCAGTCGCAAATTCGCGCTGGCGCCCGGTGACCAGGTTTTCAAGTCGGCCCGCGAAAGCCTCGGGAGTGGCGTCGCTGCGCAGTTTCAGCACGTAGGCCCGACGGTTCGGGTATTTGGATTCAGGGTTCAGCACCATGGCAGCTTGTGGATGAGAGAAGTTCGGCGTCAGCGTAGGCCCGTCCCCGAGTCGGGTCGTCAGCGAAAGGTCGACGAACGGTCGAAATCGGGCTCGCATGCAAGCGCGACGGAATCCCGACCTGTTGCTGACGACGCGGGCGGCTGGCGTCTCTAGCATCACGGCCCATCACTACCGCCCGCCCCCGCCGGGCCCCGGCACATGAACCTCAAGCTCACACCCGGACGGCTGCTTGCCGCCGCCATCGTCGTCCTGTCCATCTGGATCGTTCACGACTTCATCGAGGCCCTGCTGGCGGCCTGCGTGACCGCGATCGCGAGCTGGCCGCTCTATGCCGCATTCAGGGACCGCTTGCCGAGCCGCATCGGCAAGAGCGCAGGCGCCGCGTTGTTCACTGGCGCGATCACGACGTTCGTGCTGGCTCCCATGTTCTTCGCCTGCGGGGCGCTACTGAGCGAGGCGCACGCGTTGCTGTTGGACCTCGCGGCCGCCGACAGCCGCGGGCTCGGCGTGCCCGAATGGCTGGCGAACGCCCCCGTCATGGGGCCCTGGCTGGCTGCGCGCTGGCAAAGCCAACTCGTCAACCCAGGGGCGCTGCAGCTGCTGACGCAACACACCGCCCCCTCCTCACTTCTCGGCTGGGCGCAGGCGCTCGGACAGTTCACCGCCCGGCATGTGCTGATCGTCGGGTTCGCGATCCTGCTCCTGGCTTTCCTCTACCGAGAAGGCGCGTCGCTGAAGTTCGAACTGAGCCGCGGGCTGCGTGAGGCCGTCGGTGACCGAGCCGAACGCTATATCGACATCGCCACGCGCGCCGTGCGGGCCTCCGTGAACAGCATGCTGGTCGTGGCGTTGTTCGACGGCCTCGCGACAGCGCTGGCGTACACACTCGCCGGCGCACCGCGCGCGCTGCTCTGGGCCGCGATCACAGGTTCGCTGGCCGCCGTGCCTTTCCTTGGCTATGGGGCAGTGGCCGCAATGACGGTGCAACTCGCGCTGAAGGGCGGTCCAACGACGGCACTGATGTCGCTTCTACTGGGATGCGCGGTGTTGATCACAGGCGACAAGCTGGTGCGGCCGATGGTGGCCAGCGGCGGGATGCGGTTGCCGTTCGTCTGGGTGTTGATGGGCTGCATCGGCGGCTTGGGCGTGCTGGGCCTGACTGGGGTGGTGATCGGCCCGGTGGTGCTGACCCTGGCTTGGGAACTGTGGGAGCAGCGGGTGCGCGAGCCCCGGCGTTGACGCGCTGACGGCGGGCGCGTTGTCAGGCGGGCTTCACGCACACGGGATTGACTGCGCGCGACGCACCGGCACGGTGTCGCGGGCTTCGGGCAGCTGGCTGACGAGCGCGGCGAGAGCACGGCGCTCCGGGGTCGACGCTTCGTGATGCTCGCACAGGTCGACGAGCGCGAGCAGTTCGAGCCAGGGCGCCTGCTGGGCCTGCGCCTCCTCGATCGCGCGTCGGACCGAGGCGGCACCGGCGTCGGCCCGGCCTTGCGCGCGGGCGATCGATGCTTCCAGCAGCCACAGCTGCGGCAAGTACACCCGCTCGGCCAACTCGTCCGCAACCTGCAGGGCTTCCTGGAGTTGGACTTGCGCAGCGTCAAGGTCGCCAGCCAGCAGAAGCGCCTGTGCCGCATAGCCCAATACTTCGCTAGCGCCGGAGCGCATGCCGAGCCGGGCGTTCTCTTCGCAGGCCTCTCGAATCAGGCGGTGGCCCTCGAGCGGCGCACCGTTCCAGGCCTCTGCCCAACCGCGGTACCAGCGACATGCCGTCCGGCCCTGCGCCAGGGAGAACTCGTCGACCAGCGCCTGCATTTCCTCGGCAAGGGCCGCAACCCGCTCGGCGTTGCCCAGGCGCACCTCGAGCAGCGCCTCGTGCCAAGTGGCGACGAGCTGCGTCATCGGCTGTCGCAACTCGCGCGCGCGGTCGTGCGAGCGTTGCACATGCGCCCGGGCCTGCTCGACGAGGCCCCGGTGCACGAACTCGATGGCCAGCATGCCAAGCAGCGTCACCTGCGGATCGGCGACGAATATCTCCCTGGCCACGAAGTCGAGCGACTCGGCGGCTGCGAGCCCGCGCTCGATCCATGCGAGCGCCGCCTGCGGCCGGCCCTGGAGCTGGTGCACCTCGCCGTTCACGATGCACGCGGCCAGCATCAGCGCCGGATCGTTGGATCCGGATGCGAGCGCCTCGGCGCGCTGCGCCACCGCCAGCGCTTGCGCATACTCGCCGCGCAGGCTCAGCACGTAGCCAAAGCCGTGCAGCAACAGCCCGCGCATCGCGTGCTCTGACTGGCCCCGCAGCAGCGCGTACGCGCGTTCGAAAGCGTTTCTCGTCTCGCTGCCAACGCCGAGCGATTGGAAGGCCGCCACGCCGTGCAGGGTAGCGATCACGATCTCGAGTGCATCGCGCTCTTCTGTTTCCGGCGCCTTTTGAAGCAGGGCCGAGGCCCGCTCGGTGAGGCTGATGCAGGACGCTGGGCTGAAGTGCAGAAGCGCTGCTTCCGCCGCCTCGGCGTAGTACTGCAGTGCGATCATCGACCGGCGCCCGCGGTCGAAGTGCATGGCCAATTCCGCGGCGGCGACCGGCACACCGGCCGCGCGCTCGCGTTCCAGGGCCGCCCCGACCTTCAGGTGCAGTTGCGTGCGGGCGGACAGCGCCGTGCGGTCGTACAGCACTTGGCGGAATAGCGCATGCCGGAACGCGTAGGGCGGTTCGGCCGTCTCGTCGCCCTCGCCTGAGCGCGGCGCCGTGAGCCACACGTGCTCGCGAACCAACTCCTCGCAGGCATGGGCCACCGATGCGACGTCGCGCTCCAGGGCGAGTGCCACCGTATGGACGCGAAACTCCACCCCACACACGCCCGCCGCCGCAAGCAGGGCCCGCGGCTCGCTACTCAACTTGGCGATGTAGTGGTCGATGATGGCTGCCAGATTCTCCGGTACCACTGCAGCCGCGAGCCGCGCCTCCACCGCCGCGTCGTCCGTCGTGCGATCCATCACCTCGGTAATGACCGAAGAGACAAAAAGAGGCACACCGTCCGTGCGCTCGTGCAGCGCGCGCACGAATGCCTCGTCGCGCGCCAGCGAGGCCGAGCGTTGCGCGATGTAGTCTGCGACCTCGGTTTCCGAGAACGGGTCCAGCACGACTTCGTCGCATAGGCGGTGTGGACGCAGCTCGCGCCGCAGCGGGTTGAGCGGGTGGTCCAGCGCGATCACTTCGGCAAGGCGAAAGCTGGACAGCCACATCAGACGCGCGCGCCCGCGCCGCCGCGCGACGTAGTCGATCAGCTGGATGGTCGCCCGGTCGCTCCAGTGCAGGTCCTCCGTGACCAGCAGCAGCGGACGCTGCTCGGTGTAGCGATCCAAAAGCTCGGCCATCTCGCGCAACATGCGGTCCGGGCCGACACCGGCGAGTTCTCGGCGCAGCGCGTCGCGTTCCTCCGTCGTGCTCAGCCACGGGAGCTGCAGCAGCCAGGTCGGCGCCACGGTGCGCAGCAGGGCCGGCAGCGAGCGGTCGCCGCGACACAGCTCGGCCAGCGCTTCCAGCACCGGCAAGTATGGCTCGGCCGTGCCGTAGTGCTCCACGCACTGCCCTCGCGCGCAGGCGATGTCGCCGAGGCCGGCGACGAAGTGTTCGATCAGCGTGGTCTTGCCGATACCCGGTTCGCCGGCGACCCAGACCACCGCACGCTTCCCGCCGCAGGCCTGCTCCCACCCCTGCTGCAGCCGGGCGATAGCGTCCGCGCGGCCGACGAACGGCTGCGAAGGCCACAGGTCCGCCGCCACCGTCGCAGCGAGAGGCGGTGCCAGGTGCGCGGCGGCCGGCACCGCGATGAAGCGATAGCCGCGGCGCGACACCGTCTCTATCACGCGCGGCTCGCGCGGGTTGTCGCCGAGCACCGTGCGCAGATCGCTGATCGCCGTCTTGAGCACCGATTCGCTGACGAACTGGTGGCCCCATACCGAATCGAGCAGCGCATCCTTGGTCAGCAGCGAGCCGGGCTGGCGTGCGAGCGCACACAACAAATTGAAGGGTGTGGGCGCGAGCGCGACGGCCTTTCCGTTGCGCAGCAGGCAGGCGTTCGCCTCGTCGAGATCGAACTCCTCAAAGCTGATCCGAACGGGAGGCGAGTTGGACTGCGAGTGCGTCACGCGCGCGACTTGTGAGAGGACAGCCACGAATTATCGGCGCACCTGGGAATCAAGTCATGTCGGTGCGGCAGCGGCAGCCAGCCTCAAACGACTTCACGACGCTCGACGACTTGCCGAATCGGCTTGGCAACCGCTGGCGCCGGGATGTCCGAGGTCTCGGTGAGCAAACCCGCTGCAAGGATTTCCACCGGCTTCAACGGGCTGTTCGCAATTTCCTGTGCGCTCTCCGGGTCCAGACCCAGCCCGCGCAACGCGGCCGCGGCACTCAGTTCCGCAAAGTCGCTCTCGCAACCTGGCTCGAGCATGCGATGCGTCGCGCCGAGGACTGCACCCGCCACGATGTTGAGGGCCAGCGCGATCGGCATGCGCAAGAAGCGACCCTGCCGAATGCCTTCGGTCAGATCCCTCCGCACGAAGTCGAGCAGCATGTTGGGGCCTCGCGCGTCCGGCCATCCGAGGCGGACCAGGAATGCGGCGGCCAGCGGGTGGTCGATAGCCAACCTGGCCACGAGTCGAATACCACTCGACACCCGTTCAGCCGGATCGTCGTAGCTGCGTACCACGGGCTCGGCCATCCCGATCAGCTCGTTGGCGATCTCGATGGCCAGTTCCCGGACCAATGCGTCTGGCGACGGAAAGTACTTGTAGAACGTGCCGCGCGACACCTCGGCGGCGGAAATCACATCGTCGATCGATGTCGCCGTCGGCCCCTTCTCCGCGACGAGCCTCATCGCACTTGCGAGCAGTCGGGCCCTCATGCGTTCTCGTCGCTCGGCCGCGACGCGCTGGCGGTGGTCTTGCGTTTGCATGGGTGAATTGTGCCTAGTGGACGACTAAGTATAAACGACAAGTTTGTCATGATGACAATGTTGTTATTATGAATGTGTCGACGCCACCTGCGGGCAGCGGCGGCACTTCTTCGTCGAGCAAAGGTTCAATGGTTCCGGCTCGGCTTTCATTACATTTTTTGAAGCGAGGCCCACCTGTGAGAGGCTCCACCGCAGTACTTCGGCAGCCCGAGTCGTACCCCGAAGGCCGGCTCCCCACTGATGTCCAGCGACTGCCACGACCACCAGCCCTTGGTCGCGCGGTCGAGTTGGCCTTCCTGCGCTGGCAAAAACGCCGGCTGGCGCCCACTGAGCGCTTCTGGCGCGACTTCGGCTTTCGTATCGTCAGCTCCACGCCTCAGCGTCTTGTGGCGCGAGGAACCGGGACTGCGCCGTGTATTGCAATCGCCGAAGCCGCACTTCAGGATCGCTTCGTCGGCCCCGCGTTTGTCATGTCGGACGAAACCGATCTGCACCGCTACGTGGAGCAGATGGGGGCGCATTGGCTGCCCCTCGAAATCCTGCCGGCGGGCGGGCGCGGCGTTGAGCTGCTTGACCCAGGCGGTCGTAGCGTATGGCTGCTGCAGGATCAACGGCGGGTCGCGTCACTGCCGATGCGCGAGGCCGTCCCGCCGGCCACCAACACAGCTCAGCACACCCCCCGCGTCAATCGCGCCGTGCGCACGCCCATCGAACCGGCGCGCGTCGTCCGACTCGGGCATTTGGTCCTGCAGACGGTGGACTTCGCGCGCATGGCTGAGTGGTACATGCATGCACTCGGGCTGATTCCCACGGATGTGCAGTACCTTTCCGACGGCAGCCCTAGTCTCGCGTTCTGCCGGCTCGATCTCGGTGCTCAACCCGCTGATCACCACACACTGGTGATCGTCGGCGGCATCGAGGAAAAGATCGAGCACAGCGCCTACGAGGTCATCGATCTGGATGCGCTTGGACAGGGACAGCAGGTGCTTCGCGCCCAGGGTCACCGGCACATGTGGGGCATTGGCCGACACTTGCTCGGCAGTCAGCTCTTCGACTACTGGTTCGATCCCGACGGCTTCGAGTACGAGCACTACACGGACGGCGACGTCTTCACCGCAGATGTGGAGACTGTCTACTCACCACTCGAATTCGGCGGCATCTGGTCCTGGGGCGCCGACGCGCCCGCATCGATGAAGCCCAAAAAGAACCTGCGCACCCTCCTGCAGGTGCTGAAGCTCGTTCTCCGCGGGGACATCACGCCGCAGCGTCTCAAGCTCATGAGCGCGGCACTCGGTGCGCCCGCTCGCCCTTGGCTCTAACTCTCCCTCAACACACACCATGTCCTGCACGATCATTCGATACGCCGAAGACGGCATGCCTCGATGGGGCGTCAAATTCGGGCGCCTTATTGCCCCCTTGCAAGTCAATGCGTCCAGCACCGGCGAGCTTCTTTCCGGCCACTGGAGTCTGCTCTGGGCCACCCAGGCGGCGCAGGCCGTGGTGCCGATCGAAAACGTCCAGCTTCTGCCGCCGGTGACACATCATCAGCAGTTCATCTGCCAAGGCGTGAATTACCGCAGCCACATCGCCGAATCGGGCCTGCGCGCCGAGGACTTCCCCTTCAACACGATCTTCACCAAGGCGCCTTCGTGCATCACGGCGGCGGATGCGCCGGTGACCCGCCCCGCTCATGTTCACCTGCTCGACTATGAGATCGAGCTCGGCATCGTGTTGCGTAGGCAGTTGCCCGCCGGCACGCAGGTGACCAGCGACGGGCTGCCGCAGTGGCTGGCCGGGGTGACGATCGTCAATGACCTGTCCGCACGCGACGTCCAGTTGCCGCAAGGCCAGTTCTACAAGGGCAAGAGCTACAGGGGCTTCGGCCCGGTCGGTCCCGTCCTGGTTCTGCTCACGCCGCCGGAGTGGGCACGCTGGCCCGAGTTGCATCTGCGCCTGGGCGTCAATGGCCAGACGCGGCAGGACGCCTACTGCGCTGAGATGATCCATGGCCCCGCGGCCACGCTCACCGAACTCTCGGCGCTGCACGATCTTCATCCCGGCGACCTGATTGCCACCGGAACGCCCGCGGGCTGCGCCGCGCGCGCGCCGGGAAAGGCCGCGATGTTCATCGCCAAACACCTGCTCAGCGACGCCGGCAAGTGGCGTATGTTCGTGAGCAAGGGGCGCACCAGTCCGGCCTACCTGCGGCCGGGCGACTGCATCAGCGCGTCGATTCGCACCGACGACGGTGCTATCGACCTCGGAGAACAGACGACTTCGATCACCCCACCATGAACGCGCCACTCCCCAAGCTCACTGTGCCGCGGCTCGACACTGACATCCTGCTGGTCGGACTCGGTCCAGTCGGCGCCGCGCTGGCCAATCTGCTCGGCCGCTACGGCGTGCGCGTGATCGCCATCGACAAGGCGACCGCCATCTTCGAAAAGCCGCGCGCGATCGCGCTGGACAACGAGGCGCTGCGCATACTTCAAATGGCCGGCGTGCGCGATGGCGAGTTCGAGACCGTCGCCATCCCGCAAGTGCAGTACCACTCCCCGCTGTTCGGCCGCTTCGCCTGCATCAACAGCGCCGGCATCATCGACGGGCACCCTGCGCTCGTCACCTTCTACCAGCCGGAGCTCGAACGGCTGCTGCGCGAGAAGCTTGCGCAGTATCCGGGCATCGAGGTGCGGCTCGGCAGCGAGCTCGCCGCCTTCGTGGACGATGGCCGGTTCATCCGTGCGCGGCTGGAGGACGCCGTCGGCCATGAGACCTATGTGCGCGCGCGGTACCTCATCGGGGCCGACGGCGCAGGCTCGCTGGTACGGCGCACGCTGGATCTGGACTTCGAAGGCCGCAGTTTCTACCAGGACTGGCTGATCGTCGATGCGCTCGATGTGCCGGCCCCGATCGACCACGTCGAGTTCATCTGCGACCCGCGGCGCCCCACCCCGCGCATGGCGGCTCCCGGCGGTCGGCAGCGGTGGGAGTTCATGCTTCGTCGCGGCGAGCGGCCAGAAGAGATGGAGAGACCGGAGTCGGTGCGGCGATTGCTCGCGCCATGGTGCGACAGCGAGCGCATCCGTATCGAGCGCACGGCGGTCTATCGCTTCCATGCGCGCGCGGCGAAGCGCTTCTCCAAGGGCCGGGCCTTCCTCGTGGGCGATGCTGCGCACATCACACCGCCTTTCGCCGGCCAGGGCCTGGTCGCCGGATTGCGCGACGCGGCCAATCTGGCCTGGAAGCTCGCCTGGGTCGTGCAGGGACGGGCGAACGAGCGGGTGCTCGACAGCTACGACACCGAGCGAAGGCCCCATGCCATGAAGATCATCCGCCTGGCGCGCATGCTCGGCGCGATCGTGATGCCGCAACACCGCGCTGCCGCGTTCGCTGTGCACGGTCTGATGAGCCTGCTGCGCCTGCTGCCGGCCGGCCGCGCGATATTCGAGGACATGAAGATCAAGCCGCAAAACACCTTCGCCCGAGGCTTGTTCTGGCGCGTGCGCGGCAGCGAGCGGCTGCGTGCCGGGGCCATGCTGCCGCAAGGCTGGGTTCGGCCAGCCGTCAATGGCGTGCCGATCCTCAGCGACGACGCTCTGGGACTGCAATGGGCGCTGATCGGCTTTGGCGTAGATGCCTCAGCCAAGATTCCGGCCGAGTTGCTGCAGCGCTGGCAAGCTTCAGGCGGACGGGTGTGGCAGTGGTGCCAGCGATCGCAGGCGCAGCATCTCGCACCGCCTGCGCAGCGGCTGGAGGCGCTCGATGAGGCCCTTCTACCACGCCGGGTACCACTTGGCTGGGTCGCGATCGTCAGGCCTGACCGCTGCGTGCTGGCGGAAGGCCCGGTAGCCGACTGCGAGGCAATGCTGCGGCGAGCGCTTGAGCTCGTCGCGCCGCCTGGGGCGACATCGCCAACTCCGGCCCATGACATGGAGGGCGCCCACCATGCGGCGTGAACTGGTATGCACAGTGGCGGCTTCGCCACCGCACCTGGCCGTGCGCAGTGTCGAACCGCCCCATCCCGGCGCTGGTGACGTTCTGGTGCGAGTTCACGCCACCTCGGTAAACCCGATCGATGTCAAGCGCGCGGCCGGCTATGGCAGCCGCCTGCTGGGGCTCAAGGGCGCTTCGCGCTTTCCGCTCGTGCTGGGCAACGACGTCGCCGGCATCATCGAAGCCGTGGGCACCGGTGTGACGCGCTTCGCCCGCGGGCAACGCGTGTTCGGTCTGCTCGCCACCGGCCGGGCGGGCGGCGCGCATGCATCACACGTCGCGGTGCCGCAGGACCTCTTGCTGCCCGCGCCGCACGACGCGGATCCGACCGCGCTCGCGGTGCTGCCCTATTCGTTCACGACAATGTGGCTCGCGCTGCGCTCGAGCGGGATCAGCGCTGGCAACGCGCGCGGAGCCCGCGTGCTGATCAACGGCGCCAGCGGTGGCCTCGGACGGCTGGCCATTCAGGTACTTCGCCACTGGGGTAGCGAGATCACAGCGATCTGCGGGAGAGGCCAAAGCCAGGCCGGCCTGGACCTCGGTGCCCAGGTGGCCGTCGAGCATGGCCCGGCTTGCATCGAGTCGCTGCCCTCGGATTTCGACGTGGTGCTGAACTTCGCGAACTGGGACGACGATGCTCGCCTCGCGTCCCGGCTCGGCGCGGGGGCCATGGGCCAGGCGACCACGGTGCACCCCTTGCTTGCGAACTTCGACCGGCTGGGATGGCTGGGCGGGGCGTGGGCGAGTCGCCGCGACAGGAACCAGGTCCGCGCTATCGTCGCTTCACGCGCGCCAAAAGCCAGCTACGCCTGGACCATCTTCAAGCCCGACCGCGATGCCCTCGAGGCGCTCGCCAAGGGCGTTCGAGCCCGAAGGATCGCGCTGCCGATCGGCATCGCCGTGCCCTTCGACAACGCCAGCGCCGCGTTCGACCACGTGTCGGCAGGCCTTCCCGGCCGAGCGGTTCTCCTGCCGTGACGCCAATGTCAATTTGGTGAAAAGCATGAACGGAATCGCCTCCATCGCAGACCTGCTCGCTCTCGAAAGCGAGCACGACGGCCTGCTGCCGAACAGCACCTACGAGATGATCGGCGCCGCAGCGCGCGCCCACCCCGACGCGCCGGCGCTGTCGTTCTTCCCGCGCGTCGAAGATCATGCGCGGCCAGAAGTCTGGAACTACGAGACGCTGTTCTCTCGCATCACGGCCACGGCCAACTTCCTCCACGAACTGGGCGTCGGTGCCGACGATGTGGTCGCCTTCGCGTTGCCCAATCTGCCGCAGACCCATCTTGCGATCTGGGGCGGCCAGGCGGCCGGCATTGCGTTCGCCATCAATCCCATGCTGGAGCCCGCGGCCATCGTCGAGCTGCTCGCCGCTGGCCAAGCGAAGGTGCTGATCACGCTGGCACCCGTTGCCGGCATGGACCTGTGGTCGAGGCTGCAGCCGCTGCTCGGCCGTGTCAGCAGCCTCGAACACGTCGTGCTGGTCGACCTGGCCGGTCAGGTCCCCGAGGTCGCGGGCGTGGCTCCGAGCGAGACAAGGGGTCGCTTCAGCGTGCGCGACTTCGCGCAAGGGCTGCGCTCACAGCCGGTGGACCGCCTCGTCAGCGGGCGTGTGATCCGCCCCGGCGACCGGTCGTCCTATTTCTGCACCGGCGGCACCACCGGCGCGCCCAAGATCGCGATGCGCACCCACGGGAACGAGGTCGCCAACGCGTGGAGCACCGGCCAGTTCCTCGGCGATGGCATCTCGGCGGGGAAAACCCTTTTCTGTGGCCTGCCCCTCTTCCATGTCAATGGTGTCCTGGTCACTGGCTTGCTGCCCTTCTCACGCGGCGCACACGTGATCATCGGCACACCCTCGGGCTATCGCGGCGACGGCGTCATCAAGCACTTCTGGGAGCTGGTCGAGCACCACCAGATCAACTTCTTCAGTGGTGTTCCGACGGTCTATGCGGCACTGATGCAGCAGCCGACGCAGGATCGCGACCTCAGTTCGCTGGAATACGGGCTCTGCGGGGCCGCACCGATGCCGGTGGAACTGATGCGCGCCTTCCAGGAATTCACGGGGCTGAAGATCCTCGAGGGTTACGGCCTGACCGAGGGAACCTGCGTCAGCACCTGCAATCCTCCGCTGGGCGAGCGGCGCGCCGGGTCGATCGGCCTGCGCGTGCCCTTGCAGGCCATGAAAGCCGTCATGCTGGACGACGCGGGGGTTTACGTGCGCGACTGCGCGGTCGGCGAGGCAGGCGTGCTCGCGATCAGCGGTCCCAATGCATTTGCCGGCTATCGCGACCCCGATCAGGCCAAAGGGCTCTGGCTGGATCTGGGCGACGGCCGGCGATGGATGAACACCGGCGACCTGGGCCGACAGGACGCTGAAGGCTACTTCTACCTGACCGGACGAAAGAAGGAGCTCATCATCCGCGGCGGCCACAACATAGACCCCGCGAGCATCGAGGAGCCGCTGCACCGACATCCGTCCGTGCAACTCGTCGCTGCGATCGGCCGCCCCGACGTGCACGCGGGCGAGCTGCCGGTCGCCTACGTGCAACTCAGGCCCGGCTTTCGAACGACCGAGGAAGAGCTGCTGTCCTTCGCCAGGGACCAGATCACCGAACGCGCAGCAATGCCGAAGGCGATCAGGTTGGTGACGTCCATGCCGCTGACCGGCGTCGGCAAGATCTTCAAGCCTGAGCTCAGGCAGCGCGAGATCATGGGCGCGCTGCGAACGGCGCTGGACGAGGCGGGCGCACCGACTTCTCGGCTCGAGGTCATCAATGACCCGCGCCTCGGCGTTCAGGTCGAGGCCACGGTGACGCGTAGCGCCACTGTGGGCATTGCTCGCAAGATCCTGGGCCAGTTTCCGTTCCGCTTCGAAGTGTCGTGAACAAGCTGCGATCAATGATGGTGTTTGAACGGATGGTTGACGCCGCAGTCAAGCTGCGCCCGCCCTCAGAATCCGGTCGATCGCTTTCACGCCCTGCGCCAAGCCGTCTTCCGCGCGCATCTGCTCGCCCAGCGCCTGCGCTGTCGTCCGAACCGCCGAACGCCCGGCAAACGCGATCCCGCGCGCCAGATCGTCCGCGCGGAGGCGATTGCCCGCCACCGCATCTGGCGCCACGCCAGCCTGCGCCAATCGGTGCGCCCAGAAGAACTGGTCGCCCGCGAACGGCACCACCACCGAGGGCACCCCCGAACGCGCCGCCGAATGCGTGGTTCCCGATCCGCCGTGATGCACCACCAGCGCCATGCGGGGAAACAGCCAGTCGTGCGGCGCATCACCCAGCACATGGAAGTTGGCCGGCAACCCCTGCACGTCGATCTCGCTCCAGCCAGGTTGGAGCACCGCGCGCCGGCCCGCCACGCCATCGATCACCGTCTGGCGCAGGCGACCGGCGTCGAAGCCGGTCATGCTGCCGAAGCCGATGTAGAGCGGTGGCTCGCCTGCTGCCAGAAATGCGCTCAATGCGGGCGGTGGCTGCCAGTCGGGCGCAGGCGGAATCCATTGACCGCAGACCATGGCATTCGCGGGCCAGTCGAGCGGCCTCGGCACCAGGCTCGGCGAGAAACCATAGACCATCGGGTGCGTGGTCCACATCCGCCGACGCGGCGGCAGGCCGCACACCTCGGCGCGCGCCGCGTTCACCGCCGCCCGGAACGCGCGCCACAGCATCGCATTGACGAGGTGATGGCTCACGCGGCGCAGCAAGCGCGGTACCTGCGCAGGCGGCAGGAACGGCGACGCAAAGCAGCGGGTTGGCGTGAGCGGAAACATCCCCGCGCCGATGACCGGCACCCGGAGCGCTTCGGCGGCCGAAAGCCCCACGAAGGCGGCCAATCCGGAACACACGATGGCATCGCAACCGCGCGCCGTCTCGACGATCTGGCGCAGCCATGCCGTGGCGCTGGCGTTGGCGATGTCGGCGAGGGCCTGGGCGGCCGCGCCTGGCCGGTTGCTCGCCACCACGTTGGCGATCGCCCCACCCGTTCCCACTGCGCCGCGGATGTCGCCGTCGAGCGCCTGCGAGCGCACGCCGAGCTTCCGAGCGGTGCCGAGCGTCGACGCGTCCGCCAGAAACACCGAAGAATGGCCTGCATCATCGAGTGCACGGCAAAGCGCGGCGAGCGGACGTGCGTCGCCCTCGGTGCCGTAGGTCACCACTGCGATCCTCATGCGCGCTTGCTCCCCTGCGGTTTGCCGGCGGCGCGGGCACCGTCGACAAAGATCTGGACGATCACCCTGATCTCGTCGGCCAGCACCAATCCGGGCAGGGTCAGCCAGCGCATCAGCGCACCAAAGTACAAGTGGTGCAGAAGCGATGCCAGGTGCTCGGCTGGCACGTCGGTGCGCAGCGTGCCGTCGCGCTGTGCGCGTTCAATCAGCAGAGCGAAGAGCCCGGCCAGATCGCGCGGCCGCCCTTCGGCATTGCAGCCCTCGAGTTCGCTCTCGATGTTGAGAAATCGAAATCGGAAATAGGCGAGCAGGTAGGCTCGGTAGCGCTCCGACCATTCGACCGACGCTTCGAGCAAACGGCCAAGCCGCGACTCGAAATCTCCAGGCCTCTCGATCACGCCGCGCAGGCGCTCCGTGTCGGCCGCCAGTTCCATTTGCACCCAGTGCGCAAGGACCGCCTCCTTGGCTTCGAAGTGGTTGTAGAGGGTGCCCTTCGCCACATCGGCCTGCAGCGCGATCTGCTCCATGGTGGTCGCGTCGTAGCCGTGCGCCTCGAAGAGCTGCATTGCGGTCGTCGCGATCTGGTCGAGAATCTGCGCGCGCCGCCGCTCGCGGCGGCCAGGAGGATTGGAGGCTGGCAAGGTGGAATCCGAATATGAACGTCGTCCAAGTTTATACAACGTACAAGGTTCTTCGGGACGACGCCCCATCGCAACAGGCAGGATTCGGCCTTCAGTGCGGGTGCGAATGCACGTGGCGGTGATGGATGTCGGGATAGTGGGGATGTCGATGGGTCTGCACCTCATGCTGGTGCGGATGCGTGTGAGGTTCTGTCCCGTCCCATCCGAAAGCGTGCTCGTGCTGGTGGTGCTCGTCATGCCTGTGACTATGAGCGTGTACCTGCGGAAGGTGGGTGTGTTCGTGCTCGTGTCGTTCCCGCACGTGTAGCCATACCCCAATGGCCATCAGTGCAGCGGCGGCCCAGAAGAAGGGGCCCGGCAACCCGGGCCATAGCGCCAGCGAAATGACGACGCCAAAGAGCGGTGCGACCGAGAAGTAGGCGCCGGTTCTTGCAGTGCCAAGCGTCCGAAGCCCAACCACGAAGAGCGTCAGGCTGAGACCGTAGCCAAAGAATCCCACCAGCAAGCTGTAGCCCATCGCCGGCAGAGTCGGCAGCGCATTGCCGTTGACCCACGCCAAAGCGGTGTTGCCGGCACCCGCCAGCAATCCCTTGAGGCACGCGACGAGCATGGCGTCATTGGTCGAGACCTTCCGGGTAAGGTTGTTGTCGATGGACCAACACAGGCAGGCGCCGACGATGAGCAATGCGCCTGGCGAAAACGCCGCACCGCCCGGCTCCCACGACAGCAGCACGCGGCCGGCGACGATGGCGACCATTCCCAGAACGATTTGACGGTCGGCATTCTCCTTGAACACCAGCCAGGCGATGACGGCGGTCAGGACACCCTCGACGTTCAGGAGGAGCGAAGCCGACGCTCCGCTGGCCTGCGTCAGCCCCAGCATGAGCAGCGCCGGTCCAAGCATCCCGCCGAAGAAGATGGCGCCGAAAAGCCATGGTAGTTCCTTGCGCGGAATGCGCAAGGAAGTGGCCGGCTGGTCGCCCGTCCGCTGCTTCAACCGCCGTAGCATCAAGAGGGCACTGAGTCCGAGCCCGCTACCAAGGTACAGGAGCCCCGCGAGCAGGAGCGGCTGAATGTCGCCCACGAGAAGCTTGGCCAGTGGCGTGCTGGCGCCAAAGAGTAGAGCGGCAGCGAGAGCGGGGGTGGCAGAGCGGATGGACATGGATGGAAGCATAGACCGGCGAACGCCCCTGTTGGCGACCAAGTTTTCCCAAGGCGGCGCGTCTGACCTTCGGTGGCGCATCGCATACGCAGTCCTGCCCCACATCTTGCCGGGCGAGCTAGGGCAGCATGCGGGCCAGGACCATGCATTCAGCACGGACGTCCAACGAGGCACATGAAGACCTTTGCGCTAGCTGCCATTGACGGATACCAGCGGCTCATTTCGCCATACAAGGGCTTCGGCTGCGCACCGGCGCGAAGCCCCGAGCAGCCGCGGCGCCGCCGGAAGCTCCCGCAGAGGCTTGCCCGCTTTTGTCTCGTTGGGGTGCGAGGAAGCTCTCAGGGTGCTGCGCGTGCTGGCCTGGCCAAGTCACAATGCGGGCTATCACCCGACATTGGTCAGCGTCTGCTTCGGGGCGCTCCACCCAAAAGGGCGCGACGATGCCATCGGTTGAGACGTTTACCGTGGCTACCAGCGTGCAACGGCTCCCATGTGTCCGGCCTTATCGACTCACGCGCTCGGATTTACCCTGGAACACGTTGCCGGGCGGGCTGATTTGAATCGACCAGGTCGTGTCACCGCCGGGATCGACAAAGAATTTGAATGCCACGCCATTGCCGGTCTGGAGCGTTCCGCTGCAGTCATCGTTGACCGTGTACGTTCCGTCGGAGCCTGCTGGCGGAGAAAATATGCCGCCGGAATCGAAGGGGGGGAAGGGAGGATTCGCAATGGCGATCATGGGCGTGGACACCGAGCCATCTCCGTTGAACTGATTGGTTGACACAATCGCCTTCGGAACCCAGGGAGTGCCAGGCGGACTGTCTTGCGGCCGCTGAAAGCCCGTGGCACTGAAGACGTACAGGCCCTTCAGCGTGGCAACACTGCATCTTTTTGGAGGGTCTGCAGCCGCCGCAAGCGGTAGGCAAAGGATCACGGGGAGGATGATTGCTAAGGACTTCTTCATCTTCTTCTCCTTGTGCGTGCCAGCACTAGACGTGACACCCAGACCATCCCGGGAGCACGCACCGACCCGTCCTGGCTAGAGGCTAGTACTCTTGGGCGCCCAAGGGACGGGCGGCGCGAGGGGATCGAGGTCTTCCGCATGAGCAAGTAAAGCTCCAGAGATGACAGCGATAGCCACACGAAGAGGTTTCCTTGGTTGATTGGCCATTTCCAACCCCGCTAGGTTCGTTGGCCAGCCTAGGTTCGATAGCTTCACCGGTCATCCCCACCAAAGATGATGACGGTTGTCCAGAACGTCCCAACGCGGGCGAATACCGTCATACGCGGCAGAATGCGGGCCAGAACCCGACATTCGACCCATCGACCCTGTGAACGGCAAATCCGTCAACTTTGAACCTGCCTCGTCGGAAGACGCCGAGGACCTTGTCGCCCTCCGAATCGTCGCCATGCGCCCAAGCCTTGAGCGGCTCGGCCGCTTTGACCTGCGACGCGCGAGGGACCGATTTTTGGCCAGCTTCACGCCAGCGTGTACCCGGCACCTGGTAGTCGGRGCGCGGAGGGTGGGCTTCGTTGTTGTTCGCCCCGAAGCTGGGCATTTKCTTCTTGACCATCTCTACGTGGCCCCCGCGCATCAAGGCCAGGGCATCGGTGCCGCAGCCCTYGCAGTCGTGTTCGCCGATGCAGATGCGCAAGGGATGTCCGTTCGGGTCGGCGCGTTGCGGGAGAGCGACTCCAATCGCTTCTATGCGCGACATGGTTTTGAGCTGGTCGAAGAGACTGAGTGGGACAACTACTACGTTCGGGCGCCGGCCATTGTGGCGAGGGACGGCGCCTCAAACGACTGACGAGCACGCCCGGCTCAAGGCAGAATGCGGCCAAAGCCTGAGAACGGCCAGAAGCGGTCGTTGACCTTTTGAACCCACTATGACTAAAAGAACGACGCACGAAGACGGCTCGACCTGCCCGGAAGGCACAAGGAACGTGCCGCGCCCTTTCGTGTCTTGCTGCGACAGCTTCGACCAGCACACGAAGACGTGCTACTTTGACCTGCGATACGAATGGTGGCCGAAGCAGAAGGCCTGGTTCATTCCACTTGCTCCGAGCGCTGGCGGCGGAGGCATCAAAATCAAGTTCTGTCCACACTGCGGTTCCAATCTTGGACGGTAGACAAACTTCCGAGTTCGGCCACTACCTGCCGCTCGCGAGCGGCAGACGGCGCGACCACTAGGATCGCCGACGGCAGTGTTTTCCTGTCAGACAGCCACGTCGGCCACGACTGCATTATCGGGAGCAACATCGTGCTCGGCTGCGGCTCCAAGCTCGCTGGGCATGTTGAGATCGGTGACTACGCGACTGTCAACGGCATGACTGGCATCATCCAATTCGTCCGACTGGGCAGGTACTCATTCATCGGCGCGACCACCAAGGTCACAAAGGACATCCTGCCCTTCATGATCGCCGAGGGCAACCCGTCTAGCATCAGGGTCGTCAATACCATCGGCCTTGAGCGCAAAGGTTTCGCACCCGAGCGAATCCGTCATATCAAGGACGTGATCCGGCACCTGTTCAAGGCGCCAAGCGCAACTGCAGGACGCCCTAGACTCACTGGCCACAGAATTTCCGGGCGATCCGGACATCATCGAGATATCCGACTTTGTCGCCCGTTCACGCACTGGCATAGCCAAGATGGGCTGATGAGGATCGGCGCACGGCGCGAGTGAGCCGCTGTGCGAACGACACGATGTTCGAATCATCGAGCGGGGAACCCTGGGCGACGGGTTCTCCAGCGTCGAATGTAGAGAGGCGAAGGGCGGCTACGGCTACGGAGTCAAAACTTGCCGACAGCGGCTCGACAGCACGACCGTCAGGTTTCCGGCGCTCAATCTCGTGTGGCCTAGGACCGCTGTGCCGAAGCGCACCCAGGCGCGACCGGCTACAGTCGGCTGCGAATTCAACCGATCATTCGGCTGCCGGGCCCAATTCGCCCGATGGCCGACCCTCAGCGATGAAGAGAAAATCGGCCGCCTCCACAACTTTGAGGAGATTTCAGCCGCGGCAATGTGAGACGGGTGTGGGCCAAGTGGGGTCACGGCGGATGCAGTGACAGGATGGGGCCAAAGACAGCCCGCTCAGTTCAGGATTCTCTTCGTGGGCTTGGTCTCGCGGCGCATGCCGTCCCACTCGCGGTCGTGCCGAGCGAGTACGAGAAGGCGGGAATGCGCTGAGGCGCGCGCCGACCCTTCGCGGCTACCATCTGCCGGTCAGAAACTCTGAGGTTGGCGATGCGCTTGCGATTTCACGCATTTTGGATGCCGCGATTTGCGAGTGCGCTCGTGTTCGCAGCCCTCTTGATGGAAAGCGCGCTGGCCAATGAGCCCACCGTCTGGCCGACCGCAGCCTGGGCGGAGAGCAGCCCGGAAGCGCAAGGCATGAGTTCTGCGGCCATCGCCAGCATCGTCGACTTTGGCGGTGTGAATGCGATGGACAGCGTTCTCATCACGCGACACGGAAGATTGGTTGCTGAGGCCTACTACGCGCCCTTTCGGGCAGGCCTCAAGCACGCGGTGAATTCGACCACCAAGGGCGTCATAGGCACGCTCACCGGCATGGCGATCCAGGATGGGCTGCTTGCTTCACGCGATGTGCCTGTTCTCGATTTCTTCCCGGATCACAGCACAGCGAATCTCGATGCATCAAAGAAGTCGATGACGATAGGCAATCTGGTCGACATGACTTCAGGCCTCGATTGGAAGGAACGACTGGACGGCTCTGTACCAGAGACGATGCTGCAGATGGGTCGTAGCCGTGATTGGCAGGGCTTCGTTCTCGATCGCCCCATGGCGGCGGCACCTGGCCAGACCTTCAACTACAACAGCGGCAACGCGCACCTCATGTCCTCCATCCTTGCGAAGAGGACAGGTGGCAGCACCGCGGCCTATGCACAAAGACGACTTTTCGCACCCCTTGGCATCAAGGACGTGCGCTGGAGCAAGGATCCGCAGGGCGTCGAGATCGGAGGCTGGGGAATCTACCTCCACCCCCGAGACATGGCCAAGATCGGATATCTCTACTTGCGCAAGGGTCGGTGGGACGGTCAGCAGTTGCTGCCCGTTGCGTGGGTTGAGCAGGTGTTCAATGCATCCGTTGTCATGGGGCTTGGCAGCAACCCTGCTTATCACTACGCGAATGGATGGTGGACCATTCCGTCCAAGCACGCCTACATGACGGCTGGCTTCAATCGCCAACTCATCATCGTTTTGCCCGACGTGGACGTGGTCGCCGTGGTGACCGGACGACGCCACTATCCAATCGCCACGCTCGTTGACATGATCACCGCGTCAGCTCGTTCGGTCGAGCCTCTGCCTTCTGACAGCGCGGGGCAGCAGCAGTTGGCCGAGAGCATCCGTCAGGTCGCCGTTGAGAAAGCAAGCCCCGTGGCGACCGCACCTCCACTCGCCGCAACCATTTCGGGGAAGGCTTGGGAATTCGAACGAAACACCCTTGGCGTGAAGCGCTTGGTGCTCAACCTCACAGCCTCGCCTTCCACCTACGAGGTCCTCTATGACAACGGACGCCCAGAGGCGCCGAGCAAGCCGATCGTTGGACTCCTGAGTCTGGACGGCTATTTCCTTGTTACAGCGCAGGTTGCTGACAAGCCCGTGGGGCTTAAAGGCGCTTGGATTGACCCGCAGACCTTCCGAATCAATTCGCGGTCAATCAGCGAGGGAGAGGACGCGGCGTACACCCTGCGCTTCGAGGGCAACTCGGTGAGCGTGAGCATTCAAAACAATCTTGGACTGAAAACGCAGATGCAGGGCCACATTGCGAACTAACGCGTGAAGATGACCGTACTCGGCGGCCAGGAGCGGACGGACGAGCCCGTGGCGCGATTCAACCTGTTTGCAAGCAAGTAAAGCTCATTTGGTGACCACGGTTGATCAGCCCGGCATTCACAAAATCAAGGAATTCCGTATGCAGACGAAGGTAGTTGTTCGCAGATTCGTGTTTGCCGCCGCCTGTGCCGCCCTTCTGTTTGGGCTTTCAGGCTGCGGAGGCGGAGGCGCAGGTGGCGGCACTGCAATATTGCCCGTGGCTCCCACCGGTGCAGGCGCGCCTCCAGCTGCGGCCACATCTGGCAGTCGGGTGGTCAGCACGGCGCAGAATTCAAAAGCCACAGGTGCGACCTATCCCATCCAGTTCTATCTGCCGCCTGGCTACGACGACGGCGCATCGACCTATCCAACGATTTACATCACTGACGGGGACGCCGTTTACAACCTGGGCGTCACGCGTTTCAAGAACTTCACGGACATTTTTGAGAAAGCCGGTAAGAAGGCGATCGTTGTCGGCGTTGGCGGCACAGCGCGCCGCAACACAGACTACCTGCCGCCGGGCGCCAGCATATCACGACTTCCTCACTCGTGAACTGTTGCCCTATGTGGAGTCAAACTATCGGGTTGATCCGGGCAAGCGCATGCTTTCGGGCCTCTCGAACGGCGGGGTCTTTGTTGCGTGTGCCTTCWTCATTGAAGGTGCGAGCCAGTTCACCTTTCAGTATTTCTTCTCTTCTGAAACACCTTTCAATGGACCAGCGCGCGCCCAGATCAATCTACTCGAAAGCCAGATGTACGCGAGCAGCAGCACACGAGCCATTCCAGTGACCTTGCTGCTGGGCTATGGCTCAAACAACGGAGGCGGACCGGAGATCTCGGCGATGTACGCCCAGATCGCAACGCGCAACTACAAAGAACTGCAGCTGAGCGTCATGGCGTATCCGGGCGGCCACACGCAGATGGACCTGCCGTCCTTCGAGGACATCGTGGCGCGGTTCATCAATTAGCGTCAGATCGCATATATGGAATAGTCGAACGCCGCCTCTGGCGCCATCTGCGGCTATCAGCCCAGCCGACCTTCAGCTCGGCTCGTCACTTTCCTACAGAGAGCCTAATTGTCGACGGGCTGTAGTCCGTCGATGTAGCGCTCGCACGCGGCGCCAGCGCGCGGATTGCGCCGGTCGGGCGCTGCGCGCGAGCGAGGTGCGTGCGGCCCTGCCCCAGAGAAGGGGGTGGGGGTCGCCGGTCGCGACGGCCGCCAGGCGCATCGCGACATCCTTGCAATTTGCGCTCACCGAGTTCGATGACAGCAGCGAGGCCATGCCGATTGGCAAGACCGGGGTCTGCGTCAAGTCAAAAGGTCCCAAACAGCAACTCGGTGTACTTCTTGTTCACGGCCGCGCGGCGTTTGCCATCGGCACCGTAGTACCGATCTGCGCGGCATAGGCGCTCTTTGACGTCGCAGAACACGCCGTTGGCAAAGGTGAACTCGGTTCGGTCGAAGTCCCCCTGTGAGGCCAGCTTGGTCGCGGCCTTTTTGCCGAGGTACTTTTGGGTGAGCTCGAGCGAAATTCCTTTGCCATCGGCACACACGTAGCGGTCGCAGAGGACGCGCGGCGCTGGCGATCGCAGCGCGACCTGCTTTGCGGCGTGGGCGGGGACAGCGGATACGGCGATCAGAAGAGCCAGAGACAACGGAGAGTGGCGTGGGATTTTCATGCGGGCGGATTGTGGCTTGTCCGCGTGCGGACTGTGCTCGGAAGAGGTCGCTCGGCCTTAGAGGCAGAGAGCGGCCACAACCGGTCGCTCGGACTTGGGTTACGTCTTGCGCGGCGGCCGCGCGTCCTTGCGGGCAGGTTCGCTGCCATCGTCGCGATAGCGCAGTTGGTTGCCGACTCGGCTCGGGTACCTCAGCGCGTCCATCGATCCTGCTCGTCCCGTGTAAGGGCGCATCTCGCTGCCGTTGTACGTTTCGCGGTGCATGGGGGGCCTGGGTCCGATCGTTGGCACCGCAGCGGATATGCGCTGCTCGTCTTGCCCTTGCAGCGCCTCGCTCCCCTTGACCGTGATCGTGTGTAGAAGGCTTGGAGTCCCGTCGTGTCGGGGGCTGGAAACTTCCCGGACGTAGCCCTGTGTACGCAGTGCCGCCAATTCTTCGGCAACCGGTCGGCCCAGGCTCTGGCCGATGGCGATGCCGAGAGAGAGGTCCATGCGGGCAACTGCGCGCAGAACGGCGAGATGGTCCGGGGTGAGGAGAGCAGAGGATGGGGGAGTCATCTCGCATTCTCCACCCATCGCGCCATAAAACGAAATCGAAACATCGACCCGAGTTCGCAGAAGAGCCTTTCAGAGTCGTTTCCTGAGACCTGATTCGGGCCACAAGCTGCTCACCGCGAACGGCTGCTATTCGGCCCGGCTGATGTGCTCTTCGGTGTCACTCACAGAAGCGCACGATCAGCGGCGTAGAGCGAGGGAGCGTCGCAAGATATTCGCCTCGGTGAGGATCGCGTCCCCGGCGAACTCCAACAGCTTGACAGAGCCACGCGCGGCGTCCTCGTTCCCGTGCCCGCACGCATCGGTGACGATCACGGGAATGAAGCCGAGATCTGCAGCGTGTCGGGCGGTAGGCTCGATGCCGATTTCCATGGCAAGGCCGACGATCGCGATCGCGCGGATGCCACAGTCACGCAGCGCAAAGGACAACGGCGTTCCTTCGAACGCGGACATCGCAATCTTGTCGAAGATGGGCTCGCTTTGAAGCGGCGCGAGCTCAGGGACGATCTGGAACCCTGGCGAGTCGCGCAGGAACCATGGCTGCACGTCATCGGGGCTGTCGAGACGTTGCCAGCTCATCGCCATCCGATACTGGAACGAACCCATAAACTCGCGCGGCAAGGACAGGTGCCGCGTGAAGCACACGCGCATCCCGGCTTCGCGCGCGATGGTCAACACGTCATGCACGCGCGCAGTGAGAGCGGCGCCATCCGACACCTGGCTGACGATCCCGACTTGCATGTCGTACACGAGCAGCGCCATGTCCCTGGGATTGCAGACATCGTCGAGCGTGCGCGGGATGGTGAGACCGAATGCATTTTCCATTGCGTTGCTCCTGGCCAAGCTGGCAGGCCACAGAGGGTCTTCCATTGCATGCATGCTACACGCTCCGGTCTCCCTTCTGCCACCTCGCCTCCGAGTCTTGCACGTTTTCTGCGCACCTGCAGGAGTTCCAGAGACTGACCGCCGCCCTGGACACTGGGGAGACCAAGGCTTTCTCGTTCGCAATCGAGGGCTCTTGGCTCAGCAAGGCATCGCGGTCGTCATCATCGATGCACCATCCGACAGACGCTCGGGCCTTGCGGGGCTTAGATCCAGCGAATCGGCATTTGCTAAGGGGCACGCTGTGCCTCATTTCGACTTGGAGAAGCTGCAACTGCCGGTGCTCGTGCTGGCCCAGCATGAAGACGGCTGCTCGGTGACAGCGCCCAAAGATCTGCCACTCGTAGTGGATCGATTGACCGGCCCCTCACGGAAGAAAGCGGTCGAACTGACCGGAGGGAAGCCTACCGGCGATCTGTGTGCGCACCAAGGAACGCATGGCTTCGGCGGACTGGATGCCCCGGCGGTTCAAGCTATTTCCGACTTCGTCCTGCAATAGTGCCCGACGCCTTCATGGCAAGCCAAACCTGAACTCGGCCAGAGAGCGAGGGGTTAGACGTCGCTGTCGAGAGGCTTGTGGCGTTGCTCGGCATATGCTTTCAGTGACTGCATGGTTCGAGGAAGCCCCTCGCGAACCTGCTTGGCAACGCCTGGCCCGAACAGAAAGGCAAGGGCACCAGTAAACCACACGCGGTGAGCCACTTCGGACCCGCCGGCTACTGGAGACACCGTGTGCTCGAAGTGCATGCGAAATAGAGGGATGTAAGCCTCTACGGTGAACGATCGGCCCTCGGTACGCTCTGTGACAGCCATCGGCACGCCCATGCCCCTGCTGGGAGAAATCCGGCCCCTTGTTCCAACTGCGAATGGCCCATTGAGTCGGGCTTGCTTTGTGTCTGGGTCCCAAAGATGCCATCGGTCGACCTCGCTCCAAACGTGGTCGATGACCGTGGGCGGGACTGCGATGTGGATGCGTTCTTCGATATGCATAGATGGATGAAACGAATTGCGAACCCTAACGTAAGGTATCCCGCAGAACCTGCGGAATAGGCAGGTCGATGCGGGATATTCTGGACACGGCTTCCTCCTGAGAGTGGCTTGCGGCCTGGCGGGAAAGTCGGAAGGACTGGAACGGGCCCAAGGCTCCGTGCCAGCGACAGGCTACAGTCGGCCAAGACCGGAAGTTCTGCACTCCCCTTCGGTTTTCCGCCAGCGGGTGCCCTGATGCCACTTCAACGATGACGACGGTCAGGGAGAGACTGCCTTGCGGAACTCCGGATCGTCGAGCAACTGGGCGATGATCTTGTGGTACAGCGCCATGTACTCATTGATTGCTGCAGGAACCGCAACCGCACCAACGAAAGGCGAATCCCACGTCGCTTCGACCTTCAACTCCTTGTCGTAAGTTTTCCTGCCATCGTCCAGCACTGAGAACCGACCCGCAAGGCTGCCCTTACCCTGTCCGATGGACGCATCGACGGTGCTTTGCGTGAGTTCGCCGTGAATCGACCTGCGCGAATCCGTCGCGAGGAGCCCGGCGGCGCGCAAGTCGACAGTCAGCGTTTGCGCGAGGTACTTCGAGAAAGAGCTGTCGTAGGGCGAATAGAACCTGTTACTCCGGATGCTGACGACCTGATCCAGCGAGGCATCCTTGCCGGGCGCCAGCTTGAAGGTGCCGACCGCAACCGGCGCTATGCCAGCTGTCTTGGCCTTCTGCACGTTCTCGACAGCGGCGGACGGCTCCGCCAGTTTCACATTCGCACAACCCACCAGTAGCGCGGCACCCAGACACATCAGCCAAACCGCCAGACAGCGCACGTTCTTCAAGTTCATGCTCAAGTTCCCGTCGAAAGTCAGCGGACCGCGAACGCGGAATCCTGCGAAAGATCGTTGAGTGCGGTGCTCAGGATCTGGCTGGTCATCTGGGTCACAGCGTCGGTGATCGAGTTCGCTTTCTTGGCTGCCCCAGGACTGGGGGCAGCGCCGATTGTGGTGTGAATCGCATGGCGTGCACTCTTCGTGACCGGGGTCGACTGCCCGTCGGCAAGGTAACTCACGGTGCAGATATAGCCATCGGAAACCTGTGAGCCCGCCAGCCCAAAGGTCAGGCCGGTGACGAATCCCTTGCTGAACGCGTCATCGCCGATCGGCACGTTGTTCAGCTTCACGCTCAAGAGCCCACCGCCCTTGACTGGGCCCTCTTCCACATCGGAGAACAGTCCGCTGTCCTTCACCTTCTGCACCACCTGGTTCTTCAGCGCAGAAGTGGCGGCCGTGTTCGCCACGCCCTTTGTCTGGAACTCGAAAAGCACCTGGACCGGTTGTGCGGCGCTAGGTTTGCGGAAGCTGCTCGCAGCGATTTCCTTGGTCACTCCGTCGACATAGTGAGTCGCGCAACCGGTGAGCGCGATGGTCAACCCCGCAAGCGCCGAGATGGACACGCGCCGCAGKATCGGCGCGAAACGAACGAAAGCCGACAAGATTTTTTCTCCTCGCTATTTTGAATATCGATCATAAGTTCTTTTTCGTTTCGTTACCTTTTCGGAAAAACCCTCAGGACCGGACGTTCGACCCCGCCTCCCGGTTTTGCGAAACCGACTGACGAACACGTCACAGCGACGCTTCTTTCTGCGCCCTCGCCGTGAATCAACTTGAGCCGATGGCTCGGCCTTCAGGAGGCGTTCTGGCCTAGCGCCTTATAGATGGCGTCGAGCAACTTGTTCTGGGGATAGGGCTTCTGCAAGAAGTCCACGGCACCGTCTCTGATGGCCTGGACAGCTGTCGGAATGTCGACGCTACCGCTGATGAACACAATCGGCATGTGGATGCCCAACTCGAGCAGGCGCTCCTGCAGCGCGCGCCCATCCATGCGGGGCATGCGCAGGTCGAGGACCAGGCAACCCTGCCAAGCAGGGTCGAAGGCAGTCAGGAACTCGAACGCCGAACCGAAGACCGCGACCGCGAGTCCGGCTGCGCTGACGAGTTCGCGGACGGAGTCGCGACAAGCAGCGTCGTCGTCAACGACGAATACAGTGGCCTGGCTCACCTCTTCCACCTCAACGGCCGTGCTGGCAGCCGGGCAACCCGGTCGCCCGGACTCAGCGCATTCTTGTTGTTTGAAATGCCACCAAGCTAAACGAAAACCGAATGCGGCGGAACTGCCCATTGGTGCATCGCAGCCCGAACTTGAGCCGCCACCTCCACAGTTTTGATGAGGTTTCTTGCTTTCCGTGCAGACCCCTATGAAAAGTAACGTTCTATTACATTACGCTCGAATCGGCGTTCTTGCCATGCTCGATCTCTTAGCCATGAATCTTCGCGTTCTCATCGTCGTTGCCGCCTTGACCCAGATTGTCGGCTGCGCCTCGATCGTCAGTGGCTCCAATCAGAGCATCTCCGTAGAAACAAAAAATGATGGTGGATCGGTGGTCGGGGCTTCCTGCAGACTAACCAACAACAAGGGAACGTGGTACGTGACCACACCGGGATCGACCACTGTCCAACGCAGCTTCGAGGACCTCGGAGTCACTTGCACGAAGCAGGAGCATGAGGAGCGTACCGTTGCGATCAAGTCGACCACAAAGGCCATGGCATTCGGCAACATCCTGTTCGGCGGCGTCATCGGCGTCGGTGTGGACGTGGCTACCGGCGCCGCATATGACTATCCGCCGGTTGTTTCAATTGCGCTTGGACGAGCCACGGCTGGGTCGAATCACCAGCCAGCCAACGCTGCAGGCGAAATGCCTCCGTCCGGCGCCTCGACGACTTCGCCGTCTGAGCGGGCATCCACACCGAAGGCCGCGGGTGTCGACACATACAACGCGGAGCTCACTGCCAAGTCGCAAGCGTGCACCACGCCCAGCGCCTCATTGGTGGAAAAGGGCGCAGGTTTCGAGGCGTACAAGGTCGCTTGCAACGGCGGAGAAGTGCTGGCCATTCGCTGCGAATTTGGCACCTGCCGGATCTTGCAATAGAGGCGGATGGTCTGCTGCAGACGCAGCCACAAGTCGTTGAGGAAGGACTTCTGCGCCAGGCGGGCTTCTGGCACGGCGAGCATCGCGATCTCGTGCAACTCTCACTGCTGCGCCACGATTATTCGAGAGACAAATGGCAATAGAGTCGGACCGAACGCGACTGACGCAAATCGGGCCAGAACCAGACCTTCGCGTCGTCGGCTCAATTTCCCGATTTATGGGACATAGAGCAAGTGCCGTGCGTGGCTGCATTCGGTGGAACATTCAAGATGTGGAGAGCTTGATGAATGTGCTGCGCCTCGTCCTGCTTCTGATGATTGTGCAGACGTTCGTCGTTCCAGTACAGGCGCAGAAAAGGGAAAATCACATGGGGTTCTGGACCTTCGGCACGAACGCAGACTGGGTCGCCTGCTGAAGTTGGAGCCCTGGACAGGGCGCGTACCTAGCTGCGCGACAGCGCGTTTCGCCGCGTCTCTTTCGCTCCCGACGCTGCCGCCTTGAGCAGCTTTTGAAAAGACGGGCACTCGGCGTGCTTGGGTGCAGGGCAAACCGCAGCGTGGCGCAGGCTGCGACTCATGGCTCGGAGCCGAACCACCGTGCGGTCAATCTCATCGGCCTTGCTCGCCAGCATCTGCCGGTCGATGTTCGCTTCGCCGCTGGGCAGAAACATCAATCGAATGTCATCGAGGGTGAAGCCGGCGGACTGGCCCAAGGCGATCAGCGCGAGCTGGTTCAGCACTTCCGGGGCGTAGCGCCGACGCGTGCCCTGTTCACCGAGCGGGGCAATGAGTCCCTTATCCCCGTAATAGCGCAGGGTGGACGCCGGAACCCCCGAGCGCTTGGCAACTTCAGAAATATCCATTGGTTACTTGACTTCAACTTAACTTGAACTTGCATAGTGCGCCCACGGCACAAGCAAATCAATCGGAAGGAAGCCAACCCATGCGAACCGTAGAAATGGCCGCCACCACCGTGGCACTCGGAATCGGCGCCACCGCCGTCATGGACCTCTGGCTCTGGATGCTGAAGCGCATCGGCGTGCCCACCGGAAGCTTTGCGCTCATTGGCCGGTGGGTGGGTCACTTCAGGCGCGGCCAGTTCACGCACAAGGCGATCGGCAAGGCCCAGCCAATCCCGGGCGAGCTTGCGCTGGGGTGGCTGACGCACTACGCGACCGGCCTCGCGTACGCCTGCTTGCTGGTGGCCATCGTCGGCATGCCATGGCTGGATCGGCCGACTCTGCTCCCCGCAGTGATCTTCGGCATCGCAACGGTCCTTGCTCCGCTGTTTGTGATGCAGCCCGCCATGGGAGCCGGCTTCGCGGCGTCCAAGACGCCGACGCCGGCCATCAACTGCCTGCGAAGCCTCGCCAACCACACCGTGTTCGGCGCTGGCCTCTTCCTTTCTGCCACTGCGTTCGCCCGGTTTTCGCGATAGCAGGGCATTCCATCCATCGACACCCACTCCATCAAACAGGACAACGCAATGAACAAGCTTGCCGTCATCTATCACAGTGTCCATGGGCACACCGAGCACATCGCCAAGCACGTGCTGGGCGGGGCCACAACCGTCGACAACACCGAAGCGCGCCTCCTGAAGGCCGAGGACCTGGCGCGCGTGCCGGACGAGCTTTTGGAGTTCGACGGCTACATCTTCGGTTCGCCCACCTACCTGGGCGGTGTGTCGGGTCCCTTTAAGACCTTCATGGACGCGACGGGACGCCTGTGGCGGACCCAGCAACTCAAGGGCAGGCTTGCTGCCGGCTTCACCGTCTCGTCGCTTCCGGCCGGCGACAAGCAATCGACCTTGGGCGCGATGTTCACGTTCAGCATGCAGCACGGGATGCTGTGGGTCGGAAATCCCATCCTGCCGGAGCAACACGCGGGTGTTGCGTACGAGGAAGCGGCCAATCGCCTGGGCTCATGGTCGGGCCTCATGGCGCAGGCGGGGCACTCGGCACCTGCGGATTCCTTTGCGCCAGGAGACATCAAGACCGCAAGGATGTTCGGCCGGAATTTCGCCAAGAGTCTGGAGCGCCTGGGCGCAGCTGCGGTTGCTGGGCGCTGCAAACGCCAAGAGCCTGCGTTATGTGGCCGAGGGTACCGGCTATTCCTTCGGACAGGCGTTCAAGCCCGGCGGTGCCTGGCCGCGCGTCACGCTGCATTCGTTCACCCGCACCGCGCGTTGCCCCCGGTAGGGGGTGGGCGCCCGACACGAAGTGCGGGCAACCTGGGGGCGAGCTACTTCTTCCTGAAGGTGTCGTGGCAGGTCTTGCAGGTCTCGCCCAACGGGCCCATGGCGGCTTTCAGTGCGTCGAGATTGCCGGCTTTCGCGGCGACCAAGAGCTTCTGGGTGTCGGACATCAACCTCTCGTTCAGCTCCTTGAATTTGGCCTGCTCCTGCCAGATCTCCGGCTTGGCCTTGCCGCCTTCCGTGCCGGGCCCGAATCCGGCCCAGGGAAGCTTCGATATCTCGGCGACAACTTCCGCGTTGGCCACCGCGGCCGTCGCGTCGTAGGGCGCCCTGCTGCTGGCCATGGCACCCAGGCGGGCGACGTGCTGGCTCTGGATGAACATCGCGCTCTGGCGGTACTTGATGGCATCTTCGGTCTTGGCGAACTGCGCACCGGCCGTCATGGAAAAGCCGCCGCAAGCGGCAACCAGGATAAGAGGGACAAGGGTTTTCATTCGTCAATCCTTCTTGTTCGCGCACCGCGGAGTGTGGCGCCCGGCAGTTTAGACCTGCTGCGGTTTGAGACTGTGGACAGCCCGCAGCGCGGATTCATTCCAGCCGTCGGCGTCGCCGGGAGCGACCGGCTACAGTCGGCCCCAGACCAGACGTTCGTAACGCCTATGCTAGGCGGTCAAGAACAATGCCCTTCCCCCGGCCACTGCCGCGAGACAACCCGCCCATGCACTCGACCGGAACCCTGCGCGGCATCGCCGCGATGCTGTTGGCTTGCGCCTTCTTCGCCTGCATGGACGCGCTGCTCAAGAACCTGGCCGGGCACTACCCGCCGGTGCAGGTGATGGCACTGCGCGGTCTCACCGCCCTGCCCTTGGTGTGTCTGTACATCGCCTGGCGGCGCGAGGCCGCCGGCGTTTTCAACCGCCGGCTGCGCTGGCGCCTGCACCTGCTGCGCACCACGCTGAACATGACGATGCTCGTGCTCTTCGTCTATGGCCTGAAGACCCTGGGCTTGGCCGAGGCCTACACACTCAGTTTTATCGCTCCGCTGCTGATGGTGCTCATCGCCGTGCCGATGCTGGGCGAGTCGGTCCAGCCGCGGCACTGGATCGCCATCGGGCTGGGCTTCGTCGGTGTCGTGATCGCACTGCGGCCCGAGCAAGGTGCCTTCCTCTCGATGGGCGCTCTGGCGGTGCTGATGGCCGCGGTCTGCTATGCGCTGTCGAACATGCTGGGCCGACTTATCAGCCGCACCGAATCGAGCGCCGCGCTGGTCTTCTGGACTACGGCCGGCATGGCTGTGGGCGGTAGCCTGTTATCGGCGCCGCAATGGGTGCCAATCCAGGCCCAGCACACGTGGGTGCTTGCGGGTTTGGCCATCAGCGGCTTTCTGGGCCAGATGGCCATCGCCGAGGCCTTCCGCCACGGCCAAGCCGCCGCCATCGCCCCTTTCGAATACAGCGCCCTCGCCTGGGCGCTTGTGCTGGACTGGTTGTTCTGGCAGGCCGCGCCCGATGCATGGACGCTGGGCGGCGGAGCGCTGATCGTTGCGAGCGGACTGTGGCTGGCGCGAAGCGAAGCGCCAAGGTCCGTACGGCGAAAGCGGCAGGCCGCCTGAGCCGCGGCGAAGCGCGCGTGCGAAGCCACATGCTGTTGCGGCAAGTTCACGCGAGAACTTTGAAGGTCTGGACAACGGCTTAGGGCCCAAAGCTCCGGAGGCAGCGACCGGCCAGAAGCGGCTGTTGGGCAGCGTCGCTCAGTTCACCCGCCATCTCGTTGGCCGCGGCAAACCCGAAGCGTGTCGTGGGCGTCGTGCTGTGCTGCACGTTCGTTCGCAACCCAAGACCGGGCCTCCGTTGGCTCAGAGGATTGGCCTCGAGCGTGACGGGTTGGTCCGGCTCGATGACACGGTCCTTGAAGGCCCGTTCACGCCGCGTCAGCTGCTGAGACATGAGGCCGGGCTGGCGGACTATGGTGAGCTTGCCGAATACCACGCTGCCGTTGCTCGCGGCGAAGCGCCCTGGCCGGCGGATGAAATGCTGCAACGCCTCGATGCCACGAGGCTGCGCTATGGGCCTGGAGTCGGTTGGCAATATTCGAACGTCGGCTACATGTACGTAGTAAGCCGTCAATGAACCACGCCCTTGCGCGTGGTGTCGGAACCGATGTGCGCAGGGCGGTCTACAGCGCGCCGAGCTCGATGTTCCAGGGCAGCAGCGCCTCGTAGTCGTCAGCCGTCTGCGCCAGGGGCAGCTTCTTGAACAGGGCGACGAGGTACCGGTAGGGCTCGATGTTGTTGGCCTTGGCCGTCTCGATCAACGAGTAGAGGTTGGCGCTCGCGTTGGCGCCGCCGACGGTGTCAGCGAACA